>SLLM01000005.1 GCA_007134055.1 Ectothiorhodospiraceae bacterium | reverse complement strand
TCGGTGCCGAGCGGCAGCGCATGACGCAGCGCTCCAAGCACCGTATGGACAGCCACTTCGAGCGGGTGGACGAGGCGATCGCCATGGCCACCATGTACACGGCCAACCACCTGGACGTGCGTGCCATCATCGCCCTCACGGAATCCGGGTCCACGCCATTGTGGATGTCCCGGATCAGTTCCGGCATTCCCATTTACGCACTGACCCGGCATCAGAGCACCCGCCGCAGGGTTACCATGTATCGGGGCGTGTATCCGGTAGACTTCGAACTGGAGCATTTCGACCCCAATCTGGTGGTCCGGGATGCGGTGGACTGTCTGCAGGGCATGGGTGCGGTGGCGGACGGTGAACTGGTGATCATCACCAAGGGTGACCTCACCGGTGTAGCCGGCGGCACCAACGCCATGAAGATTGTCCAGGTCGGCGCCTGACCGGGGCCCGGCATGACCTGTTTGCGCGCCCGGCCGCATCGCGAAGCACGCGGCGCAGAAATCACTGAAACCTGACAACATCTCCTGATACGGTCAATAACCAAGGGCGCAGCCGTCCTTGCGGTGGTCGGAGGCGCCGGTGAGTGTTCCGTTCCGCCAGTCGATGGTGATCGCCTGGGCGCCGCCGATGGCCTCGGTGGGCTGTATGACATCATGCCCCAGGCGGACGAGCTCTTCGCCTATCGCCGCCGGAACCGGAGTTTCCACCTGTACCTGTTCGCTGCCCGGTTCCTGGAATGCGCGGGGCAGGTCCATCGCTTCCTGCAGGTCCAGGCCGTGGTCGAGCAGGCTGGTCAGGAACCAGGCGTGGCCAGCAGCCTGGTAATGTCCTCCCATCACGCCAAAGGGCATGTGAACCCGGTTGTCGCGCAGCACCATCCCCGGAATGATGCTGTGCAGCGGCCGCTTCCCCGGGGCTATGGCATTGGGATGACCTGGCTCCAGGGAAAAGCTGATGCCCCGGTTGTGCAGCAGCACACCACTGCGCGGCGCGACAATTCCGCTGCCGAAGGGCTTGAACAGCGAGTTGATGAAGCTCACCGCGTTGCGGTCCCGGTCCACCACCGTGATGTACACTGTGTCGTCACCGGCGGGAGCGTGTACCGCCGGCAGAGCGGGCAGTCGCCGGCGCGGATCGATGCGCTGGCGCAACCCTGCGGCATGGGCCTCGGAGAGAATCCAGTCCACCGGCACCTTAGCCTGGGATGGATCCGCCACGAGGGCGTTGCGGACCTGGTAGGCCAGCCGGCCGGCCTCGATGTGGCGGTGTAGCCGCGCTGCAGAGAGCGCGGGTACGTCCCCGGCCGGGAACCCGGAGAGAATATTGAGCATCAGCAGAGCGATCACGCCCTGGCCGTTGGGCGGACACTCGACAATCCGGTGGCCACGGTAGTCGGTCGTGATTGGCTCCACGTATTCGCCCGCGGCGTTGACGAAATCCTTCATGGTGTGCAGGCCGCCCAGCGCCTGCAGGCGCTGGACCATATCCTCGGCGACCGCACCCCGATAGAAGGCGTCCGGCCCATGCCTGCCGATGGCCGTCAGGGTGTCGGCCAGCAGTGGCTGCCGGTGCACCTCGCCGACCGGCGGAGCATGGCCGTCGACCAGGAAGATCTCCCGGGCCGCCGGGTCGAGCGCCAGGTGCGCGGCCTTGTCCTGCCAATCCGCCCGGGTGCGCGGCGCGAGCGGATAGCCGTGGCGGGCATGGTGGATTGCCGGGCGCAGCAGTTCGTCCAGTGAGCGGGTACCGTGATCCTGGAGCAGCCGCCACCAGGCCTCCACTGCCCCGGGGACGGTGACGGCGTGGGGGGAATGCAGCGGCAGCTCCCGTATGCCTCGTTCCGCGTACCATTCCGCCGTCGCCGCAGCCGGTGCCCGCCCGGAGCCGTTATAGGCGATCACCCGGTCGCCGCCGCGGGGCGCGTAGAGGACGAAGCAGTCACCCCCCACGCCGGTGGAGCCCGGTTCCACGACGCACTGGACCGCGCAGGCGGCTACCGCAGCATCCATCGCATTGCCGCCCGCCTGCAGTACGTTGATGGCGGCAAGAGTGGACAGCGGCTGGGAGGTAGCGGCCATTCCCTCGGTGGCATGGACCGTGGAACGGCCCGGCAACTGAAATCTGCGCATGTGCGTGCCTCGATCAGGGGTTGTCGGAAACCTACCATTTCGCAGCGTAGCGTCGCCAGGCTAGCGTTGATGGTCCGGGGCAGGCGATGGCTCTGCCCTGTGCCGGCGGCGCGGAAAGCGGTAGCCTGCTGTCAGTCCCCGGTAGGGAGGGATCCGACTTGGGGAACTCCGGCCAATCTCTCGCATGGAGTGAATCATGGAACGCTGGATAGAACCCGTCGTGCTCAGGAGTCGCCACGTGATGCTCGAGCCCCTTGCCCCGGATCACGTTCCCGGCCTGATAACCGCGGCGTCGGATGGCCAGCTCTGGCGCCTTTGGTATACCTCGGTGCCCTCCCCGGAAGACATGTCGGTGGAGATCGAGCGTGCCCTGGCGCGGCGCGAGGGGGCGGGGGAGATGCCGTTTACGGTGCGGCGGGCGGATACCGGGGAGATCATTGGCTCCACCCGCTTTTGCAACGTGGACGAACGCAACCGGAGGCTGGAGATCGGATACACCTGGTATGCCCGCAGCCACCAGCGCACGGCGGTGAATACGGGGTGCAAGCTGCTGTTGCTGGAACATGCCTTCGAGACCCTGGAAAGCATTGCCGTCGAGTTCCGTACCCACTGGATCAACCAGGCATCCCGGGCGGCTATCGCCCGGTTGGGCGCCAAGCAGGACGGGATCCTGCGTAATCACCAGCGGATGGCCGACGGCAGCTTTCGGGATACCGTCGTGTACTCCATTATCAATCAGGAATGGCCCATGGTGCGTAATCACCTGCGCCACCGGCTCGCCATCGGGTAACCGCCCACGGATCGACGTTACCAACCCGACAGTACTACCTGAAGGGTTAGTATGCAGCGATCAGGTAGAGCAACGGCAGCAGCAGGACCAGAAACAGCAGCAGGACCCCCGTCCACGGACTGTCCGGATCGTGCAGCACCAGCCGCCCAACCGGCTTCCACCGCGACGGTGAGGCGGTTGCGCTGATCACGGGAATCCACCGCCGGAGTACCTTCCCACTCTCAATGGCCCGGCGGATCAGGCGTTCGACGGGTACCACCACGTCCCCTTCCGGGAGCGTCCGCCAGGGCCGGATCGTGCGTGCCGCGGCCCAGGCGATGGCGGCTGCCAGCAGCAGGGGCCAGATGGCGTCGACGAGGCCGCGGACGGCAATCGAGTATTCCCGGTGGCCCGAGTCCGCGATCATCCATGGCAGGGCCTGGCTTGCGGCCAGCAGCAGCAACCACGCCGTTACCGCCAGATCGGGTCGCAGGAAGGAGCGCCCGTTGCCGGCGGTTGGCCAGGCAAGCAAGAGGAAGCGAAGCAGCAGTAACGATGTCGTGACGGATGTCAGGGTCACGAGCAGCGTCAGGGATGCCGGCAGCGCGGACTTGATCGCCGCCTTGGCCACCAGGCCCGAGGTGAACGGTGCACCCGCCAGCGCCAGGACGGCGATGATGGTTGCCGCAAGTACTGCCAGGCGGTACTCCTTCAGGTGGGCCACCGCCAGGAACAGGCTGCCCTTGACCAGGGCGTGGTGGGCGGCGAATACCGTGATCGCCGGAATCAGGATCTGCGGGTCGCCGCGGCCGGCGATCAAGGTTCCCGCCAGCAGGGTAAGCAGGCCCATCTGGCTGACGGTGGAATAGGCAAGCACGGTCTTGGCCCTTTGCTGGAAGCAGCCGACCAGTGCGGCCAGGAATGCGGCGGCAATGCCCAGTACAGCCAGGACGTCGCCGGGTGCTGGCAGTGCGGGATCTCCTGGCGGCAGGAAGCGCAGCCAGCCGAGCAGCCCGCCCTTCACCAGCAGGCCCGAGAGTATCGCACTGGCGGGTACGGGTGCGGCCGGGTGCGCCAGAGGCAGCCAGACATGCAGGGGGATGACCCCCATCTTCACGGCGAAACCGCTGAGCAGCAGTGTCCCCACGAGTCCGGGATGCCGGAGCACGGAGTAGACGTCACCCATGTCCGAGGCGACGGGATTGCCCACCTGCGCCGCCATCAGGAACAACCCGGAGAGCAGCAGTCCCTCGCCGGCGATGGCCAGGATCAGGTAGATGCGACCGGCACGCACCGCCTCGCGGGTTCCATCATGAACCACGAGTCCGTAGGCGGCGAAGGTCATGACCGCAAAGGACAGGTAAAACGTCGCCGCATCCTGGCTGATGAGCACCCCCAGGCTGCCGCTCAGGGTCAGGAGGAAGCACATGCTGAATCGCGGCCCGTCGTCACCACCGAAGAGCTCTCGCTCGGTGATGGTCGCTACCGGCCACAGCAGCGCAGCGGCGACCAGCAGTGCCCGGGACGTCTCGTCCAGCCCCAGCGTGGCGCCGAGCAGTAGCCATTCGAGATGCATGTCGCCGGGTTGCACCATGGCGGTGGCAGCGGCCATCAGGGAGATGAAGACGACACTCCACAGCACTCCCCGCACGCCGAGCCAGCCCGATGGTGCAAGCATGCCCAGGACCGCAGGCAGGGCCGGCAGGAGCATGAGGAGTACGCTCACGGCGTGTACTCCCGGGTGACGATGACTTCGACCCAGGCCAGTGGACTCCAGCCGAAGCCCGCGAACAGGCCCGTGCCAACGGCAGCGAGGCCGGTAAACAGTGTGGGCCCGAGCAGACCCGGGTGGGCTTCTCCGGGATCCGCTTCCCCCTGCCGGGGTGGTCGGAACCAGGCGCGATGCAGCAGGGGCAGGAAGTAGATGGCGTTGAGTACGGTGCTCGCGAGCAGTACCGCGATGATCCAGTACTGCTCGGCTGCCACCGCCCCCAGGCCGAGATACCACTTGCTGACGAAGCCAGCCAGGGGCGGAACTCCGATCATGCCCAGCGCCCCCAGGGTCAGCATGGCCGTGGTCCAGGGCATGCGGCGGCCGATTCCGTCGAGTTCGTCAATGCGGTGGATGCCGTGAGTTTCCGCGTAGGCCCCGGCGCAGAAAAACAGTGTGATCTTGGTCAGACCCTGGTGGACCAGGTGAACGAGGCCGCCGATGCTGGCCAGCGGGCTGCCCAGGGCGACCCCGAGTGTGATGTAGGAGACCTGGCTGACGGTGGAGTAGGCCAGGCGACGCTTGAGATCCGTCTGCCGGATGGCCAGCAGCGATCCGTAGATGATGGTCACCGAGGCAATCACCGCCAGCGGTGTGCCGAGGTCGAGCAGCGCCATCAGCTCGATACCGAAAACGTCGTAGACGATGCGAACGATACCGAAGGCGCCCGCCTTGACCACGGCCACCGCGTGCAGCAACGCGCTCACCGGAGCCGGAGCCGCCATGGCGACCGGCAGCCACCCGTGCAGCGGCACAAGCGCCGCCTTGACGCCGGTGCCGGCCACCAGCAGCAAAAAGATGAGTGTCAGGGCCCCGGCATGCTCATCCGCCAGATGGAGGAGTTCGCCCCCGGCAATGAAATCGCTGGGGCCGGCGAGGGTATAGAGCAGGGCGATCCCGAGCAGGAACACCGCGCCGCCGCCCAGGGTGTACTGCAGGTAGATGCGGCCGGCATTCATGGATTTCGGTACGCCCCGGTGGACGACCAGGGGCCAGGTGGCCAGCGTCAGCATCTCGTAGAAGATGAAGAAGGTGAGCAGGTTGCCGGCAGAGGCAATGCCCATTGTGGCGGCCACGCAGAGACTGAAGAAACCGAAGAAACGGGCGCGATTGGGGGCGTGTTCCAGATAGGCGATGGCGTAGATCGTGGTCGCTAGCCACAGGATTGCTGACAGTGTCACGAACAGCATGGTGAGCGCGTCGGCGTGAAGTACGATGTCGAGCCCGGGGAGCAGGGGAATGCGTACCATGAAGGCATGGCCCAGCTGTACGCCCCACAGCATCACCCCCACCAGGGCCAGTTTCACCGAGGCTCCCACAAGGTTGATCACGGGACGCAGTCGGTGCCACGGTTCACCAGCGGTAAAGATGATGAGTGCCGTGACCAGGGACGTCATCAGTACCCAGAGGGGCATCGCCTCGTAGATCCCGGTCATCCCGTGCCCTCCGGCAGCCCGCCCAGCAGCGCAAGCAACGGTGCCGCGGTGAAGCCAAGGGCGATGGCCAGCAATGCCAGCAGGGTAGCGGGCAGTGCCATGATGGGGGGTGGTATGGGTCCCGTTGTAGCGGGTGGCCTGTCCGGCGCCTGGAGGAAAGCGTAGCGCAGCACCCGGAAGATGTAAGCCGCCGCCAGCAGGCCGCCGCTGATCAGGACGACTGCCCACCACCATTGACCGGTTTCCAGGGATGCGCGCAGAAGTAGCCACTTGGCGATGAACCCGCCGCTTGGCGGCAGACCCATGATGCTGACGCCGGCGATGCCGAAGGCAAGCAGGCTCACGGACAGGGACCGGTCCAGACCTTTCAGATCGCGGACTCGATCATGGCCGAGGTAGACCAGGACGTTTCCCGCCGCGAGGAATAGGGCAGCTTTTGCGACTCCATGGGACAGGCCGTGGTAGACCGCACCCTCCCAGGCCTGTGCCACCGCCATGGGGAAGAACAGCAGCATGTATCCCAGTTGTGCCACGGTCGAATAGGCGACCACCAGTTTCAGCCGTTCCTGGCGGAACGCCTGGATCGAGCCATACAGGATCGCCGCAGCTCCGAGGGCGCCCATGAGCTGGGCGACCAATCCATCGGCGAGTCCGGCCAGTGGTCCGGTCCACAGTCTCAGCAGGAGATAGACCGCCGCCTTGACCACCAGGGCGGAGAGGATTGCGCTGACTGCGGCCGGTGCCCCGCCATGGGCCGCCGGCAACCAGACATGGAACGGGAACACGGCGGCCTTGACCAGCAGCCCCACCACCATGCAGGTGGCCGCGACTGCTCCGGTGATGCCGCCATCGGTCAATGCCGGACCGACCAGCGCAAGATCCAGACTTCCTGCCAGTCCGTAGGTCAGGGCGACGCCCGCCAGGTAGAGAAGGGAACCGAACAGGGCGAACTGCAGATAGCGCAGTGCTGCGGTGACGGTTTTCTCCGGGCCTGCCAGCAGCACCAGCGGAATGGCTGCCAGTGTCACCAGTTCCAGGGTGACGTAGATATTGAACAGGTCCGCGGACAGGAACAGCGCGTTCAACGAACCCCAGAGCATAAGCCACAGGGCCCAGAAATGGCTTGCCCGGGGGTCACCGGTACCGTGGGCTTCCAGCGCGTAGACGGAGACGAGCCCACCAACGACAGCTGTGAGCAGAATCATGACGGTGGCCAGGCCATCCGCACGCAGGGCGATTCCAAGCGGTGGTTGCCAGCCCCCCATGAAGTGCTCGATTCCACCGCCAGCAGCCACGGCGAACGTCAACCACAGCGACACCGCCACGGTTGCGACGGAGGCAAGCACGGGCCACCAGGCAATGACACGCCTTCCCGCCATGAACTGCACTACCCCCGCGAGGAAGGGCACGAACACGACCAGTACCGGCACCCATTCAGTCACGGTCGCCTCCGTCCTTGCCGTCACCCTGCCGCAGGTCGCGCCGTACCAGTGCGAGGCCCATTGCCGTCGCGCTGACGGCGATCACGATGCCGGTGAGCACCATGGCGTGGGGGATGGGATCCGGCCCGCCGGGCATCCAGCGGGCGACCAGGATCAGGGTCATGAATACCCCATTGCCGAACACGTTGATGGCGAGCAGCCGACGCAACGGGTGGCGCTGGACCACGAAGCCGTAAAAGCCGAGGGCGAGCAGGGCGGCCGCAGCCAGGGCGAACGGATCCGGCAGCGTCATCGTTCCGGCACCCTGACGCCGTGGGTTCCGGTGAACAGCAACAGCAGCGAGACGGCGATGGACGTCGCCAGGCAGAATTCGATTGCAATCATGATCGGGTATGTCAGGCCAGGCGGATAGGCCATGAAGGCGCCCTCCAGGGGGAGCATGAGCAGTCCTGCCAGGATGAACACCTTCACGCCCAGGACCAGCAGGAGGCGCAGCAGGATGCCAGCCTCGGGGGCGCCCTGCAGGCGGTTGCACAGCACCAGGACCACGCCGGCGCCGCCGAGCACGGCACCACCCTGGAATGCCCCTCCGGGGCCGTAGGCGCCCGCCCAGACGAGGAACGCGCCTACCAGCAGGAGCAGCGGGGTGAACGTGGTTGCCAGCACCGGGATCAGGGGTGAATCGGTCCCGTCGTCGGTGGCTGCGCCGTAGGGAGCCAGCGGCGTTCGGGCCAGCAGGGCGCCGATCAGGGCCATCAGCAGCACTCCCATCTCCAGCAGGGTGTCGTAGCTGCGGAAGTTGAGCAGCACTGCGGTAACGGGCTGTTCCACGCCGGCTTCCGTCAACCGCCCCAGCGCCAGGGCGCCAGCGGCGTCCTCATCCGGCTGCAGCGCGTGAAGAAGTGCCGCCATGACCAGGCCAAAGGCGACGCTGGCGACTCCCGCCAGCCAGCGCACCGCCTTCCTGGCGGGGGGGTGATCCCGGTCCTGGCGGCGATGGCCCGGCAATGCCCGCCAGGTGCTCAGCAGCAGCACCCCGAGCAGGCCGGCGCCAATCGCCGCCTCCGCCAGTGCCAGGTCCGGGGCGTCCAGACGCGCCCAGGACAGCGCCAGCATCAACCCCATGACGATGAAAACCACAATGCCGAGATAGAGATCGCCGGCCGTTACGCAGCGCCAGGCCAGCACTACGATCAGGAGCGCAAGCACGCCGTCGAACAGGATCAAGGTTTCTCCTCCCTCTGCTCTCCCCGGGCGAGGGCATCCCGGGCCACCAGGTGGCAGGCGATGGAGGATGCAGCCAGTGCCAGTAGCCAGATGACGGTGATCAGGGCGGCATGGCGCCAGGACTGGTGCAGCAAGGCTACACCGGCTGCCACCAGGCCCAGACCGGTATTGTCCGCCTTGGTTAGCGCGTGCAGTCGGGAGAACACATCCGGAAAGCGGAGCAGGCCCATTGTTCCGGCGAAGAAGAAGCCGGTTCCCGCCACGATCAGGAGTGCGGCCAGCCAGGCGCTGATGCTCATGCGCCTCCCTTCGGGTTGCGGACAAAGGCGATGGCGATCACCGCGGCGAACAGCACGAAGATCAGTGCGACATAGAGCAGCGCCGGCATGTCCACGATCACCGACAGCAGCAGCAGGATCGCTACCGTCGTAGTGCCGGAGAGCTGGATGGACAGGATCCGATCGGCGTCCGTGGGGCCCAGGTGGATCCGAAGCAGACCCAGTCCGAAGAAGATCACCAGGGCCAGCGCCGCCAGGACAGCGAGACCCGTCACGCGCCCGGCCCCCGTGGCGATTCCCCGAAAACTGCCGCGATCGCGTTCTCGATTTCCCGCAGTCCGCGTTCCATGTCCGGACCCAGGGCGTGGACATGGACCTCCCCGCCCTGCTGTTCGGCGCACAGGGTCCCGGGGGTCAGGCTGATCGTGATCATGAACAGGGCCCGGCCTGCCGGCTTCTGCAACCCGAGGTCATACCGGATCCACGTGGGCTGCAGGGGCATGGCCGGGTGCAGTGCACGCCAGGAGATGTCGATGCCGCCCACCACGGAGCGGACCACGAACAGTGCGGCAAAGCGCAGCAGCGGCCGCAACCGAAGCCGTTGCAGGGTGCCGGGTGCGAGCCAGCTGCCGATCCCCGCGCCTGCTGTCGCGGCCATCAGGCCGTAGACCGGACCTTGACCGCCGCCCAGCAGCAGCCAGAGGACGAACAGCAGGGCGCCCACGGCAAGGGCCCAGGGAAGTCTGCCGCCGAGTGCGGGCTGTACCTGTATCATCTGTGCTGCCGTACGGGTGCTTGCCGGTGGCCGAATCGTCCTAACCGGGCGCGCCGACCCGGGAGCAGACATTCCACCCCACGGAAATTGCTACAGTCCATACGCGGGCTGGCAGGACCGTGGCCCGCACCCCGTCAAGGGTACCCAAACGGCAGCGGAGTTCAATCCGTCGCGGGGTGCCGCAGGTCCGGTCGCTGAGCGGGCATGGCAGGTGTTCCACGAAGGTCGGAATGTCAGGAGACGCATGTACACCCGGAATCGCAACCAGGCAGGGGTAGACGGTGAATACGGTCGCTCGCCGGCCGCGGGAGCGGCAGTTGAAGAGGACGCCGTGATCCGTATCCGCGGACTGTCCAAGATCTACGATGACGGTTACCAGGCCCTCCGCCACGTCGACCTGGATATCCGGCGGGGGGAGATCTTCGCCCTG
>SLLM01000066.1 GCA_007134055.1 Ectothiorhodospiraceae bacterium | reverse complement strand
TCGACAGCGGCACGCTCCTTGGCCTGACGCGGGATGGCGCGCTGCTGCCCGGGGATCGGGACGTGGACCTTGCCATTCTAGGGGATGATCAGGCCCCGGAACTGCTTGCTTCGCTGCCGTCTGATACTGCTCATCCCTGGCGGTATGCCGGACGCATCTACAAACTGGATATTGCTGCGGGTCCCGACGGACCGCCCCTGCCCGTGGATATCAAGTTCTTTCGCCGATTCGGGGAGGAATGGGTCTGCCCCGCGATTGGAGCATCGACGCCGGGTGGGGAGGGAACAGACCCCGCCGCCCGGATTCGCGGCCTGTTCCGGCCCCTCTGGCGTTACTGGCTCAGGCACGGCGATGCCGCCCGGTTTCCCCTGCGCGTTGCCGCGCGCATGGATTCCTGGGTGGTTCCCCACCGCTACTTCGATAACCTGGTAACGCTCGAGGAACTGGCCTGGTGTCAGTACCCGGCCGAGCTTCAGGCCTATCTCCGCTACCGCTACGGCGACTGGCGTCAACCGGTCGCCGACTGGCTCAGTTGGCGGGACGATGGGGCGTACCGTCGCGGCGCGGTCGGGTACGTGCGTGACTGAGTGCGCGCCGCACCGCCAGGCCGAGCCCCCCTCCGGTCGTCTGCTCATCGTCGTCAACGATCCCGCCTTCTTCCTTTCCCATCGCCTGCCCATTGCCCTTGCCGCCCGTGATGCGGGTTGGGAGGTGCATGTCGCCACCGCCGACGGGCCGGCCCGTGAGGTGGTCATCGATGCCGGCCTGATGCACCACGTGCTCCCGATCAGCAGACAGGGCCTGCGGCCGGATCGCGAACTGCGGACGCTGGCTTCCCTGGTCCTGCTGTTCCGGAGGCTGCGGCCGGACGTGGTTCACCTCGTCACCATCAAGCCCGTGCTCTACGGCGGTATTGGGGCGCGGCTGGCCCGTGTTCCGGGCGTTCTGTACGCGGTGTCCGGCATGGGGTCGGTGTTCGTGGGGCGCGGACGGCGGACGGCATTGCTGCGCACCATGGCCCGATGGCTGTACCGGCGCGCTCTGGGGCACCGGAATGCCCGAGTCTTGGTCCAGAACGGGCATGACCGCGACTCCCTGGAGCAGATGGGCGCAGTGCGGGATGCCACGCTCATCCCGGGGTCGGGGGTGGATCTGTCCGAGTTCCGTCCGCAACCCGAAGGTGACGGGCCGCCGTTGGTGCTGCTGCCGGCCCGGATGCTTGCGGAGAAGGGGGTGGAGGAGTTCGTCGAGGCCGCGCGGCTGCTCCGCCGGCGGGGGGTGAGCGCACGTTTCCAGCTCGCCGGCGGACTGGATCCGGGCAATCCGTCGGCGATTCCGGAGTCCCGGTTGCGGGACTGGCACGCGTCCGGGCACGTAGAATGGCTGGGGCACTGCGAGGACATGCCACGCCTGCTAGCGGATTGCCATATCGTCTGTCTTCCTTCCTACTATGGAGAAGGCATGCCGAAATCGCTGCTGGAGGCGGCGGCAGCCGGCCGCGCGGTCGTCACCACCGACCACCCCGGCTGCCGGGATGCTGTCCTCCCGGGGGAATCCGCCGTTCTGGTGCCGCCGCGGGATGCCGTGGCCCTGGCGGATGCTTTGGAGGCACTCGTCAACGATCCGGAGCGCCGCCTCCGGATGGGCCAGGCGGGCAGGCGACTGGCGGAGGAAAGGTTTTCCCTGACCGCAGTGGTGGACGCGCATCTGGCGCTGTACCGTCAGGTGCTGCGAGGTCCGTGATGCTCCCGGGTCGTGTTGCTCGCGATCCGGGGTTGATTGGTAGGTGCCGCGGTGCGCCACCTACCCTACGGTCCGGCCCCCTTTGTCAGGAATCAATGGATTCGAATCGCCGGGAATGAACCACGCCCAGTCTCCCTTGCTGATAACCGGTGCCGACGGCTTCATCGGGCGGGCACTGGTGCGCGCTGCTGCGGGCCAGCGGCGGCTGCGACTGGGTGTTCGCAATCCATGGCCGGAGGTCGGTCAGGAGCAGGCCGTCATGGATCTCTCGGATCCGGCCTCGGTGCGGGCAGCCGTGGACGGCGTCGATTGCGTGGTGCATCTGGCCGGGTTGGCCCATGACCGGGCGCCGGCCCGGGCACTGGCGATGTTGCACGACACGGTCAATCGCCAGGGCAGCGTTGACCTTGCCCGGGCGGCAGTGGCTGCTGGCGCGCGGCGTTTCGTGCTGATGAGTACCGCCAAGGTCTTCGGCGAGACGTCGGCCCCCGGAAGGCCCTTCCACGCCGATACCCCGGTAAATCCGGTGGGCAGTTACGCCCGGTCCAAGTGGGCGGCGGAACGGGAGGTCCGGGAGATGGCCGCTGCCGGTTCCATGGAATTGGTCGTGCTCCGTCCGCCGCTGGTGTACGGTCCGGGTGTCGGCGCCAACATGGCGCGCATGATGCGCTGGGTTCGGCGTGGTGTTCCCCTGCCACTGGGAAAGGTGAACAACCTGCGCAGCCTGGTGGCCCTGGACAACCTGGTGAGCCTGCTGCTTCGCAGCGTGGATCATCCCGGCGCTCCGGGCCCGCCGCTGCTGCCCACCGACGGGCAGGACCTCTCCACCCC
>SLLM01000090.1 GCA_007134055.1 Ectothiorhodospiraceae bacterium | reverse complement strand
GTCTCCGCGCTCAGCCTCGTGGTGTTTCTGGGTATCAGCACCATGGCATTGAAGTCCTGGCGGCAAAGGGTGGTGTTCGGCCGGGAGGCCATGGTGCGCGAGCGCGCGGTTGCCGTCAGCGACTTCGTCGATGGGAACGGCAGGGTTCGCTATCAAGGTGAGGTCTGGAACGCTGAATCCGGCAGCCCGGTTCGTCGCGGCGACCAGCTTGTGATAACCAGCATGGACGGCCTGCGCCTGCGGGTGGAGCCGGAGACGGAGGCGCGCGAGGCCGCTGGTCAGGGGACCTGAAGAATACCTCCGGGTGTGATCTCTCTGCAGGAGACGCTATGACGCTGCCAAGCGAGGCTGTGGACCGTTTTTGCGAGATCTTCCAGCAGGCACAGGACGCCGACCTTCCCACCTTCGATGCGATGACACTGGCGACAGTGCGGCCTGACGGTCGGCCGTCGGCGCGCACCGTGCTGCTGAAGGGCGTGGATGAAAACGGCTTCATCTTCTACACCAACAAGCGCAGCCGCAAGGGCAAACACCTGGCGGAGAACCCGCATGCGGCGCTTTGCATGTACTGGGCACCGCTGGGGTTGCAGGTGTTGGTCGAGGGGGCTGTCGAGCATGTGAGCGACCAGCAGGCCGACTCGTATTTCGCGACGCGCCCCCGGCTGAGCCAGATTGGCGCCTGGGCCTCCCGGCAATCGGAACCCCTGGAGAGCCTGAGCTCACTGGAATTGCAGGTTCGGCAGGTCGAGGAAGAATACGCGGGGCGTGAGGTGCCGCGGCCCCCGCACTGGGGCGGTTACCGCGTCGTGCCGACGCTGGTGGAGTTCTGGGCCGCGGGGGACGGGCGCTTGCACGTCCGGGAGCGTTACGAGCGCGACGAGCAGGGTGGCTGGTCGCACTGCTATCTCAACCCCTGAAGTGGAGCTTTTCCGCCTGTTCAGTGCGGGATAGAATCGCCGCTTTCCTCCGCGGGAAGCAGTGCGGCGGGACGGCTGCGGTGTGCGAGTCGTCCCGGCTGGCTCACTTCCAGTTCGATGCCCAATCCCTGCGAGGTCTCGGCCCAGGCCGCGGGAATCTCGCGGACCGCCTCGGGACGCAGGGGATACTCGTTGATCTGTGCCAGCGTCTCCCCCCGCGGCCCCTCGACGAGAATCGTGTAGGCCACCGGCCCGAGCGCCGGGAGGCGGTGCTCCGTCAGGCTGATGCGCCGGGCGCCGCCGAACGCCTCGCTCCCCGCGATCAACTCCCGCAGGGTGGAGGCGTCGCCAGGCAGCGCGGACATTGCGGCCTCGCCCCAGGCCTGATCCGGGTCGGATCGCCCGAGGGTGGCGGCGGCCCGCCCTGGAACGGCACGGACTTCAATGCCGTGGGCCAGCATGCCGGCAGTGTACTGGCGCTGCTTTCTGTGCCACTCCCCCCAGGCCTCGTCCAGCGTTGATTCCCCCTGATAGGCCGCCGCCCAGTCCTGGAATCCCGGGAACGCCGCGAAGCAGGTGGTGTCCCGGAGCAGAAAGTGGTTGCCCTCCGCCAATTCCACGCGGTGCACGTTGCCGTCGGGAAACAGAGACGCTTCCAGCAGTTTCCAGAGCCCACCGAAATCATTGTGTTCGAGTTGAATGCGAAGCAGGGCGCAGAGGTCGTTCAGCGTGGCGTAACTCAGGTTGACAGGACGGACGCCGAAACGTCGTGTAATGATTTCCCCGGTTGTCATGGAGGCTTTCCCTTTCTCCAGGAGGGTTTTCTCCATTTCTCCACTCAGACGGTCAATGTTCTCGCGAGTGCCGAGAAACAGGAACGGAATCGCGAAAAGCGGACCGGCCCCGGGTTGCCTTGCTGGCGCAATGGCCGGCACGGGAAAATCATCGCCGTCCATCCCGATGGTCATGAGGCTTGGCTGAAAACGGGTATCGGGCAGGCTGCGGAGGTAGAGATCCATCAGGATGTCCACCATCGGGAGACCGGGCCGCAGGAGTTCGGTCATGTCATAGAGGCCGCCGAGGGTCACCAGCCCATAGGCGTCCAGGCTGCCCAGCATCCGGGCGAGATCCCCGGCCATGGCGCGGCCGAGCTCCTGGGCGTGGTTACGGGGCAATGGCGCCGGCGGCGTTTCGCCTTCCGCGCTGTGCCGGATGTCGAGTTCCACGGTTAATACGCCGGGTGTTGCGGAGAGCTGTTCCTGCATAGGGTCTCCCGAGATGAACTTGTGCAACTATAGCGCCTCGGCGGAAAAGCTCCAATGAGCCATTCCCGCGATGATTGCTTGGAGTATTTATTTGCGACCTGAAATCGGCAATAATAACCGGGCAATTCCCATGCGGGAGCATTAACAGGCCGTCCTCCGCGTCTCTATCTGGCCGGTAAGGGGCGTGCGGGATTGACATGAGGGAGAAGTCGGCTTCCCGTTTTCTGTCAGACCATTCTACCCGAGGAGCTATGATGGATCTATCAAAGTATAATGCGCAGCAGTTGCAGCAGCTCAAAAAGGACATCGAAAAAGAGGTTAATCGACGGCGCAAGGAGGACGTCAAGGAAGCGCAGAAAGAGCTGAAGAACCTGGCCGAGCGCTTCGGTATCAGTGTTCAGGACCTG
>SLLM01000013.1 GCA_007134055.1 Ectothiorhodospiraceae bacterium | reverse complement strand
CCTGCGGGAGCTGGCGCGACGCCGCTCCGATTCGTCGAGAAGCGGGGAGGCCGGCAGTCGCCGGCCGATGACCGACCTGTCCCATCAACTCGATCAGGGTTGATTGACATGCACCCGGGCGTCGGATAACTTTTGTCGTAGCGCTGATTTGAGCTACAGCTTGCGGGCGCTTAACAAATGCAGCTAAAGCGGAGTGACCGCTTTCCTGCTTTTGTCGGTGGGGGCGGCTTTTTTTCGTCCAGTCGCTGCTGTCGGCAATCGCCTTCCTGGCGCCACGTCCGGCCCGCCTTCCCGGGCCCCGCCCGATTCAGCATTGTCGAGGACGCTGCATGTCGCAACAGGATGATCCCCTCGGTGGCTTCGATACCCGTGCCGTGCGCGCGGGCCAGCACCGGACCAACGAGCAGGAACAGTCAGAAGCGCTGTTTCTCTCCTCGAGCTTCACGTTCCGCAACGCGGCCGAGGCAGCGGCCCGCTTCAGCGGCGAGGAAGACGGCAACATCTATTCCCGTTTCACCAATCCGACGGTGCGCACCTTCGAGGAGCGGCTGGCGGCCCTGGAGGGGGGGGCGACCTGCGTGGCGACGGCGTCGGGCATGTCGGCAATTCTTGCCACCTGCATGAGCCTGCTGCGCTCCGGGGATCATGTCGTGTGCGCCCGGCAGGTTTTCGGCACCACCGTGTCCCTGTTTGGCAAGATACTGCCCCGGTTCGGCGTGCAGTCGAGTTTCGTCTCGCTGACGGACTACGAAGGCTGGCAGCAGGCCATCACCCCCCGTACGCGAATGCTGTTCCTGGAGACGCCGTCCAATCCCCTGACGGATGTGGCCGATATCCGATACCTGGCCGACCTGGCCCACGCGCGCGACTGCCTGCTGGTCGTGGACAACTGTTTCTGTACACCGGCGCTGCAGCGGCCCCTCGCGCTTGGTGCGGACCTGGTGATTCATTCCGCCACCAAGTACCTGGATGGGCAGGGACGGTGTGTGGGTGGTGCGGTGGTCGGGCCGCAGGACCTGGTGGGCGAGGAAGTCTTCGGTTTCCTGCGCACCGCCGGCCCCACCATGAGCGCCTTCAATGCCTGGGTGTTCATCAAGGGTCTGGAAACCCTGCGCCTGCGTATGCGGGCGCACTGCGAGAACGCCATGGAAGTGGCGCTGTGGTTGAGTGAACAACCCCGGGTGACGCGGGTGCACTATCCCGGCCTGCCCGACCATCCTCATCACGCCCTCGCCAGGCGCCAGCAGGACGGGTACGGGGGGATCGTGTCGTTCGAGGTGGCGGGCGGCCGCGAAGCGGCCTGGGGGGTGATCGATGCCACCAGCCTGGTCTCCATCACGGCGAACCTCGGGGATGCCAAGACCACGATTACCCATCCGGCCACTACGACCCATGGCCGCATCACCGAGGAAGAACGCGCGCGGGCGGGGGTCGGGGAAGGCCTGATCCGCCTGTCGGTGGGTCTGGAGGACCCGGTGGACATCCAGCGAGACCTGGCCCGCGCTCTGGCGGAAGGGGCGAACCACCGGGGGGTGTGATGATGGATCACCGAGGCGTGCTGGAGGCGTTGTTCCGTGCCGCTCTGGAGCGGGTCGGCGGCGCTGCCGCCGTGCGCCGCCAGCTGGAACGAGATCGGCCGACGGGCCCGGTTGCCTTGGTGGCTATCGGCAAGGCCGCCTGCAGCATGACCCACGGCGCGATGGATGTGCTCGGTGAGCAGCTTGAGTCCGGCCTTGTGGTCACCAAGAACGACCATCTCACCGAACGCTGCCGTCTCGATCCGCGGCTGGAATGCCTCCAGGCTTCCCATCCGGTACCGGATGCCGGTTCCCTGGCGGCCGGCGAGCGCCTGCTGGCGTTCCTGAGAACCTTGCCCCGGAACCGAGAGCTGATGGTGTTGATCTCCGGCGGGGCTTCCAGCCTGGTGGAGGTACTGCCGGAGGGTCACGGCGAGCAGGAGCTGGGACGGCTGAATCGCTGGCTGCTCTCGCGGCACCTGGACATCGCACGAATGAATGCGATCAGAAGGGCCGTTTCCTGCATCAAGGGCGGGCGCCTGGCCGGATACCTGGAAGGTCGACCGGTGCGGCTGCTGCTCATTTCGGATGTGCCCGGGGACGATCCGTGGGTGATCGGATCCGGATTGCTGGTTCCGCCCGGTCCGGCGGCACCGTTGCCGGAGGACCTGCCGGAGGAGATACGCAGCATGATCGGTGCCGCACCGCCGCTGCCGGAACCGTCCGATCGCATCTTCGAGCGTATCAGCCAGACCATCGTGGCCAGCAACGCGCAAGCCCGCAAGGCAGTGGCAGGTCGCGCCGAACAGTTCGCACTGCCGGTCGTGGTGCACGACCGGCTGCTGGAAGGTGATGCGCTGGACGCCGGGGAACGGATTGCGCAGACGGTGCTGTGCAGTGCGCCGGGAATCCAGGTGTGGGGCGGGGAGACTACCGTTGCCCTGCCGGAGCGCCCCGGCCGTGGCGGGCGGGCACAGGCCCTGGCGTTGCGGGCCGCGATGATGCTGGAAGGTGCCCATGACATCTGGCTGCTGGCTGCCGGGACCGACGGAACCGATGGTCCCGGCAGGGACGCCGGG
>SLLM01000222.1 GCA_007134055.1 Ectothiorhodospiraceae bacterium | reverse complement strand
GGCCTGGGAACGGGTTCTGCACCCGGAGGACCGTGCGGCCGTCCGCAACCGGGTGCAGGCACTGGTGCAGGCTGGTGAGCGCGGGAGCGTCGAATTCCGTCTGGCGGGACCCGACGACGCGTCGTGGTTCCGGTTGACCGCCGCCCCGTCTACCGACGACGCCGGCTCCACCCTGGACGGATACCTGGAAGACATCTCCGAACAGCGCCAGTCCCGGGAGCGCATGCACCTGTTCTCCCGCATCCTGGAACAGACCGCCGATACCGTCATCGTCACGGATCAGCAGTTCGTCATTACGTTCGTGAACCCGGCCTTCGAACGCGTCACCGGTTTCCGTTCGGAGGAGGCCATCGGCCACTCCATCGACCTGATCCGCTCCGGCCTCAACGACGACTCCGTCTACCAGCGAATGGAACAAGCCCTGACGCGGGGGGATTCCTGCCAGGAAGTGTTCGTGAATCGCCGGAAGTCCGGCGAGATCTACTACGAGCAGAAGACCATTACGCCGATCCACGATGACAACGGAACCCGGGTGGCGGTGGTCGGTACCGGACGCGACATCACCGAAACCATCCAGTACCGGGAACGACTGGATTTCCTCCGCTATCACGACCCGCTCACTGAACTGCCGAACCGTGCGCGGCTGGAGGAATACCTGCAGGCCATGCTGCCCCGCACCGCGGCGGACGGCGCCGGCATGGGCCTGCTCATGCTGGATCTCAACCGTTTCTCCGACCTCAACGACGTGCACGGGCATGCCACCGGTGACCACGTGCTGCGCAGGGTCGCCGCGCGACTCGAGGAGTTTGCCCGGGAGGAGGATCTGGCGGCACGGTGCTCGGCGGACGTCTTCGCGCTGGCGATACCCGGTCTTGTGGGTCAGGAGCGGGTGAGCGATGTTGCCACCCGTCTGATGACGATCATGGAAGCTACCGTCAAGCTGCCCGGCGGCGACACGGTCTATCTCAATCCGTCCATTGGCCTGCACTGGTGCAGCAATCCGGAGACCGACCCCCAGCAGCTGATTGCCGATACCCAGCGGGCACTGAACCGCGCCAAGGCGGTCCCGGGGCTGCGCATCGCCGACACGGGACAGACCACCTCCGAGCCGGCCCGGGAACGCCTGCAGCTCGTTACCAGTCTGCGCACGGCGCTGGAAGAGGAAGAGTTCTATCTGGCCTACCAGCCGCAGATCCTGCTGCGAGATGGTTCCGTGACCGGCCATGAGGCGCTGCTCCGCTGGCGCCGGGACGGCAGCGTACCGGCCCGGCCCGACCAGTTCATCGATGCGCTGGAAGCCAGCGGCCTGATCGTGCCTGTCGGCCAGTGGGTGCTCGAGGAGGCCTGTCGCCAATGGCGGCGGTGGCAGGACCAGGGGCTCGAGCCGGGCCGCATCAGCGTCAACCTGTCGGTCACCCAGCTGTCCGCGCCGGATCTGCCCCGGGTAGTGGAGCACGCGATGAGCAGCAACGGGCTGCCGCCGGATACCCTGGAGCTGGAAATCACCGAAAACGCGTTCCTATCCGACCTGGACGCGCATCTGCAAACCCTGTCCGAACTCCGGAGGCTGGGGGTCCGGCTGGCCCTGGACGATTTCGGCACCGGGTACTCGAGCCTCAGCTACCTGAAGAACTTTCCGGTTCAGACCCTGAAGATCGACCGCACCTTCATCCGCGAGATCACCACTAACCCGGGTGATGCCGCCATTACCCGGGCGATCATCCGGGTGGCCAAGGAACTGGAACTTGCCGTCGTCGCCGAGGGGGTGGAGACCGAGTCGCAGGTGGGCTACCTGCAGCAGCAGGACTGTGACCTGGTGCAGGGATACTACTACGACCGCCCCCTGGAGGCGGACGAACTGACGGCATTGCTGCGCGACAACCGGGTGCGCCAGGTCCCCATCATGCCGCGGACGCACGACGAGGGCACACTCCTGGTGGTGGATGATGAACCCTCCGTGCTCAGCTCCCTGCGACGGCTGCTGCGGCGGGAACCCTACCGCATGCTCTCGGCCGCCGATGCGAAGTCCGCATTCGAGGCACTGGCGCTCAACCGGGTGGATGTCATGCTGGTGGACCAGCGCATGCCGGGAACGAGCGGCACGGATCTGCTGCGGACCGTGAAGCGCATGTACCCGGACACCGTGCGGATGGTGCTCAGCGGTTATACCGACGTCACCGCCGTCACCGAGGCGGTGAACAGCGGCGCGATCTACAAGTTCATCGCCAAACCCTGGGACGATGGCGAACTGCGCGCCCACATCGCCGACGGCTTCCACTGGGCGCGCGGCAGCAGCCAGCGGTAGTGGCCCGCCGTGCCACTGCCGGTCAGACCACCACTTGCGGCCCGAGTACCCGGAGCACCTCCGCGAGGGAGGTGTCACCGGCAACAACCTTGTCCCGGGCGTCATGCACCAGCGTGCGCAGGCCCTCCGCTTCCGCCTGGGCGGTGATGTCCACGAACGACGCCCCGGAGGCGATGCGGTGGCGCATCTCCTGGCTGGGGAGCAGCATCTCGAAGAGACCCACACGGCCGCGGTAGCCAGTATTGTTGCAGTGCCCGCAACCCGTGCCCCGGCTTGCCCGGGCCACGTCCGCGAACACCG
>SLLM01000252.1 GCA_007134055.1 Ectothiorhodospiraceae bacterium | reverse complement strand
GGGCAAGCGGAATAAAGCCGTACTGGTGGCTGAAGAAGATTGGGCTGCTATTCAGGAAACACTTTACCTGCTCTCCGTACCAGGTATGCGTGAATCTATTCGCGAGGGGATGGAGACCCCCGTCGATAAGTGCGATGAGGTGCTGGACTGGTGACATGGAAGTTGGTTTACACCAAGGAAGCCCAGAAGGATGCAAAGAGATTGGCCTCCAGCGGCCTGAAGCCAAAAGCCAAGGAATTGCTCGCACTAATCGCAGAAGATCCGTACTGCAAGCCCCCTCCGTTTGAGAAGCTCATTGGTGATCTTGCGGGGGCCTATTCACGCCGCATCAATATTCAGCATCGTCTGGTCTACCAGGTGCTCGAGGAAGAGCGAGTGGTGAAAGTTCTCAGGCTCTGGAGCCACTACGAATAATGCGTAACCAGCCGCTGTTGCCGGACAATTTTTCTACCGTTTCGAGGCTCCAAAATTCCCGCAAAGCTTCGCGCTCGCATGCTGCGGTCAGTTCCTCCCGCCAGGAAGAATGGAATCTTTGACGCATGGCGGGGCAGACTGCCGGTGCATCCCTGCTTTCCTGGATTGCGCGTCGCGCAATCTGTTGCGGATCATGGACGACGAACGACGCCAGACCATGGAACACCTCGCGTAGCAATGGCGTTGAAGACGCCACCAGCGGCCGCTTCGCGCTGACCGCGTCGTACGCGCTGCAGGGCAGGCAGTCCTGGTCTTCGGTCAGACTTACTAACCTTTCAGGAAGTATTGTCAGGTCTCAGTGGTTTCTGCGCCGCTGTGGCAAGGCGCGAGGAGCGGAGTGTAGCCGTAGCTACATGACCGACGAGCAACGCAGTCCACAGCGGCGCAGAAACCACCCGCAGGGCGCCCTTGTGCGGCTCGCCGCCGGCGTTGCGCTACCTTGACGTGGAATCACCACGCCTGCGCTCGCGCGCCTTGCCGGCAAGCCGCACAAGGGCGCTGAGACCTGACAATACTTCCTGAAAGGTTAGTAAGATCCGCGAGGCATCACCGGTGATGACGCAGCGAAGCCCCGACTGCCGAGTGATGGCAGTCGCCGTGGCAAAGACCAGATCGACAGGCTCGTCGCTCGCAAAGCTACAGACGAACAGGACGTATGCCCCCCCAAGATCCGGCGGACGCATGTCGGCCACATGAGGCAACGGATCGCGCAAGGTCTGACTTCAGGGCACAGGGATGCCGCCTCGGCAATCAA
Organism: Ectothiorhodospiraceae bacterium; assembly: GCA_007134055.1. GTDB lineage: Bacteria > Pseudomonadota > Gammaproteobacteria > Nitrococcales > Aquisalimonadaceae > Natronocella. The sequence continues at coordinate 9,182 of SLLM01000252.1, read as the reverse complement.
CTGCGGATTCGAGACCAGAACGAGATCCACCCGCCGGAAGGACCAGCGCTTGAGCCAGCGGAACACGATACCGAGTGCTCCACTGACATCCCTGCGGAGCGACTTGTTATGGCAGTCATTGATGATGCAGACACGGGAACCGCGGATCTGGCGATAGAGCGCGCAGAGCAGTAACAACATGAAGGACTTCTGCAGGAAGATGACCCGCGGCCGGTGCCTGGCAAGCATCCAGATGGTCCACAGCGACCCCTCGACATGGCGCAGGGCGCCGCCGGACGGACGCGAATAGACACGGAACGGTAGCTGCAGAACCGCGCTCAGTGATCGGGAGCGCACGTGATCGTGCCAGGACAACCAGAGACCATGTTGCCGGGCCACGTTGGCCTCCGATTCGCTGCGAGCTGAGCATGGATCGGCGCATGTCCAGTTTGATCGACCGGAAGTGCGCTTGTTACGCGGCGGGAATTCTGCTCCTGCAGCTCAACTGCCAAAACCGGCTTGCGGGTTGATGGATCACGGCCGCCGCTCATGAGGGCGGGAGCAGCGTCTCCGTGCCATCGTCCCGGACCCATACCTCGGATACGCATGCCCCGCGGGTGTCGGTTTCCAGTCGCAGGTGATGCCGTTGGCGGCCGCCGTCGCGTGATTCAATACGCGGAACGCGGGCGGCGTTCAGGAACCAGGTTCCGTTTTTACGGTGCCACCAGCGACGCCATCCGCCGGGGATGCGATGGTGCATGTGGCCCGCCACCACGGCATGCACACGGCGGCCGCCATGCCGGGCATACTCGACGGCGTCCCGGAGATCGGGCTCCCCGAAATCGCCCCGGGCAGGATCGAAATCGCAGCCCCAGACCGAATCCGGGGTCTTGCCGAGGCCGCCAGGGCCATTGTGCCCGAGGAACAGGATCTCATCGCCCGCCTGGTCCACCAGCTGTTTCAGCCGTCTGGTGGATTCGGCCATGGTGCGTATTCCGAAGCGCCGGTACAGGTAGTCACGGAAATACAGGCGATCGCCACCCATCGCATGGGGTCGGGCCGCAATGATGTCGAGTTCCCCGCATCGGTGCAGGCTGTAGCCGGTCAGGGTCACACTGCCGAGCGCCGCGTCCAGCTTCCGGAGGCGTTCTTCCTGCCCACGGCTCAGGCGTGCGGCCGCCCGCGGGCGGTGACGTATCTCTGCCAGAAGTTGCAACGGCGTGCAGCCGTCATGGTTCCCCGGAATCAGCAGCGCGGGCCGGCGCACTTCGGCAATGCGCCTGGCAACGTTCTGGCCCCCGGCGAGTGGAGCCAGGTCGCCGACGAACAGGATGCATTGGTAGTCGGACTCGTTGAAGTATTCCGAGTCCGTCGCATCCCACGCGCCGTGTACGTCCCCGATGATTGCGAGTCTGGCCATCCCGGCGGATTGTCCCTTCGCCGTCACGCCGGGGCAACGGGTGCCCCGAACCGGAAGGCTGACTGTACGCTACCGATGACGGTGTCGTGAAACACACGTTCACCACGGGACTCGCTTCCCGCGGACGCCACCACGTGGAGCGGCAGCAGGTGTTCCTCCCGGGGGTGGGCCGCACGGCCACCCGGTGCGGATTCCCAGTGTCGAAGCCGTTCCTCGCGTTCAGTGTCCGGCAGGGCGAGAGTCTGCTCCAGCCAGTCGTCGAAACGGCGGGAGTCCGGGTCGACAGGACCGCCCCGCAGGCGGAACCGGCGCATGTTGTGGTAGCTCATGCCGCTACCGACAATCAGCACCCCCTCCTGCCGCAGCGGTGCGAGGGCCCGGCCGAGGCGCAGGTGCAGCGCAGGATCCAGGTCCTGTTGCAGGGATAGCTGCACAACCGGTATGCCGGCATCCGGGAACGCCAGCTTCATGGGAATGAAGACTCCGTGATCCAGTCCCCGGTCGGAATCCTCGCCGCTCTCGAGGCCGGCGCCGGATACCAGGGAGCGCACGCGGCGGGCGAGTTCCGGGTCCCCTCGGGCGGGCCAGTCGAGCTGGTAGGTGTGTTCCGGGAAGCCGTAGTAGTCGTACAGCAGTCCTGGATCCTGACCGGCGCTCACCGTGAACACCGGCGCTTCCCAGTGGGCGGAGATTACGAGCAGGGCGGCGGGGCGGACACCCGCCGCCGCCTCCAGGGATCGTAACCAGCCTGCCATGCGTGCCCAGGTGTCCGGCGGGTCCCAGTCCATGAAGAAGCAGGGACCGGCCCCGTGAGGTATGAAAAGTGTCGGAAAAACCTTGGTGCTCATTGCTTGTCTCCGTGCTCCGGCTCCGCTCTACAGACGCAGTCCCAGGCGGGCGTCCAGGGAATAGCGGCCGCCACCGTGCAGCAGGATTGCAAGTGCAAGTACGCTCCACATCAGAGGATACTCGATGCCGCCGGCGGTCCAGAAGAACCCCTGGGGTACATGCACGGAGAGGGCAACCGTCATGAGTACCAGCACTGCCAGCGCCGCCGGCCGGGTCAGCAGACCCAGTACCAGGGCGATGCCCCCGAATACTTCCACCGCGCCGGCTAGGCCGGCCCAGAGCAGTCCGGGACTCATGCCCAGCGCGGATTCGAAGTACTGGCCGGTGGCACTGAGGCCGTGACCGCCGAACCAGCCGAAAAGCTTCTGCGCACCATGTGGTATGAGCAGCAGTCCGGTGATGATGCGCACCAGGGGCCACGCCAGGGGGGTGATGCGATCCAGGCCGGGGAGGGCGCTGGGAGTGTCGCTGTACAGGTGATCATGAACGGGGCTGACCATGCCGGGTCTCCTTGCAGATGAGTGGGACTTCAGTGAACGGAGACAACGTTACGTTGGTTTACGTTTCCAGGTAAGATGGCATTCCCGCAACGTATGGTTTACAAAATGGAAACTCTGCACGGCTCCCTGGATGACATCCGAGCGTTCTGTTCCGTGGTGGAACAGGGCTCGATCTCCGCCGCCGCGCGCCAGCATGGTGAGAGCAAGGGTGGCCTGAGCCGTCGCATTTCACGGCTCGAACGCCGGGTCGGGGCAACGTTGCTGGCGCGTACCCCCCGAGCCGTCAGCCCCACTGAAGAGGGGCTCGCTTTCCATGCCAGGGCCCGTGACGCGCTGGCCCTGCTGGCGGATGCCGTGGAGGGAGCCCGCCAGTCCCGGTCAATACCCCGCGGCCATCTGCGAGTCACGGCGCCGCACGACCTGGGCTTGAACCTGCTGCCGGAACTGATCGTGAAGTTCCGCACAATCCATCCACAGATCGCCGTTGACCTGGTCCTGAGCGACGCGGCGCTGGATCTCGCCAGCCATCGTATCGATCTCGCCCTGCGTGCCGCCTCCGAGCCGTTGCCGGACTCGGGGTACCGATCCTCTTCCCTGGCGGAGTTCCGCATTGCACTGTACGCATCGCCAGGCTACCTCGCCGGGCGGACGGCCCCTTCCAGGCCGGAGGAGTTATCGGATCACGACCTCGTGGCGCCGCGGGAGCAACCAGGGGGCGCAGGGAGACTGTTGCTGACGGGGCCGCGGGGACAACGGCGGACCGTGGTCTGCCGGCCGGTCATTCGGGCGAGCGACTATGCCGGCGTGCATCGACTGTTGCTGGCGGACGCCGGGATCGGCGCAATCCCCGACATCGTCGCCGCTCATGGATTATCCGCGGGGCTGCTGGCCCCGGTGCTGCCGGAATGGTCCCTCGCCCGCGTGCAGCTGCATGCGATTTCTGTCCGTGGTCGCGAGGCGCCGGCACGGGTCCGCGTTTTCCGCGAGTTCATGCGACGGGAATTGACCCGCATGCTGGAGGCGATTGGCTGAACCGGTCCCCGCGATCCGGGTCACGGTGGTATTCCCGCGGCCGGAACGCGCGGGGGATGGCCGGAGCCGGATGAAACCGCCAGCGGGACCCGCACACACGGTTCACTGCAGCGCAGGGGTTGCGATTCCGTTATTCTGGGCCGAGAGGCTCGTGGTTGCAGACAGCCGACAAGCAGTACCCATTCGACCCTCAAAGGCGCTATGACAAGGGCACTAACCTCACGCAACCGCGCAGGCCCCACCGGCCTGCATTACGGCTGGATCATCGTCTTCGTCGGCGTCCTCACCGTGATGGCTTCCCTGGGCATGGGGCGTTTCGCCCTGGGAATGCTGCTTCCTTCCATGAGTGCCTCGTTACCCCTCAGCTATGCCGAGATGGGGTTCATCAGCACTGGTAATTTTGTTGGCTATCTGCTTTCTGTCCTGGGTGTCGGACCGTTGGAGCGGCGGTTCGGCGCACGGGCAATGATCTCTTCCGGCCTGTTTCTGGTGGGCCTGTCGATGATGCTGGTAGCTTTCGCCCAGTCCTTCTCCCAGGTGCTGGTGCTGTATTTCCTCACCGGGCTTGGCAGCGGATGCGCCAATGTGCTGATGCTGGCACTGGTGCCGCACTGGTTCGGCCGTGTGCGCAGGGGCCGGGCAGCCGGTCTGATTGTCAGCGGGAGCGGGTTTGGAATCATCTTCGGCGGACTGATGGTGCCCTGGATCAACCAGGCGGCTGGAGCCGAAGGCTGGCGGGCAAGCTGGGTGATGCTGGCCACGGCGTCGCTCATCATTGCCGTACTGGCAATGATCCTGGTACGCAACCACCCCGCTGACAAGGGGCTTTCTCCCCTGGCCGCCCGTGATGGCGTTCCGGGACCGGAGCCTGGACGGCGCCCACCGGAGGAACCGGAGCCGATGGCTGCCGGGCAGAAGGCCCGGCTGTTGCTGCACCTGGGTGGAATCTACATGGCGTTCGGTTACACCTACGCCATTTACGCCACTTTCGTGGTGACGACACTGGTGCAGGAGTACGGACTGCCGGAGGCGAATGCCGGTTTGTACTGGGCCTGGATAGGCTTCTTCAGCCTGTTCTCGGGGCCCCTGTTCGGCACACTTTCGGATCGCTGGGGCCGACCCGCGGCCCTGATGCTGGTGTTTACCGTGCATGCCTGTTCCTATCTGCTGATCGCGCTGTCAAGCGATATCCGGGCTGTGTACCTCTCGGTGCTGTTGTTCGGAATCGGGGCATGGGCGGTGCCCGGAATCATGGCCGCGGCAGCCGGTGATTACATGGGGCCGAAGCATGCTGCGGCCGCATTCGGCGTCATAACCTTCGTGTTCGGTATCGGACAGATCGCCGGGCCGGCTGTCGCCGGCGTGCTTGCCGAGTGGCAACAAAGCTTCACCGGAAGCTATCTGATGGCGGCAGCGGTGGCGGTCGTTGCCGTACTGCTCTCGGCCGGGCTGAGAAAGCCCCCGGAGCGGGATTGAATGGTTTGTGCGCGGCAGCCGACAGGAGTTGCTCATGCAGCCTGAACCAGACCGGACCTCCGCGTTCCGGTCCATCGTCGACCTTCTGCTGGCCCTGGTGCTGACCGTTGTTGCCGGGGTGATGGCGATCGCGGTCGCGCGGTCGCTCGCTGCCACCGGTGAAGTGTCGCTCATCACGGTCCTGCTGATCCAGGGCGGGGCGATCGTGCTCGGCGTCTGGCTGCTACTCAGATGGCGTGGGGAGACGGTGCGCCACGTGGGTCTTCGCCGGCCGGGGGTCCGCGACCTGGTCCGGGCCGTCCTGGCGCTGCTCCTTGTGTTCGCGGTCAACGCAGTGATCATGGTGCTGGCGGTGCAGCTTGTGCCGGAGCTGGCGGAGCGCCATCAGGAAGGGCTTTCCGGCGTTGCCGACTGGCTGGCGGGGGACATGGCGCCATGGACCCTGCTGGCCATCACCCTGTTCATCGGTTTCTACGAAGAGGTGCTCGCCCGGGGGTTCATCCTGGATCGCTGCCGCCGGCTGTTGCCGGGTATCTGGGCGCCGGTACTGGCATCCTCACTGCTCTTCGGCCTCGGGCATGCCTACCAGGGTTGGTTCGGGGTGTTGCAGACAGCCGTGGTCGGCGTCGTCTTCGCCCGCCTGGTGGTCCGCTGGGGTACGCTGTGGCCGGTGATCCTGGCACATGCGGGGCTGAACTTCATCTCGTTGTCGGTACTACGCCTGATCTGATCCCCCGCACTCCCGGAGGAGGTCAGCTGACGACTGTCACCGGGCAGGGTGCCTTGTGGACAACGCGATGGGAGACGCTGCCGAGTAGCAACTCTTCCGCGCGGTTCATGCCACTGCGACCGAGAACGATCATGCTGTTCGGTGTCTCCGCAGCCTGTGCGATGATGCCGCGGGCCGGGTCACCGTCGATCATCACTTCCTCCACGTCGAGTGGCCTGCCTTCCAGTGCCTGCCGTGCCTTTGCGAATACCTCGCGGGCCGTGCGCTCGGCGAGACGGGTGAATTCCTCTTCGGTGTACTGGCTCGCCGCCGCCATTTCCGAGACAAGGCGCTCGGCATGGGGCAACTGGCTCGGCCTGCGGTAGGAGGCATGGACCAGGCGGAGCCGTGCGGGAAACCGTGCCGCCAGATCCGCCGCCAGTGCCAGGGCGCGCATCGAGCAGGAGGAGCCGTCTACCGGCACGATGATTGTGGTTGATGTCTCTGTCATGAGGTTGGTCTCTTGATCACGGTCGGTCAGCTTGCGCGGCAGGAACGCATGTCCCGTGGCCACGTTCGCGTGTGGCCCGCGCCCCGACGGTCCACCGGGGGTTCCCTGTCGATACAGTGTCCGGTTGCCCCGGGGTCCTTTCCCGGGGCCGTCAGGTGTGCTTGACGATCGTCACCGGGCACGGCGCCTGGTGCAGGACCCGGTGGCTTACGCTGCCCAGGAGCATCTGTCCCACCTGGCCCAGGCCGCGGGCTCCCATGATGATCATGCAGTCCGGCAGCTTGCCCGCGTAGTCGGCGATCACTTTTGCCGGATCCCCGTCGAGTATGGCTTCCTCGGCGGAAATGTCCTTGTCAAGTTGCTTCCGAGCGGCGGCAAAAGCGTTTTCGGCGGATTTCTCCCGCAGTCTCGCGAAACGCTGTTCATCGACAAGATCCGTGTTCACGAGGTCATTCATGGCCCATGATGGGCCCACGGGGATATCCGGGCTGGATGGAAAGACATGCAGCAAATGGAGTCTTGCGCTGGCTCTTCCGGCCAGCAGTGCAGCGTATCCCACCGCAGCCCGGGAATGGCGCGAACCATCCACCGGGACGATTACATGCTGTATCGCGTCGCTCACCTTGGTCGTCTCCCCTGGCCTGATAGTCGGCTGTCGTCCGGCTGCAGGCCGACTACCGACTGCATCTCCCGATAGTGGCATGATGGAGGGCGGTACGCCCGGATAGGCCGCGGAATCCGCTGATCGCCGTTGCCCACGATTCAGCTGCACCCGCACGCGACATTTGCCATGAAGGCGGCCGGACGACCCGCCGGGTTGCCGCAGCAACCGGTCTGCTTTGCCACAGCATAGTAGAATTTGCCTGCCATCTGCACGTGATCTGTCCGGAGCATGCCATGAAACAATCGGATCCAGATGATCGCTGCCCCTGGTGCCTGGGTTTCCCGGAGTATGTGCGCTATCACGATCGGGAATGGGGTTTCCCCAGTCGGGATCCGCTGCACCTGTTCGAGATGCTCAATCTGGAGGGTGCGCAGGCCGGTCTGTCATGGGCCACGATCCTGAAGAAGCGGGAGGGTTATCGCCGCGCGTTCGCGGATTTTGATCCGGAACGGGTCGCGCGGTATACGCCCAGCGATGTGGAACACTTGATGCGTGACCGGGGGATCGTACGCAACCGGCGCAAGATCGAGGCAACCATCGGCAATGCCCGGGCCTGGTTGCTGCTGCAGGAGGAGGTGGGCGACGTTGTCGACTACCTGTGGAGTTTCGTGGGCGGCAGTCAAAGGACCAATCAGTTCCGGACGCTTGCCGAGGTGCCGGCGACAAGCCCGGCATCCGAGGCATTGAGTCGTGATCTCAAGCGCAAGGGGTTTCGGTTCGTGGGCCCGACGATCTGTTATTCCTTCATGCAGGCTGTCGGCATGGTCAATGATCACCTCGTGAGCTGTCCGCTGCATGCACGGCTCAGGGACGGGAAAGCAGGGCGTGCCGGTCTAGAAGGAACCTACCAGCGTGCCAACGGTGATCAGGAAGATCAGTGACAGAATGGGAACCACTACGCCCACCACGGCAATGTCCGGGTAGGCCTGCCGGTGGCTTAGCCCGCAGATGGACAGCAGGGTGATGACGGCGCCGTTGTGAGGTAGCGCGTCAAGCCCACCGGTCGCGACAGCCGTGACCCGGTGCAGGAGTTCCGGGGAGATGCCCGCCGCCTGGCCCATGGCGAGGTAGGTGTCCCCCAGTGTGGCCAGCGCGATGCTCATGCCGCCGGATGCGGATCCGGTCATTCCCGCCAGCACATTCACAGCTATCGCCAGTGATATCAATGGATTATCTCCTCCAATTGAGGTAACCCAGGAGCTGATGGCATCGAATGCGGCAAGGGATGCCACCACGGATCCGAAACCGACGAGGCTGGCGGTATTGAAAATGGGAAGCAGGGCGGCATTGGCACCGCTATCCAGGGTTGCGGTCAGCTTCGGCAGCCGTACGACGTTTGCAATGCCGAGAACCAGGATTGCGATGACGAGGGCGGCAATCACGGACCACACCCCCCGCACCGAGTCGATGGTCGTCGCCCCGTACTCGGTCCGGGCAAGGTAGTCGGTGTCCATCGCCGGAATGACCAGCGTGGTGAATATCAGGTTCAGGCCGATGACCAGTACGAGAGGCAGAACTGCCAGCCATACTGGCGGCAGGTCACGCGGCTGCGCCTCCGGAGGCACTTCGAGCAGGTCGAAGCCCTCGCCCGCGGAGTGTTCCCGCAGTGTCCTATCGATTCGAGGGCCGGATCCGGGATCCTCTCCGTAACCTTCTCCTGCAGCCCGGGCTCGCCTGACCCTGAAGTCGAGCCAGGCCTGCCCGAGCACAAGCATCAGCAGGCCGGTAAGGAGCCCCAGCCCGGGCGCCGCGAAGGGGGACGTGCCGAAGTAGGGCATGGGAATCGCGTTCTGGATCGCCGGCGTGCCTGGAAGCGCGGTCATGGTGAATGTGAACGCGCCCAGCGCAATGGTGGCGGGCATGAACCGCCTCGGTATGTCCGCCTTGCGGAACAGTGCGGCGGCGATTGGGTAGACGGCGAAGGCAACCACGAACAGCGAGACGCCGCCGTATGTCATGACGGCACACGAGAGTACGACTGCGAGCAGTGCCCTGGTTCCTCCCAGCCGGCGGACGATCGTCTGGGCCAGAACCTCGGCGCT
>SLLM01000280.1 GCA_007134055.1 Ectothiorhodospiraceae bacterium | reverse complement strand
GCACCGATATCGATGGCATCCACCACCCAAAGCGCAAGCACCCACACAAATCATCTGATCCAATTTGTTAAAGAGCCAGCAGCACACAACATGCACCACCGCAGGCCGCGCATTGTAACGCCGGCCACCCCTGCCATGGAAGCCCGTATGTGACGGCTCCGTTGCAGTGGGGAAGCGAAGTATACTCCTCTGCGAGGGGAGGTCAACTCCCGGCCAGGCCGTGGCCGCGCGGGCCGGCACAACGCCGTCGGACTCCCTCAGGATCCGCCCTCGACGCGGATGCGGGCATACCTGCGCTTGCCCACCTGTACCACCTGTTCCGACCCCACCGGAAGCGAAAGGTTGCGGTCGGCCACCCGTTCGCCGTCGATGCGCACGGCCCCCTGGCTGATCATCCGGTTGCCCTCACTGCTGCTGGTGACAAGGCCGGCAAGGCGCAGCACCGCCGCCAGGGGAATGCCGTCACCCTCCGCCCGCAGGGCGTGCACGGGGATCTCCTCCGGCATGGCGCCCTGCCGGAAACGGGCGACAAAGTTCTCCCGGGCGGTTCGCGCCGCGGCCTGGCCGTGGAAACGGGCGACGATCTCGTCGGCGAGCTGGAACTTCGTATCCCGCGGATTGGCACCTGCTTCCACCTGCTCACGCATCCGCCGCAACTCCGGGGTCGGCCGGAAGCTCAGGAGTTCGAAATAGCGCCACATCAGCTCGTCGGAAACGGACATAAGCTTGCCGAACATGTCGTCCGGGGCATCCTTGATGCCGACGTAGTTGTCCAGGGACTTGGACATCTTCTGAACACCGTCCAGGCCTTCGAGAATCGGCACCGTCATCACCACCTGCGGCGGCTGACCGGCCTGCTGCTGCAACTGGCGCCCCACGAGCAGGTTGAACTTCTGGTCGGTGCCGCCGAGCTCCACGTCGGCACGCAGTTCCACCGAATCATGACCCTGTACCAGCGGGTAGAGGAATTCGTGAATGGCGATGGGCTGGTTGGCCGCGTAGCGCTTGTGAAAGTCATCCCGCTCCAGCATGCGGGCGACGGTCTGGCGGGAGGCGAGCTGGATCATGTCGGCTGCCGTGAGCCGGCTCATCCAGGCGGAATTGAACACCACGCGGGTACGCTCCGGGTCCAGGATACGGAACACCTGCTCCTTGTAGGTCTGGGCGTTGGCGCTCACCTCTTCCGGGGTCAGGGGCTTGCGGGTGGTGCTCTTGCCCGAGGGATCACCGATCATGCCCGTGAAATCGCCGATCAGAAAGTACACCTCGTGGCCGAGATCCTGGAACTGGCGCAACTTGTTGATCAGCACCGTGTGACCCAGATGCAGGTCCGGTGCGGTCGGGTCGAAGCCGGCCTTGATCCGCAGGGTGCGGCCGCTGTCGAGCCGTTCCCGGAGCTCGCTTTCAAGCAGGATCTCGTCCGTTCCGCGTTTGAGCTCGGACAGCGCGTCGCTGTTGGCCGTCATGGTGTTCCTCCGCTGGCAGAAGCGGCGATTCTACTAACCTTTCCGGAACGATTGCCACGCCATCGGCACGCACGCCCGGCAGCCCGTGCCGGGTGACCCGCAGGCGTCGGCCGCCCACCGGCCGGCCTTTTCCCGCCTCGGTGTACAGTAGTCTGCAGGCACGCAGCGCAGACAGGGGAGAACCATGGCGGAGCAGGACAACGCGGTGTACATCGGTCTCATGACCGGTACCAGCATGGATTCCATCGACGCCGTCGCGGCATCCTTTCCCGCGACCGGCCCGAAGCTGCTTGCCACCGTGAGCCACGCGCTGGGGGCGGATCTGCGGGAGGCGCTGCTGGCGGTGGACGGGCATGCGCCCCTGGGCGAGATCGCCGAACTGGACGTGCAGGTAGGTGAAGCCCTGGCGGATGCCGTGCTCGCACTGCTGCGCGATACCGGGCTGCAGCGCGGGGACGTGCGCGCCATCGGCTCCCACGGGCAGACCATCATGCACCGCCCCGGCCAACCCTGCCCGGTAACCATGCAGATCGGCGACCCGAACGTCATCGTCGAACGCACCGGCATCACGACGGTGGCCGATTTCCGCCGCCGGGACGTGGCAGCGGGGGGCGAGGGCGCGCCCCTGGCCCCGGCCTTCCACCGGGCCTTCTTTGCCAGTCGGGACGAGGTTCGCGTGCTCGTGAACATCGGCGGCATGGCCAACCTTACCCGGCTGCCGGCAGACGCCGGGGATGCCCTGATCGGGTTCGACACCGGCCCGGGCAACGTCCTGATGGACGCCTGGACGTTCCAGCAGCGGGGCGAGGCCTACGATGACAACGGCGACTGGGCGAGGTCGGGCACGGTGGATACCGCGCTCCTGGAACGCCTGCGCGATGAACCGTACTTCGCTCTCGCCCCGCCCAAGAGCACCGGCAGGGACCTGTTCAACGCCGCCTGGCTGATGACCCGGATCGACAGCATCAACCCCGTTCCGTCACCCACGGATGTGCAGGCAACGCTATGCGAGCTGACAGCCGGCAGCATCGCCGACGGTGTTCACCAGGTGAACATGGACGGCCTGGCGGGCCGGGTCGTCATCTGCGGCGGGGGCGCGCACAACCGTCACCTGATGGAACGGCTGGCGGTGCTGCTGGCACCGCTCACCGTGGTCACGTCCGCTTCGCTGGG
>SLLM01000340.1 GCA_007134055.1 Ectothiorhodospiraceae bacterium | reverse complement strand
TTCCAGTCGGCGCGGGCGAGGCGCGCCTCGACACAGGCGCGGGCGGGCGTATGACCCGGCACGACCCAGGCGTCCCAAACCTCGTTCATGGCATTGAAATCGCCCAGGTCCGCCATCCAGATGGTGGCGGACAGCAGGTGCTCCCGGTCGGTACCGGCCCTGGCCAGCAGGGCGTCGATGCGCTCCAGAATCTGCCGCGTCTGCCCGGCGGCATCCGCGGACGCGTCCTCGGCTACCTGGCCGGCCAGGTAGACCGTTCCGTTGTGGATGACCGCCTGGCTCATGCGCGGTCCCGGTGCAATGGTCGTAATCGTCATGGCGTACTCCTCCCGTTCGGCTGCCGGCGGAAACCATCCAGAAAACGCACCAGGTTCGGCCCCAGCGACGGGGTAGGGTATCCGCCTTCCTGGATGATCACAGTGGGAAGCCGCAACGCCCGCAGCCGGGCGCCAATGGCATGAAAGTCATCGCTGATCAGCGCAAGGCCGGCCAGCGGGTCATCCTTGTGCGCGTCCAGGCCCAGGGCGACGACCAGTACATCCGGCCGGAATGCCCCCAGCATCTCCAGCAGGCGGTCCAGCGCCTGCGCAAAGACTCTCCCGTCACTGCCAAGCGGTAGAGGCACGTTGACATTGCAGCCGTGACCATCGCCGCTGCCGCACTCGTCCGCCCCGCCCCAGAAGAACGGGTAGAAGCGGTCCGGGTCCGCGTGCAGGGAACCGGTCCAGATATCGCCCCGGTGGTAGAAGATGTCCTGGGTACCGTTGCCGTGATGCACGTCCACGTCGACGATGGCGACCCGGTGGAAGCGCTGACGCAACTCGGCGGCTGCCACGGCGGTATTGTTGATGAAACAGAATCCTCCCGCCCGCTCCGGACCCGCGTGATGCCCTGGGGGGCGGCAAAGGGCGTACGCCATCGCCGCACCGGCAATCACGTCCCGCGCCGCTGTCACGGCCGTCCCGGCGCTGGCCCGGATCCCGGCCCAGCTGTCCGCATCGATGGGGCAGGCCATGTCGTGCAGATGCCAGCCCGCCTGGCCCACGGGATGGGATGGGTAATGATGGCCGCCGCCCACCGGATGAACGTTGGGGATGACCAGCCTGGATGCATCCGGCAGCTCTCGCCAGCGCTCGTGAATGGTCCGCAGGAAATCGATATAGCGCTGGCTGTGGACCCGCAGCAGTGCTTGCGTCCCCGGATCCGACAACCCCTGCGCGACGGCATGACCAGCCGCCCCGAGGGCCTCCAGCATGAGGTCCGCCCGCACCGGCCCCTCGGGACTTGGCGCCCACTCACCACGCAGCAGGAAGCTGGCGGGGGCGTGACGGGCCTGATCGGGATGGTAGTAGAGCTTCATCATCCGCTCCCGGATCTGGACTCCTGCGCCGCCGGCGGTGCGGCGGTCGATTGCCGTCGGCCGATCATGACGCACCCAACGGCTCCCAGTGTGAACAGCAATGCCACCACCAGCCGCGCGCTGAGGGGTTCAGCCAGGACCACGATGGAGCTCGCCACACCGATCACCGGTATGAGAAAGGTTGCAATGGTTGCCTGACCGACAGTCAGTCGCCGGACCATCACGAACCACAGCATCTGCGCCAGGCAGACCGCGAACACTAGGTGATAGGCAAGGCCCAGGGCGGTGGAGAGGCTCCACCGGGTCGGCGCATGCGGCTGCTCCAGCAGCACGGCGAGGACGATCATGGGCACGGCGCAGGCCACGTATTGCCAGCCGGTAATCACCACCACGTGACTGAGCCAGTTCCCCCGCCGCTTGATCAACACGGTGCCCCCGGCCCACGATAGCGCCGCAATCAGTACCAGAAACGGCCCGAGCAGGCCCGTCCCGGCCGTGCCGGCCGCCGCCGGCCCCAGCAAGAGCAGCAGCCCGGCAAACCCCAGGGCGAGTCCCAGCCATTGCTGCAGCAGCACCCGCTCACCCAGTACCGGAATGGAAAGCAACGTCGCCCATAGCGGCATGGTGAAAGCGATGATGACCGCCTGGGACGTCGGCATCAGCAACTGGCCGAAGGCGGTACAGAGGTTGAATCCGAGGATACTCAGCAGACCGACGACCACCAGCCAGGGGCGCTCCGAAACCGGCACCCGAAGGTGGAGGCCCCGCAATCTTGCCCAGCCCAGCAGGACCAGCGCCCCCACGGTGAACCCGATGGCCCGCAGGGTGATGGGGGGGATCTCCTCCAGGGACAGTCGTACCGCCGGCCAGTTGCCTCCCCAGAACATGCCGATCGCGACCACCAGGCCCAGTTTCGCCAGTTGGGCGCGACCCTGTTCCGACACCGCCAGCAGACTTCCGGAAAGGGGCATGATTCACGCACCGCCGGCGGTTTCCAGGGCGACCTCGAAGAGCACCGCACAGCCACGTCGCGCATCGTCCGGCTGGATGTTCTCCGCCTCGTTGTGGCTGATACCACCCTCGCAGGGGACGAAGATCATGGCGGCGGGACAGACGCGGGAAACGTACACGGCATCGTGGCCGGCCCCGGAGACGATATCCTGGTGGCTGTAGCCAAGTTTCCCGGCGGCGTCGCGAATGCGGCTTACCAGCGTCGGATCAAAGGGGCGCGCCGGGCTGTGCCAGAAATCCCGGACATCGATCTCCAGCCCCTCCGCCTTCGCCACCGCCCGGGCATAGCGGTGGAACCGCTGGTGCAACTCGGCCAGGTGATCCTCGTCCGGATGCCGCAGGTCCACCGTCAGGAACGCCCGCCCGGGAATGACGTTGCGGGAATGGGGGTAGACGTCCAGGATCCCCACCGTCGCACAGGTCTCGTCGTCACCTGCGCGGCCGATCCGGTTGACCAGTTCGACGATCCGGGCCGCACCCACGAGTGCGTCACGACGCAACCGCATGGGGGTAGGGCCGGCGTGGGCTTCCTGGCCGGTGACGGTGACCTCGTACCATCGCTGGGCCTGGGCACCGGTAACCACACCCACCTGGCAGCCGACATCCTCAAGTACCGGGCCCTGCTCGATATGGAGCTCCAGGTACGCCGCGAAAGGTCGTTGGCGATGATCGGCCGGCTGCGGTCCATCCCAGCCGAGGCGCTGCAGCTCGTCCCCGAGCCGGGGGCCGTCCTGGGCTTCCTTGGCTAGGATCTCCTCGGGAGAGAACACCCCTGCCCAGACTCCGGAACCCATCATGGGAGGGGAAAACCGGGCACCCTCCTCGTTCATCCACACCACCACCTCTACCGGGTGGCGGGTTTCCAGGCCGCGGTCGTTCAGGCTGCGCAGCACTTCCAGCCCCGCCAGCACACCGAGTACGCCATCGAACCGGCCGCCGCTGGGCTGGGTATCCAGGTGGCTTCCCAGGACGACCGGAGGCAGGTCCGGAACGGTCCCGGGGCGGCGCGCGAAGAGATTGCCGATGGAGTCCGTGACGAGGCTGCAGCCGGCCTCCCGGGCCCAGTCCATGAACAACTCGCGTCCCGCCCGGTCAGCATCGGTCAGGGCCAGTCGCCGGCTGCCGCCCTGATCGCCGGGCCCGACCCTGGCCATCTCCATCAGGCTGCGCCAGAGGCGGTCGCCGTCAATTGGACATTCGCCGGTCACCGGGAAACCTCCCGGGGACGTCGGGCGCGCTCGCCGCGCAGGTGCCGCAGATCGGCGGGGATCTCCCACTGCTGGCCGGGAATGGCATCCAGGAGCGTGCGGGTATAGCTGTGCGTCGGATTGGAGAAGACGTCACGGCAGGTTCCGAGCTCCACGATTCGGCCCGTCTGCATGACGGCGATGGTATCGCACACCTGGGCCGCCACCCGCAGATCATGGGTGATGAAGAGCATGGCCAGGCCGAGCTGGTAACGTATGTCGTCCAGCAGGTCGAGCACCTGCGTCTGCACCGAGACGTCCAGGGCCGAGACCGGCTCGTCGGCGATCAGCAGTTTCGGGTCCAGGGCGAGGGCCCTGGCGATGGAAATACGCTGGCGCTGACCACCGGAGAACTCGTGGGGGAACCGGCGCGCCACGGAGGCGTCCAGGCCCACCAGTTCCAGCAGCTCCCGAGCCCGCTCATGGGCCTTCTTGCGCGGGGTACCGAAGGCAATGGGACCCTGGGAAATGATGTCCGCCACGCGGTAGCGGGGGTTCAGCGAGGCGTAGGGATCCTGGAATACCATCTGCACATCCTTGCGGAACGGCCGGAAGGCCTTGCGGCTGAGCCCCACAAGGTCGGTGCCCTGGAAAACGATGCGACCCCCGTCGGCCTTGTGCAACCCGACGATACAGCGCCCCAGGGTCGACTTGCCGGATCCGCTCTCGCCGACAACCCCCACCGTCTCCCCGGGATGAATGGTCAGGGAGACGTTGTCCGCGGCGATGAGTTCGCGTCCACGGCGGAGGAATCCGCCGCCGACCTGGAAGACCTTGCGAACGCTGTCGGCCTTCAGCAGTGCTGTCCCTTCCCGGACGAAGTCCTCGCGGTGCTCGATATAGTGGGGCACGGCGGCGATCAGCTCGCGGGTATAGGTGTGCTCGGGCCGGTTCAGCACCTGCTCCGCCCGGGCGTACTCGACGCAGCGGCCGTGCTGCATGACGGCCACCGAGTCGGCGATTTCCGCCACTACACCGAAGTCGTGGGTAATGAAGATCACCCCCATTCCCTTCTCCGCCTGCACCTTGCGTATCAGGTCGAGAATCTGCTTCTGGGTAGTCACGTCCAGGGCGGTCGTGGGCTCGTCGGCGATCAGCAGATCCGGTTCCAGGGCCAGGGCAATGGCGATCATCACCCGCTGGCGCTGACCTCCGGAGAGGCGGAAGGGATAGCTGCGGCGAAGGTCTTCGGGATTGGGCAGCCCCACGTCCGCGAGCAGTTCCAGCACCCGGGCGCGACGACCCCGGCCATCCAGGTCCGAATGCAGCCGCAGCGCCTCCTCGATCTGCTCCCCGACCCGCATGAGCGGATTGAGCGCAGTCATGGGTTCCTGGAAGATCATGCCCATGCCCACGCCCCGGACCTGCCGTTGCCGGGTCCGGGACATGGTAAACAGGTTTTCCCCGTTCAACAGCGCCTCGCCTGCGGCGACCTTTACATGGGGCTCCGGGAGCAACCCCATGATGGCATGGGCGACCATGGACTTGCCGGAGCCGGATTCGCCGACGATACAGAGAATCTCCTTCGCCGCCACCCTGAGGTTCACCTGTTCCACCGCAAACGGCCGGTCACCCCCGGGGGGCAGACTCACACTCAGGTTGCGCAGTTCCAGGACCGGCTGCTTGGCCGTGCTCATCGACCCCTCCCCTTGCGTGCCAGCTTGGGATTGAGCGCATCGTTCAGCCCCTCCCCCACCAGATTGATCGCCAGCACGGTGATGAGTATGGCAATCCCGGGAAAGAAGCTCATCCACCAGGCCTGCCGGAGCACGGTGCGGGCAGCGCCAATCTGATACCCCCAGCTCATCATGTTCGGATCCCCCAGGCCCAGGAAGCTGAGGGCGCTCTCCAGCAGAATGGCGGTGGCCACCGTCAGGGAGGCGGCGACGATGATTGGCGAGAGGCTGTTGGGCAGGATCTCCCGCAGGATGATCCGCGGGGTGGACTGCCCGGTCGTCACCGCCGCCAGCACGAACTCCCGGGAACGCAGACTCAGGAACTCGCCGCGCGCGAGGCGCGCCAGGGGCGGCCAGCTGACAATGGCAATCGCGGCGACCAGACTGTAGATGGACGGTGTGAAGATCGCCACCAGCACAACCGCCAGCACAAAGTTGGGAATGGTCTGGAAGAGCTCCGTGAAGCGCATGATGGCGTCGTCCACCCAGCCGCCGAAGTAACCGGCCAGCGCGCCCAGGGTGACACCGATGAACAATGCCACCAGGCTGGAGATCAGCCCGATCAGCAGCGAGACCCGGGAGCCGTGGACGACACCGGCGGCGATGTCCCGGCCGAGGGTATCCGAGCCCAGCAGAACGTCGTCCGAAAGCGGTGGCTGAAAGGGAGCGGTGACCATGGACCAGGGGCTGCGGGGATAGAGCACATCGGCGAAGATCGCCATCAGCACCACCACCACCAGGATCGCCAGGCCCACCAGGGCTCCCCGGTTGCTTGCGAAAGCGTTCCAGAAGTCCCGGTTCATGTCACTCCACCTCGATCCGCGGGTCGATGACCGTGTACAGCAGATCGGTGATGATGTTGAACAACAGCACCAGTATCGACGTCACCACGAACACCCCGAGCAGTACCTGATAATCCCGCTGCAGCAGGGCGTTGAAGGCGAGCCTGCCGATGCCCGGCCAGGCGAAAACCGTCTCCACCAGGATCGAGCCCCCGATCAGGTGCCCGGCCTGGAAACCGGCGAAGGTGATGACTGGAAGGATGGCGTTGCGCAGCACGTGAAACATCATCACGTTGCCTTCCGTCACTCCCTTGGCCCGGGCGGTCTTGACGAAATCCATCTCGTGCACTTCCAGGATCGAGGAACGTGTCAGGCGGGTGTACACCGCCATGTAGAACAGGCCCAGAGTGAGCACCGGGAGCACCATGTGGGCAGCCACGTCCGCCACCCGCGCGAGCCCAGTATGCCCGGCCCCCACGGATTCGAAACCGAACGACGGCAGCCAGCCGAGATGCACGCTGAACAGCAGGATCAGCATGAGACCCAGCCAGAACAGCGGCGTGGCGTAGCTGACCAGTGCCAGGGTAGTGATCGCCGTGTCCGCCCATCGGCCCACTTTCATGGCCGCAAGTGTGCCCAGCAGCACCCCCATCGCCAGGGCGAAGATGAAGGCGGTTACCGTAAGGAGCAGGGTTGCCGGCAGCCGCTCCAGGATGAGGTCACTGACGAAGCGCCCCTGCCGGTAGGAGAACCCCAGGTCACCCTGGAACACCGAACTGACGTAGATCCACATCTGGGTGTGGAGCGGCTCGTCCAGCCCGAAGCGCTGGCGCAGCAGTTCCACGTACTGGGGATCCGAGGCTCCGGCCTCGCCTGCCATCACCGCCGCCGGATCGCCCGGCGCCGCCCGGATGAGGGCGAAATTGATGAGCACGATGAAAAACAGGATGATCGCCGCCTTGACGAGGCGTCTGGCGAGGAACAGCCCGATCTTTGCCATGGCGGGCGTCGTTCTCCCTGTATGAAAAGGTAGGGTCCGGGGGCGGCGGGACGGCACCGCCCCCGGAGTATCGGAACATCAAGCCGCTATTCGTCGATCCAGAGGTCGGCGAACGTATCCGCCACGCCACCGGCGGACGTGGTGTGATTGCGCACGCGGGTGTTCACGATGGTGGGGAATTCCATCTCCAGCAGCCAGAGGACGGGCAGTTCGTCCACGAGGATCTGCTGTACCTCCTCGTACATGGCGGCGCGCCGTTCCTCGTCGTTCTCCACCGCCGCCTCGGCGAACAGTTCGTCCACGCGCTCGTTGCAATAGCCCATGGTATTGGTGAAAAGGACGCCCTGGCGGATATTGTCGCAGATATAGGTCCGCGACACCCCCAGGGCGGGGTGGCCGTACTGGTAGACGAAATTGTTGGTGATCTCGTACTCCCAGTCCGCGACTCGCTGCGCCCAGCCCGCGGAGTCGGTGCTGCGCAGGCGCACGTCTATACCCACCTGGCCCAGGCTCTCGCGAATGTACTCCGAAAGGCGGATGAAGGTCTCCCCGTAGGGCAGGGGAAGCATTTCGATCTGCGCGAAGTTGCCGTTGCCATCCCGTTCCAGGCCCATCTCCTCCATCAGCTCGACGGCCCGGTCCGGGTCGTGCTCGTAGATATGCACATCGTCCGAGTATTCGATGGTCACCGAGTTGATCGGCCCCGTGGGAATGCGGCCGAGCCCCATGAAGATGTTGTCACGGATGAACTCGCGGTCGAGGGCATACATCATCGCCTGGCGGAAGCGCGGATCATCCATGGGTTCCACCCGGTGGTTGATCTCGATCCAGGTCAGCGGCGCGGCGATCTCGTAGCCTTCGGTGACCACCTCCAGATGCGGGAGCTGCTCCAGGCGGGGCACGTCGAAGGGCTCGATGTTATTGTAGGAACTGATGTCCACTTGCTCGGTTTCCAGCGCCAGTGCCCGGGAGGCAGCGTCCGGAATCAGCCGGAAGTAGATCTCGTCCACGTGGGGCTTGCCCTCCTGCCAGTAGTCCTCGTTGGCCACCAGGTGGACGTAATCCCCTCGACTCCATCTCTCGTACTTGAACGGCCCCGTGCCGATGGGGTGATCGTTCATCTCGTTGTCGTTGTAGTCCGTTCCTTCGTAAATGTGCGCCGGCATGATCGGGAAGCTGGCCACCTCGAAGGCGAGGATGAATGCCGGATAGGCTTCGTCCAGGTGGAATTCCACGGTGTGGTCGTCCGGCGCGGTGACATCCTCGAGCTGGCGGAAGTTGGAGCTTGCCCGGGGATGGGTTTCCGGCAGGAACTCGGTGGCCGTGAACACCACGTCATGGGAGGTAAACGGCTCGCCGTCGTGCCAGGTCACGCCTTCCTGAAGATGG
This sequence comes from Ectothiorhodospiraceae bacterium, assembly GCA_007134055.1. Taxonomy (GTDB): domain Bacteria; phylum Pseudomonadota; class Gammaproteobacteria; order Nitrococcales; family Aquisalimonadaceae; genus Natronocella. The sequence goes on along the minus strand of SLLM01000340.1, from coordinate 2,055 downwards.
AAGGTGTAGGTAAGGCCATCGTCGGAGATCTCCCACTCCCGCGCCAGGCTCGGCATGGGCTCCAGGTCGAAGTCATAGCGCAGCAGGCTTTCGTAGATCTTGGTGGCAACCACCTGTGTCGGGGACTGCTGGTTGAGGCCGAGAATCAGCATCGGCGGCTCCGGGTCGAGAATCACGTTCAGGGTGCCGCCCTGGCGCGGTTCATCTGCCGCTGCGAGGGCTGGCACCAGCACGCCGCCCACCGCCAACAGCCCCGCACAGGTCGCACCTGCCCACCAGCTGCGGCCCGATGCCGGATTCCCGTGTGACTGTGCACCAACGGACTTCATCATTGCTGCCCTCCTAATTCCTGCGACGGTCGCAGGCCGTCGACGGATCATGGATTGTTGTGCCAGCAGGATCCGACACGGCGCAGGCCGCACCGGAACCGGGGGATCACTGTCTGATCCTAGACACCAGCCGATACCATGCACTTTGCCCGGACTCTGAAAGACTTGTTCCAGGCTATGGAATGGCGTTTGCCGGGACGGCGCCCGGCGACTGGAGGCTACGGCGCAGGCGGGAGGGCGTGCCACCCAGATAGCGTCGGCAGGCACGGGAGAAACTGGCCTGATCCGTAAAGCCCACTTGCCGCGCCACCAGGCCCAGCGGCCAGTCGGTGTCGCGAATGAGCCTGCGCGCCTGTTCCATCCGGCGGTGCCGAATGTAGTTCTGCGGCGTCGTGTCCAGCCGTTCGCGAAAAATCGCATGCAGGTGACTGGCGCTTATGGCGCACGCCTCGGCCAGGTGAGCGACGGTCAGCGCGCGGTCCATGTGCGCATCGATAAAGGCGTTGACCAGCCGCAGGTCCAACCGCGGATGGGGCCGGGACCGGCGTGTCGCAGGCGGGTTCATCGAAGTGCCCAGAAGGCTGCCGCATAACGCCCGGATCAGGACGGCACCCACCTCGTCCTGCATGCCCGGATCCCGTTCCAGCTGCGTCATCAACGCGGCTGCAAGCTCCCGCAGGGCGGGATCGACGCGGAAGAACCGCGGACGGTCGAACAACCGGTGCAGGGCATCGGCATGTGCGGTCCGCTCGGGCGTGGACAGCGGCATGTCCAGCACCAGGGTGCGGTTGCGACCGTCGCCTTCGTACTCGTGGTGATGGGCGCACGGAATGATGCAGCCGTACTCCGGACTGATCCGCCGCCCGGCGGACTCGATACTCAGATCGGTCCTGCCCAGGGTGCATACCACCAGCTGGTGGTAGTCATGCTCGTGGGATACATGGCTACGGGAGAGCGTATCGACCCTGACATCGAACAGCGACATAGGCGTCCTTCCCCTGAACGACGGCTCTCAGGGAGTGTATCGTGCATCCCCGTCCGCGCCCAGTCCGGGCGGCGCCACACCAATCAGCAGCGCGCACCGAGCGCCGCCGCGCGCTCCCGGGTTGTCGCCGGATCCCTCGCTCCCCGACCTCTCCCGTCCACCTCCGGCCAGCCTTGGGCCTGCTCGAGGATCAGCCCGGTCAGCATGTCCAGGTGGTCACTGCGGTCATTGAGGGCGGGGATGTAGCGCAACTGTCCGCCGCCGGCGCCGGTGAAGATGCCGGCGTTCTCCTCCTGGATCTCCTCCAGGGTCTCCAGGCAATCAGCGGCAAAGCCCGGGCAGATGACGTCGAGGGAACCCACGCCGGCCCGGCCAAGGGCGGCCACGGTCTCGTCGGTGTAGGGCTGCAGCCAGACTTCACGGCCGAAGCGGGACTGGAAGCTCACCTGCCATGCGTCCTCGGGTAGCCCGAGGAACTCCGCCACCAGTCGGGCGGTACGCTGGCACTGGCAGTGATAGGGATCGCCATCGAGGAGATAGCGCCTCGGGGTGCCGTGGAAGGAAAACAGCAGCCGCTCGCCACGGCCGTGGCTGTGCCAGTGCTCCCGGACGCTGGCCGCCAGGCAGGCGATGTATCCGGGTGCGTCGTGGTACTGGGCGACGAACCGCAGTTCCGGCACCCGGCGCCAGGATCTGAGTTCGTCGGCCAGCGCATCAAAGGTGGACCCCGTGGTGGCACCG
>SLLM01000127.1 GCA_007134055.1 Ectothiorhodospiraceae bacterium | reverse complement strand
TATCCGCCGCTGCAACACTTTCCGCCTCGGTTGTGATATCGGTCAGGACATCCCCGGATTGATCCGTGATCACCTTGATATGGTCTCGGTCGAATCGAATCCCCTGGAGACCGTATTCCTCGCACAGGCTATGAAATCGACCAGTCTGCGGGTCAAGCAGCATCAGTCGGGCATAATGGGCGCCTTCCCGCGTTGTGATCAGGTGGACTTCCGTGGGGATGAAGGGAAGCCCTTCAACGGGGTGCGCAAGTGCGTAGACCGTCTCGGTCACGACCTGTGGCGACAATCCCGTCACGCAGATGACGACGCGTCGCGGGAAAGTACTTGGTGCATTGGGATCGGAACGTTGCATGTCATGGCCACGGGCCAGGTCCGCTGGGGAGGGCGCCCCCTTCCCTGGATGCATCGCCCCTCCCTCGAAGTACTCTCGAATGGCCATGTTCCCCCACCCTATCCGCTGGTGTCGATCCAGCAAGCTTGCCGGCAACACTCCAAACGGGTTTCCACGCCGTGCTCCATGTTGGTAGCTGGCCGCAGCAGCAACTTTCGTCGGGAATCAGAGATTCGTGCAGCCCGCCCCTGCAGGTATTGACTATTGTTATCGTTCCCCTGTGAGGATTATGTGCGAATACAATTCAAGGGTAGCGAAGGCACCCGGGAACTGCCACTGCGGTGACATTTAACGCGCTGAATTGCCCCGGACTGGCACAGTCGCACCAAGTGCGCAGTGGTGCATCGAAGTCGCCGAACACGCTCCCCAAGATCAACCGGAATCCGCATCAGGTAACAGAGGTGGGTCGCCGTTTCCCCTTCCGCACCATGCGCCAGGGTCACCAGTTCGCGGCAGGACCAACTTGCCATCAGCGATTCACTGCTTTCGCCCCCGCCCGGCCTGCGAATCCCGTAGGAGCACCGCTCCGGATACCCGGTTGGCGTTGGCAGCGGCTGACGGTCCTTGCTTGTCCGGTGCCCGCCACAGCGCACGTTCAGGCGCTGCAGGCGAAGCCAGTGCCGACTTGCATCCGAGTATCGATGCGGGTTCCCATGGCCGGGCGTGCCTTTGCCCAGATCCCGGTCGAGCGAGAGGTGTGTGATGATGTATCGAATGTTGCGATCGTTCGGCTGCGCCGCCCTGGTTCTTGTCTGGGTCGGCGGGGCTGCCGCAGGCGATGACGGGCTCGAGGTGGTCGAGGGGGAAACCCACGAGATCGCGAACGAGACGGTTTCAGGAGAGGGGGAATGGAGTTTCGAGTTGTCCTCCTTCAACCAGATGATCCAGTTCCGGCTCAAGGATGGCGATCCGGACACGGTGCTCGGCTACTCGATCAACTGGGATGGACAGGAGGACCCGATCACGGGGAACTCGGAGGACACGCGGACGAACGAGGAGCTCATCGAGGCACAGCAGGTCCTGTCCGGAGAGTTCGTCATTACGGTCTACGGCGGAGACAACATCGAAACCGAAATCGTGGTCAAGCATCCGGCGGACTACGAGGACTAGCACTCTCGCCGGCAGGCAGTCACTCATGCGCTTGAGCGAATACCTGTTGCTGGTGCCGTTGGCGCTCTGCCTGCCGGTCATCGCGGACAGTGGGCCGGAACTCGGGGAGATTGCCACCGGCTTCACCGCCGCAGTGCCCTACCAGCATCAGCAACTCGAAACCGTGCAGGAGGCGCTGCAGGAGAATCTGGAAGGCACGGCAAGCCATCGCTGGCGGCCGTGCTCGATTTGTTGCTGGCGGACTCACAGGCGGCCTCCCGCAACGACGGCATTACTGCGCCTACGGGCGATGGCCCCATCGGGCGATCATGGCCCGGCCACGGACCTGGCGCGGGCGCTGATCCCGTGGCCGAGGCCGCAGTTCGACTGAGCGCTGAATTGATGACCTCGCCATAGCCTTTGGCGGCACCGGATCCCGGGGTCGCGGACGGCGGGGAACCTCTGGGGGTCATTGTTCTGCTGCAGCCGGATTGCGGGCGCGGATCAGCCGGACCACGCTGGACTCACCCTGGAGGAACGTGCTGTTCACCACGGCGAGATCGCCCGCAGAGTTCGCCGCCAGCTTGCGCATCAGCAGTCCCTGCAGGCTGCCGTTGAAGCCCGGCCCGGCCTCCCCGGAGCCAGACACGGTCTGCGAGGAAGCGAAGCTCTCCCCGCCGTCGTCGGACCACGCCAGCCCCAGGCCTCTGGAACGCTCGTTGAGCGAAGGGAATTTCTCCCAGAGCACATGGACGGCGTCACCGGCCACGGCCAGTGCAGGGAAGCCCAGGCTGTCGTTACCGTTGTGCTGGGAAGCGCCCAGCTCCCGGGGAGGCCCGAACTCGCCCTCCTCCCCGGCCCGGGTGTAACGGATGTGCGATCGCTGCCAGAGCCCATCCGGGCTTTCCGCGTAGACGAGATGGATGCGGCCCTGGTCATCCACCGCCAACGCGGGTGCGTCCGCATGGCCGTCGCTGGCGTGGATCTCGCGGGGCGTGGAGAACGATCGACCCTGGTCATCCGACGTCGCGTAGCGGATATCCGCCGCGCTGTCCTCGCCCACGTGAAACACGGCCTCGAAGACACGGGGCGAGGTGTCCGGCATCGGCGGCGTGCGCGCCGGCACCAGCCGCGGCGCCACCAGCCACAGGAACAGGATGCCGG
>SLLM01000288.1 GCA_007134055.1 Ectothiorhodospiraceae bacterium | reverse complement strand
GCCATAGGCAAGCCAGGCCACCAGGAAAATGAGCGAGACCTGCAGCAGCCCCTGGATGGTCAGGAACAGCCACTTGCCGGCAAGCACCATCCGACGGGCCCCGGGCCCGAGAAGCAGCCGGTCGACGATTCCGGAGCGACGTTCATCGATGACGCTTGCCGCTCCCTGCATGGCGGAGAAAAGCAGGAACAGCATGGCCACCGCGCCCGCGTAGTAATTGACCCCGCCAACGGCGCCTCCACGCCCCGGCAGGGATTCCGTGTCCAGTAGCGTGCCGCCCGCGGGGGAGCCTTCATCACCGGTCAGCGCCACGCCCAGCCTCGCCCGTTGCTGCGGGGTATACGGGCCGACGATCGCCTCCGCCAGCCCCACGGTTCGCAGCAGCTCCAGACCGGGGAGTTCCCGGGCCACGGCGGCCAGCACGCGACCGGCGACCATTGGTGCCGCCATTGCCCGGCTGCCGTCTGCGATGAGCAACAGGGGAGACTCCCCTGCGGCGACCCGGTCCAGCGGTGATCGGACCAAGATGGCAGCATCAAATGCCCCGGCGCGGACCCGCTCGCGAACCACGGCCGGATCCGTCTCGCCGTCCAGGGACTCCAGTCTCAGCCTTTCATCGCTTGCCAGTGCCCCTCTCAGCGCACGGCTGTCCTCGCTGCCAACGTGATCGACCCAGGCAACGCGCAGTTGCAGATCCTCGCCACTGGCGCCGGCAAAAACGGCGGCAAACACCACGAAGATCAATGGCGGGAGCACCGTAGCCATCGCCAGCGCCCCACGATCCCGCAGCAGGCCCAGCCACATCACCCGCAATACCGCCAGGATCATGCAAGTCCCTGCTGGTTGCCGGTCAGCCGACGGTAGAGACTGGCCAGATCAGGTCGGCGGATGCGCACTTCGCGCACCTCTACTTCCAGGGATTCCAGCCGTTCGACCAGCCGCCGCATTGCCACCGGGCCGCCGGCAATCACGCCGGACCAGCTCGCACCGTCCTCCCCGGGAACCAGGTCACACGCCCGCAGCACCGCGTCGATGGCAGGCGTAGCAGGCCCCTCGAGGACGACCCCGGCCTCCCGGCGATCTCCGAAAATCTCCGCCACAAGTTCACGTGGAGGCCCCTCCGCAGCGATCCGGCCATTCACCAGGACGCAGACCCGGTCGCCGAGGCGCTCCGTCTGATCCAGATCGTGGCTCGTCATCAGCACGGCCATGCCCTCCGCCGCCAGGCCCCGGATCACGTCTCCGAGGGCCTCCCGCGCTTCCGGATCCACGCCGACCATGGGCTCGTCGAGAATCAGCACGGCCGGCTGGTTCAGAATCGCCGCCGCGATATTAACCCGCCGCTGATAGCCCCCGGAGAGCGTGCGGGTGAGCTGATCGGCCCGCGAATCCAGTCGCGCCAGCGCCAGCGTGGTCCGGATGGCGACCCGCAGCCGCTCGCCGCCAAGTCCCGCCATGCGACCGAAAAACCGGAGATTCTCCCGCGGCGTGAGATGCGGGTAGACGGCGATCTCCTGGGGCACAAGCCCGAGCCGGCTGCCCTCGCCGTCCCCAGCGGCCCCCGCGAAGCACACATCGCCGCGCTTCGGCATGAGTCGACCACAGGCGGCACGGATGAGCGTCGTCTTCCCCGCGCCGTTCGGGCCGAGCAGGACCGAAATGCTCCCTCTCCTGAGCCGGAGATTGACACCCCGCAGAACCGCTTGACGGCCGTAAGAGAGATGCAGATCCCGCAGCTCAAGCACCACATCATCGGCGGGAGTGGCAACCCGGGCACCGGGGACGTTGCCGGCCATCAACGAACGGTGCGCTCGTCGGCCCCGCGACGCAGGATCAGCCCGGGCTCGATGCCCAGGGCCGCGGCCTGTCCGCGCGCGAGTTCAAGGGCATGGCGCACCGGCGCCTCCGGCCGGGTCAGGCGGGGGCCAGGCTCCATGACGTGGAGTTCCATTACCCGATCATTCGGGTCGATGAACACCATGTCCAACGGCGCGTGGACGTTGCTCATGTGGAACGCCGGGCGCTGGGGCCCGCTGAAGACGAAGAGAATGGGGTTGTCGGCGATGGCCTCGGGGCAGAGGTGCTGCATGCCCGCCGAGCGCTGGGAATCCGTCGCCGCGATGCGAACCCGCAGGCGGGCCTGCTCGACACCCGTGTCATCGACAAACGCGACCTCCTCCCATTGCATGCCGGCAACCGGGCCGGTTTCCGACAGACAATCATCCCCGGTCTGCCCTGTCAGGTGTCCCACCACGAACAACGCCCCGAACATCAGGGCGAGCAACCAGAGACTGCGGCGCTGGGTCATTGACCGGCATTACTCCCGTTCGGGACGGTGAGACGTATCAATCAAACATACTAATATTTCCGGATGCATTGTCATGCCTCAGCGCCGCTGTCTGGCGATCAGCATGGCCTGGTCCCGAAACCCCTGGGTGATATCTCCCAGATCCCGGAGTTCGGTGTACACAACCGGCTGCAGCGCCCGGAAGAGGTCCAGCAACTCGCCATCACGCAGGAGAAAGTCCGGGTTCGACGGACCGCCGCCGTGGACCCGAAGCCGCGTGAACGTCTGGTAGAAAAGCAGCCCGCCGGGCCGAAGGGCGCGGGCAAGGTGCGGGCAGAGGGACCGATCGAGAAAACGGGTACAGG
>SLLM01000299.1 GCA_007134055.1 Ectothiorhodospiraceae bacterium | reverse complement strand
CGGTCTCGCAGACCGGTGGTGCACTCGCCGGGTCCGCCCTGACCACGGCGATCGGGTTCGGGATCCTGACCACCTCGACGTTGGTGCCGTTCGAGCAGCTCGGCTACGTCATCGTGTACGCGATCGCGTTCTCGTTGATCGCGGCGGTGTTGGTGCTGCCGAGCTTGCTCGCCGTGTGGGACCGCAACGATCGTCGGCGTCACGGGACACCCGACGCGGCGGTGACGACCGATGACGCGGAGACCGTGCCGGCCTGATCGGTGGCGTCCGGTCAGCCGTAGACGCCTGGCCGGACCAACCCGTGCTCGTAGGCGAACACCACCGCCTGGATCCGGTCCCGCAGCCCCAGCTTGGTGAGCAGGTTGGAGACGTGGGTCTTGACCGTGGTGGCCCCGATGACCATCTCCTCGGCGATCTCCGCGTTGCTCCAGCCACGAGCGACCAGCTGGAGGACCGCCAGCTCCCGCTCGGTGAGGTCCTCGATCTCGCTGGGCGGTGTCGGCGTCTCCGCCGGCGCGGCGACCATCCGTTCGATCAGTCGACGGGTGACCGACGGTGCCAGCAGTGAATCGCCGGCGGCGACCACCTTGATTGCGTGGACCAACTCCTCCGGCGGGGCGTTCTTGAGCACGAACCCGCTGGCGCCCGCTCGTAGCGAGTCCTGGACGTAGTCGTCGCGTTCGAACGTGGTGAGGATCAGCACCGCCGGGGCCAGCTCGAGCGGGAGTTCCGCGAGCTGCCGGGTGGCCTCGATCCCGTCGACCCTGGGCATCTGCACGTCCATGAGCACCACGTCGGGACGGGTCGCGACCACCGCCGCGCTGATGCCTTCCCCGTCCTCGCGCTCGCCGACCACCTCGATGCCATCCTCGCCCTCGAGGATCATCCGGAAGCCGGCCCGCACCAGCGCCTGATCGTCGACCAGGAGCACCCGGACGGGGTCCGGACCCGTCGACGAGCTCCCTCCACCATCGTTGGTCTGCGGGTTCATCGGTGGATCCCTTCGCCGACCGGCAGGATGGCTTCGATCGCGACGCCACCGCTTGGTGGGGCCGTGGCGGTGAGTCGACCGCCGTGGAGGGTGGCGCGCTCGCGCATGCCGACCAGGCCACGGCCGCCGTCGCCGTGCTCGTCCAGGCGGACGGCGGCGGTCCCGTCGTCGCGGACCGTCAGGTGCAGTTGGTGCGGCTCGTAGCGCAATCGGACGGTGGCGCGGCTCGCGCCCTCGGCGTGCTTGAGCGCGTTGGTGAGCGCCTCCTGGATGATGCGGAAGGCGGAGAGTTCCACGCTGTCGAGCAGAGGCTGTCGCTCGCCTTCGACGTGCAGGTCGACCTCCAGCCCGGCTTCGCGGACGCCGTCGAGCATCCGTTCCAGGTCGTCGAGGTGGGGCTGTGGCAGGCGCAGCTGGGCGTCGTCATCGTCCCGCAGGAACCCGAGCAGTCGCTGCAGTTCGGCGACCGCCTCGCGGCTGGACTGCTCCACGCCGGACAGCGACTCCACCGCCTGTTCGGGACTGCGTTCGAGCGCGCGCCGGGCCGCGCCGGCCTGGATGCCCATGAGGCTGACGTGGTGGGCGACGACGTCGTGCAGTTCGCGGGCGATCCGTACCCGTTCGTCCTGCACCGCGCGCTCGGCCAGCGCCTCCCGGGATGCGGCCAGTTCAGCGGCTCGCTGTTGCAGGCGCCGTTCCGCCTCCCGGCGTCGCCAGGTGAGGTCACCCGTGACCCAGGCCGCGGCGAAGAACACCAGGTTGAACGCGACCTGGAAGGTGTTGAAGAGGAGGATGTCGATGCTGGCGGCCTCGATCCCCTCGGCAGCGAGCGCGCCGGGGGTGATCGACAGGCTGTAGACGACCAGCACCGTCATCACGGCCAGGGCGATCGCGCGGGGCCAGCGGCTGCGTTCCGGCGGACACTCCGCACCGGCGGAGTGCAGGACGAGGAAGATCGCCAGCGAGGTCATGCTGCCCTCGGGGATCTCCAGGTACCGGAAGACGGCGAACGACGCGGTCGCCAGGGCCAGCATCGCGAGCGGCGCGACCCGACGGAACGCGAGGGGCAGCGTCAGCCCGGCGGCCGCGACGATGGCCGCGGGCATCCCTCCGGGCCAGGACAGCTCCGGTCCGATCATGCGGACGACCGACACGACCCCGAGCACGGTGACCACGAACAGCACGAGGGCGATGCCCGCGTCGATCAGCAACCCGCGACGGCCGGGAGGTCCGGGGACCGACGTCGCCTCGCGCGGAGCGGACCGGGCGTCGCCGCGCCCGGCTACCTCCGCGTCCCTGGTCATCGTCGCTGCTGGCACACATCCCCCGTCCTCCGGGCTGCCTCGAGCCTACGGTGCGCGGTCGCGGACGACCCTCCATCCGGCGGACGGGCCGGCCTCCGTCGCGAGGAGGACCCGTGCGCGTCGGGTTGGTCTCGTCCGACGATGACGCCACGACGCGCACCGGCCAGACTGCGGCGGTTGCACCGGCCGACGCCGGCCCAACACCGATCGGACGCGTCCTGTCGCGGCAGGTCCGTCCCACCCCCTGCGAGGCTCTCGTGCTCGAACTCCGCGATCTCCACAAACGTTACGGCTCGACGACCGCGCTCGATGGCGTCGACCTGACGGCCGCGACCGGACGTCTGCTCGGCTTCCTCGGACCGAACGG
>SLLM01000413.1 GCA_007134055.1 Ectothiorhodospiraceae bacterium | reverse complement strand
GCCCACAGAAGGAATGCAGTATGGCGACCAAAGAGATCAAGGTTCCCGATATCGGCGATTTCGACGAGGTCGATGTCATCGAGGTGCTGGTGTCCGAAGGCGACACCATCGAACCCGAACACTCCCTCATCACCCTGGAATCCGACAAGGCCGCCATGGAGGTCCCCGCCCCGGAGGCCGGGAAGATCACCAGGGTCATGGTCAAGGTCGGTGACAAGGTCGCCGAGGGCAAGGCCATCATCGAGATCGAGCCCGCCGGGGCCGGTGCCACCGGCGACAAACCTGCGGAGCAGACGACCGGGAAGAGCGAGCAACCCCGGGAGAAACAGCAACCCGAGGCACCCGGGGGAAAACCGGGACCGGCGGCGGCGTCACCGGGCCCGGCGCCTAGCGACACCGACTGCGACGTGGTTGTCATCGGCGCCGGTCCCGGCGGCTATACCGCCGCCTTCCGGGCTTCCGACCTGGGTCTGAGAACCATCCTGGTGGAACGCTACGACAACCTCGGTGGAGTCTGTCTGAACGTGGGCTGCATCCCATCCAAGGCCCTGCTTCACGTGGGCCACATCCTGGACACCGCCGAGCAGTTCAAGGACCACGGGATCGTCTTTGGCAAGCCACGGATCGACCTGGACAAGCTGCGGGACTGGAAGAACAAGGTGGTGGGCAAGCTTACCGGGGGGCTGGCGGGAATGGCCAGACAGCGCAAGGTGGAGACGGTGTTCGGCAAGGCCGGCTTCACCGGCCCCCACACCCTGGAGGTGGACGGCAAGGATGGCAAGCGCAGTATCTCCTTCAAGCACGCCATTGTCGCCGCCGGCTCGCGTCCGGTGGTGCCGTCCGGCATGGACCTGGACGACCCGCGGGTCATGGACTCCACCGACGCATTGAAGCTCGAGGAGATACCCAAGCGGCTGCTGGTCGTGGGCGGCGGGATCATCGGCCTGGAGATGGCCACGGTCTACGAAGCCCTGGGCAGCAAGGTGACCGTCGTGGAGCTCATGGACCGGATCATGCTGGGCGCCGACAAGGACCTGGTCCGCCCGTACGAGAAGCGTATCCGCGCCCGCTACGAGAACATCTTTCTCAACACCAGGGTCACCGGCATGGAAGCCCTGAAAAAAGGGATCAAGGTCAGCTTCGAAGGCAAGGACGCGCCGGACAACGACACCTTCGACCGGGTCCTGCTTTCCGTGGGACGACGGCCCAACGGCGATCTCATCAATGCGGAGGCGGCCGGGCTTGCGCTGGATCGCGGCTTCATCCAGGTCAACGAGCACATGCAGAGCGCCGTACCGCACATCTATGCCATCGGCGATATCGTCGGCCAGCCCATGCTGGCCCACAAGGCGACCCACGAAGGCAAGGTGGCCGCCGAGTGCATCGCGGGCGAGAAGAGTGCCTTCGATGCGCGGGTCATCCCTTCGGTGGCCTACACCGATCCCGAAGTGGGCTGGGTCGGGCTCACGGAAGAGCAGGCCAGGGAGCAGGACATCAAGGTGGAGAAGGGCGTATTTCCCTGGGCAGCCAGCGGCCGCGCCCTGGCCATGGGCCGTGACGAGGGCATGACCAAGCTGCTGTTCGATGCCGAAACCGGGCGGCTGCTGGGCGGCGCGGCCATAGGCCCCAGCGCCGGCGAGCTGATGGGCGAAATCGCCCTCGCCATCGAGATGGGCGCGGAGGCCGCCGACATCGGCCTCACGGTGCATCCGCATCCCACGCTCATCGAGACGGTGGGCATGGCTGCGGAGGCCGCCGAAGGAACGATCACCGACCTCTACATTCCACGGCGGAAATAGCCGCGCCTGCCCGACCAGGCACCCCGGGCCGGGCAGGCGCTCCGGCAAGGACGCGCAACCGGGTCAGAACAGCAGGCTGATGCCCAGGTACGCGACGGCCAGACGCTGATCGCGGACGTCGGCGTTGCCATCGCCATCCACGATCCGCGGCCGCAGGGCATAGCCGTCCACGCCCGCCCGCACCGCCATGACCGGCGTCACGTGAAACTGAGTGCCGAGGCCCGCAGTGGCAAGCGGTTTGCTGTTGGTTTCCCGACGATCCCGGTCGCGCACCCATCCGATCCCGGCACCGACCCTGGCATACAGTTCGAACGTTCGGGTCACCGGCAGGTACAGCATGCCGGAGAGTGTCAGCGCCGAGTAATCGAAGCGGTTGTCATCGGCATGGTAGCGCCCCAGACCCTGCGCCGCTCCCTCGAGGCCCAGCCAGCGGTTGGCGCGGTAGCCCCCGTGCAGACGCAGCGCGGCGCTGCTGTCGTCGTCACCCTCGGCACCCAGGGCATCATCGTCGCGGATCATTTCCGTTCCCAGCAGATCCAGGCCCCAGTAACCGTAGCGCTCCGTCGACCCCGCGTGGGCCAATGCCGGCATCAACAGGATCAGGCCCAGAAACACCGTGAACGCAGCGCGCATGATGTCACCCCGCAACAGTGGCCGCAGTCGGCACTGCGACTGGTTTTGACCGCTGGCCAGGCCCACCGGTTCACTCCCCCCGCCGCGCGGCGGGCACAAGGAACTCCGCAACCAGCGCGTCCAGCTGCCTCAGGTACCTGCTACCGGAGGACGGCGGCTGGGGATCGGAGGTGATCACCACCGTCATCTCCAGATCCGGCAGCACGTACAGCATCTGCCCGCCGAATCCCCAGCCGTAGTACGCCCGCTCGCCGTTGAGTTCGGTAATGAACCACCCGTACCCGTACTGGTTGTGATTGAACGGGGAGCGGCCGCGCGGGGTCCACGACGATTCCACCCACCCTGGAGGCAGGACGCGACGACCATCGATCATGCCATCGAGCCGGTACAGCTCCCCGATCCGCACCAGAGCCCTGGGCGACAGCCGCATATCGTTGCCGCCAAAGTAGATACCCTGCGGATCCGTGGGCCAGCTCGGGATCCTGATGTTGAGCGGCTCACCCAGCCATGCCCGCGCAAGCTCCAGCGTACTGCGCCCCGAGGCCCGGGTCAGGGCGGCGGACAGTATGTGACTGTTGCCCGTGGAATAGAGCATCCGGCCACCGGGTTCATCGACGAACGGCCGCATGAGGGCATCCGCGACCCAGTCGTTGCTTGCCACCCAGGCGCCATAGTTGGCACCCGAAGTCCGTTCCAGGCCGGATTGCATCGACAGCAGGTGGCTGACACTGATGGTCTGTACCCGGGGGTCTGCGGCATCGGGAACACCGTCGCCGAGCAGTTCCGTTACCGCTTGCTGCTCGCCGGCGATCACCCCCTGGTGGATGGCGGCCCCCACCAGGGCGGCGAGCACCGTCTTGGATAGCGACTTGATATTGACCGGTTCCGAGGTGTCGGGGCCCCGATAGACACGGTCCGCCAGGATCCGGCCATCCCGGGCTACCAGCATGCTGTGGCTGCGCTCCAGCTCCCCGGCCCGCCGGAGGGCCTGCTCCAGCAGGTTCTCGTCCAGCTCCGCGTCGCCGGCCACCCCTTCGAGGAACGGCAGCGCCGACAGCAACACCACCAGCACGCCCGCAAGGGCGTTCCCGCAGATCCGCTGGCAGGCTGCGTTCCGCAAGCGTCGACCCATGATTTCCCGCTCCCCCCCACGCTCGGCCCACGGGGCCCGTGATCCCGCTTAGTGAGATTCGTCCTGCACGTGATTGTTCCGGGCACGCGGCCACGATCGGGCACCGTTACGGCTGGCGACTGCTACACTGTACTTTCCCGCAGCCCTTGAATAGCGCGCAGGACACCTCGATACACTCGGTACATGAGAGTACTTCCGGAACGATTGGCATGCCCATCGCCCGACTGACCGCGATTGCTCACTACCTGCCACAGCGACTGGTTACCAATGACGCCCTCCGGCGGCGTTTCGCTGCCACCGGGGAAGCCGATGCCATCGACAAGTTCGAGGCCGCAAGCGGCATTCTGCAGCGCTACCATGCGCCTGATGACTGGGCAACGTCCGACCTCGCACTGCCGGCGGCGCGACAGGCCCTGGAGCGTGCCGGAAAGCGGCCCGAGGACGTCGACCTGATCATCCTCGGCACGGATTCCCCGGACTACATCACGCCATCGACGTCCGTGGTTCTGCAACACAGGCTGGGAGCAGTCAACGCCGGAAGCTTCGACATCGGCTGCGCCTGCGCATCGTTTCCCACAGGCATCGCGGCCGGCGCCGGAATCATTGCCACCAGCCCGGGAATACGCACGGTGCTGGTTGTCGGCGCTTATCTGATGCAGCGGCTCGCCGATCACCACGATCCGATGGTGTTCTTCTACGGTGACGGCGCCGGCGCCGCCGTACTGGAGCCCGGGAAGTCACCTGGCTTTCTCGGCTCCGCCTATCTTGCCGATGGTTCGTATGCCAACTGCTGGGGGGTATTCGCCGGCGGCACCCGGGAGCCTGCCAGCGAAGCGGCCGTGCGTGCCGGCAGGACCCAGGTGCGCCTGGTCAGGCGCTATCCGCCAGAGATCAACGACGCGGGCTGGCCACGGCTGTTCCGGCAGCTGGCCGAGCGCTGCCATTTCTCGGTGGCCGATGTCGATCAGGTCATATTCACCCAGGTGCGCCGATCCACCATCGAGCAGGCTGCTGATGCCATCGGCCTACCCCGGAGCAAGGCACACGTGGTGATGGACCGCTTTGGCTACACGGGCTCCGCCTGCATCCCGATGGCGCTCTCCGACGCACTGGAACAGGGCCGCGCGGCGCCCGGCGACCTGGTCGTCCTGATCGGCTCAGGGGTCGGCTACAATCAGGCTGCGGTCGCCTTGCGCCTGTAACGCCCGCATGGCGGTAGCAGGCGCACCGAAACGGGGCATATCGCCTGTTCACCACAGGCAAATGGGATAGACTGGCAAGACCCAACGACAGGAACCGAGCAGGGATTCGGCAGAGGAGCTGATCAGGGCAATGAAGGGGCATACAGAGGATCCGCAGCAGGCCATCGAGCGGCAGCGGGAAGAACTCCTCCGCGGGGTTCTGGGCATGGTGGACGACCGCTGGCCGCAAAAGCAGGCGCCCGGGCTACGGGAGTTCGTTCGCAACTTCTACCGCCGTGTGGCCGTCGAGGACCTGGCACAGCGCCACACCGGGGATCTGTACGGCGTAGCGCTGTCCCACTGGAACCTGGCCCGCAAGCGCCGGCTCGGCACGCCCCGGATCCACGTATACAATCCGGACCCGGAACAGCACGGCTGGGAATCCACCCACACCACCGTGCAGATCGTTACCGACGACCTGCCGTTCCTGGTGGATTCCGTGGCCATGGCCATCAACCGGGCCGGGCTGACCGTGCATCTCATCATCCATCCGCTCCTTGTCGTGCGCCGGGACGCGCGGGGCACCCTCCTGAGAGTCGCCGACGACAGCGATCAGGGCGAGCCGGTCACCGAGGCCTGGATGCATTTCGAGGTGGACCGCCAGCCTGACCAGGAACAGCTCGACGCCCTGCAGGACGAGATCACACGGGTGCTGACGGACTGCCGGCAGGTCGTGACGGACTGGCAGCCGATGCGCGAGCAGATGGCGGAAGCGGTGGATACCCTCAGGGACAGCAGGCACGTGGATCAGGAGGAACGGGAGGAGGCCGTTGCCTTCCTGGAATGGCTGATCGCCAACCATTTCACCTTCCTCGGCTACCGACGCTACAACCTTCACCGGGAGAAGGGCCGGCACGTGCTGGAACCGATCGAGGGGTCAGCGCTTGGCATCCTCCGCCACGCCACCGGCGGGCGCAGTTCCCACAGCTTCAACGCCCTGCCCGAGGCAGTGCGCGCCATGGCGGAGAACCCGAGCCCACTGGTGCTCACCAAGTCCAACCGCCGGGCAACGGTCCACCGCAACAGCTACATGGATTACGTCGGCGTCAAGCAGTTCAACAACAAGGGCAAGGTGGTCGGCGAACACCGCTTTCTCGGGCTGTACACCTCCGCAGCGTATCACCGTACCCCCCAGAGCATCCCATTGCTGCGACGCAAGATGGCCCGCGTGCTGGAACGCGCGGAGCTGCCCCACCCGAGCCACGACAGCAAGGCGCTGATCAACATCCTGGAGACCTACCCGAGGGATGAACTGTTCCAGATCAGCGAGGACACCCTGTTCCGCATCTCGATGGGTATCCTGCAGTTGCAGGACCGCCAGCGGCTGCGGCTGTTCGTGCGCAACGACACCTATCTGCGTTTTGTCTCCTGCCTGGTGTTCGCGCCGCGGGACCGGTATGACAGCGACGTCCGCAGGGCCATGCAGGCGGTGCTCCAGGATACCTTCGAAGCCCGCCAGTGCGAGTTCACCGTGAACCTTTCGGAGGCGGTGCTGGCACGTATCCACTTCATCATCCACGTCGACAATCACAGGATTCCGGACGTCGACCGCAAGGAACTGGAAGAGCGCCTGGCAGCCTGTATCCACGACTGGCGCGACGATCTCCACGGGGCGCTCCTGAACTACTACGGCGAGGCACGGGGCAACCGCCTTTTCAAGAGCTACGGTGACGCCTTCAGCGCCGCCTATCGGGAGGACACCCAGGCCCGTGCCGCCGGTCACGACGTGGAACGCCTGGAGCGCCTGGCAAACGGCCGCGACCTGGAGATCATGCTCTACCGGCCACTGGAGGCCGAGGAGTCGCTGGTCCGGCTGCGCCTCTACCACCGCGGCGATCCCATCACGCTCTCCGACGCCCTGCCTTTGCTGGAGAACATGGGAGTACGGGTCCTGGACGAACGCCCCTACGAGGTCCGGGCGGGCGACCGCGACCCTGCCTTCATCCATGATTTCGGCCTGCGCCACGACGGTCAGCACGACCTGGAAATCGATCAGATCCGGAAGCTGTTCGAGGACTGCTTCGACGCCGCCTGGCACGGCCGGGTGGAGAACGACGGCTTTAACCGGCTGGTACTGGCGGCGCGCCTCGACTGGCGGGAGATCGTCATCCTGCGGGCATACAGCAAATACCTGCGCCAGGCCGGTACCGCCTTCAGTCAGACCTACATCGAAGAGACACTGGTGGACAATCCCCGCATCTCCCGCCTGCTGGTGCGGCTGTTTCACAACCGCTTCGACCCGGACCGGGAAGACGCCAAGCGCGCGCGCCGTCTGGCGGAACAGATTGAACTGGCCCTGAATGACGTGCCCAGCCTGGACCAGGACCGGATCCTGCGCCGTCTGCTGGCGGCCATGCTCGCCACCCTGCGCACCAACTACTACCAGAGCGAGGCGGACGGTGCCCTCAAGGAGTACATCAGCCTCAAGATGGACCCGGGCAGCATACCGGAGATCCCCCTGCCGCTGCCGGCGTTCGAGATCTTCGTCTACGCGCGTCGGGTCGAAGGTGTGCACCTGCGCGGCGGGAAGGTGGCCCGCGGGGGCCTGCGCTGGTCCGACCGGCGCGAGGACTTCCGCACCGAGGTCCTGGGGCTGATGAAGGCACAGATGGTCAAGAACGCCGTCATCGTCCCGGTGGGCGCCAAGGGTGGCTTCGTCTGCAAGGCACTGCCCGAGGAGCGGGAAGCCATCCAGGCGGAGGTGAGGGATTGCTACCGTATCTTCATCCGCGGTCTGCTCGACATCACCGACAACTATCCGGGGGGAACGATTCTGCCGCCACCGCGCGTGGTCCGACACGACGAGGACGATCCCTATCTGGTGGTCGCCGCCGACAAGGGTACCGCCACGTTTTCCGACCTGGCCAACGGCATCGCCGAGGAATACGACTTCTGGCTGCATGACGCCTTCGCCAGCGGCGGCTCCAACGGCTACGATCACAAGAAGATGGGGATCACCGCCCGTGGTGGCTGGGAAGCGGTCAAGCGCCATTTCCGGGAAATGGGACACGACACCCAGACCCAGCCCTTCACGGTAGCCGGGATCGGCGACATGTCCGGGGACGTGTTCGGCAACGGCATGCTGCTCTCCGACCAGATCCGGCTGGTAGCCGCCTTCGACCACCGGCACATATTCATCGATCCGGATCCGGACCCTGCTGCCAGCTTCGCGGAGCGCCAGCGCCTTTTCCGGCTGGAGCGTTCCAGCTGGGACGACTACGAGCGCAAGCTGATCTCCAGGGGTGGCGGTGTCTTCCCGCGCTCGGCCAAGTCGATCCAGCTCTCACCGGAAGCCCGCAAGGTGCTTGACCTGGAAGCGCGGGACCTTCCCCCCAGCGAACTGATCCAGGCGATACTGCGCGCGCCGGTGGACTTGCTCTGGAATGGCGGCATCGGCACCTACATCAAGGCCAGCAGCGAAACCCACCTGCAGGTGGGCGATCGGGCCAACGACGCCGTGCGGGTAGATGCCCCGGAACTGCGGTGCAAGGTCGTGGGGGAGGGCGGCAACCTGGGGCTGACCCAGCTCGCCCGGATCGAATACGACCTGGCGGGCGGGCGCATCAATACCGATGCCATCGACAACGCCGGGGGCGTCGACTGCTCCGACCACGAGGTGAACATCAAGATCCTCCTCAATTCCGTGGTGGAACGCGGTGAGCTTACCGGCAAGCAGCGCAACCGGCTGTTGTCGCAGATGACTGAACGGGTGGCACAACTCGTTCTCGCCGGCAACTACCGGCAGACCGAGGCCCTGTCGCTCATGCAGGCCAGGGAGATGGACCTGCTCAACCCGCGACTGCGTCTGCTCCGCGAGCTGGAGCATCAGGGCCATCTCAAGCGCAAGCTGGAAGGCCTCCCGAACGAACAGCAGATCAGCGACCGGGTGCAGCAGTCCGGCCGCGGCCTGACACGACCGGAATCCGCCGTGCTGCTGGCCTACGCCAAGCTGACCGGTTTCGACACCCTGGTTGCCAGCGATCTGCCCGATGATCCGGACCTCCAGGACACCCTGCTCAACTACTTTCCGGCTCCGCTGCCGGAGAAGTTCGCCGAGGATATCCGCGACCACCGGCTGCGGCGTGAAATCATCGCCACGGAAATCACCAACATGATCCTCAACCGGCTGGGTGCGAGCTTCCTCCTGCGCATGCAGGAGGCAAGCGGCAGTGACGCCGCCCATGTGGCCCGGGCATTCTTTGCCGCTCGGGACATCTTCGGATTCGAGGAGATCTGGGACAGCCTCGACACACTGGACAACCAGGTGGACAACAACGTGCAGATGGCCTTGCGGCTGCGCAGCGTGGAAGTCCTGGAGGATGCCGTGCTCGCCCTGCTCCGCGATACACCCCCGGAACTGCCCATCCGGAAAACTGCCGAGCGCCTGAGGGAACCGGTTACCCGACTCGCCACTCAGCTGGATGCCCTGTTGCCGGAATCCGATCAGGCGCTGCTGTCCGGACAGATCGCCGAGTACGTCGACCAGGGGGTGCCGGAAGAGCTCTCCGGACGGATCTGCCGCCTCGAAACCCTGTCCTCGGTGCTGGACGTCTCGCAGGTGGCGGAACAGACGCAGGCGCCGCTGGAACTGGCGCTGGGGGTGCATTTCCAGCTTGCCGACCACCTGGCTCTGCGCTGGCTGGCCCGGGCGATCGACGAGGTATCGGCCAACGATGCCTGGCAAGAGCGTTGCCGCGTGGGCCTGCGGGATGACCGCACCCGGCAGCTTCGTATGCTCACGGCCATCACCCTGCAGCAGGGCGACCGCAGCACTGCCCCGGAAGACCTGGTTACCGGCTGGCTGGCGAAGAACCAGCGTCCCGTGAGACGCCTGCAGGAGACGCTCGACGCGCTGCAGGCCCAGGGACAGCCCGATGTTCCCATGCTCACGGTCGCCATCCAGGAGCTCAAGAACCTGGTCGGTCTCTCGGGTGCACGCGCTGCCTGATCCACCGGCCCAACACGGAGCGGCCATGACGGAAACCGTGCAACTGGAATATCGTAGCCAGGGTGAAGGCACTCCATTGCTGGTCCTGCACGGACTGTTCGGCTCCGGCAGCAACTGGGGAAGGCAGGCGGCACGACTGGCAGCGGACGGCTACCAGGTGATCCTGGCCGACCTGCGCAACCATGGCCGCTCACCCCACCATGCCGACCTGCACTATCCGACGATGGCGGCGGACGTGCTCGCACTGCTCGATCGGCTGCGGCTGGATTCGGCCCTGGTCCTCGGGCACAGCATGGGCGGCAAGGTGGCCATGACCCTGGCCCTGGAACACGGCCATCGGGTCCGCGGCCTGATCGTCGCCGACGTCGCGCCGGTAACCTACGAGGGGGACAGCCACGAGTCGCTCATCGAGGCACTGCAATCCGTGGACCTTGCCGCCCTGGCATCCCGCCAGGCGGCCTTCGATCAGCTGGCGGAACGGATTCCGGAGGCCGGCATCCGCCATTTCCTGCTAACCAACCTGGAGCAACGCGACGGTGCCTGGCAGTGGCGGGTGCCCCTGCAGCGGTTGCGTGACGGACTGCCCATTCTACGCGGCTTTCCAGCAGTCGCGGACCGGAACTATCCAGGACCCACGCTGTTCCTCCACGGAGGCGATTCCGATTACCTGCGCGCCGAACATACTTCCGAAGTACGGAAATTGTTTCCAGATTCGCATATTGTCAGCCTTCCTGAATGTGGTCACTGGCTTCACGTGGAAGACCCCGACGGCTTTCATGCTGCAGTGAAGCAATTCCTCGATTCCCGCATCGGCTGACAACCACTAAACGCAGTCCGGT
>SLLM01000213.1 GCA_007134055.1 Ectothiorhodospiraceae bacterium | reverse complement strand
GAGCATGTAGAGGAGATCCAGCACCATGCCGAGAAACAGGCTGCCCGCTGCCGGGGAGACCGCCGCGTCCGCTTCCTGCGCCATCGGTATGCCGTTGGTGCCGCCACCGTCGGGGTCGCCAAAGGAATAGACAACGATCCCGTAGAGCTGCACCGAGATCATCGGCACCATGACCGCCAGGGCCACCAGTCCAAAGCCATGGGTGAGTGCATTGCGGCCCCGCAGGGAGGTCGCGAGGCCGATGCCCAGGGCGGCAATCAGGGGTACCGTGACGATGTTCGTGGTCACGCCGCCGGAATCGTAGGCAAGTCCGACGATCTCTGCCGGGGCGAAAAAGGTGACCAGCACTACCAGCAGGTAGCCGCAGATCATGTACCAGTGCAGGCTGTGGCCTAGCAGGATCCGCACCACGCCCAGAGCCACGACACCACCGACGGACGTTGCCACGAGCACGCGCAGCGTGAAACCGCTGATCCTGCCCTCGCTGATCAGTTCCGCCTGTTCCGCAACGGCGATCAGTGCCGGCTCGGCGATCACTGCGGAGAAGCCGAGGAAGAACCCGAATACCATGAGCAGCGGCAGGGACCCCTTCTTGGCGAACGCATTGGACAGGTTCCTGCCGATCGGAAATATGCTCAGTTCCAGCCCCTGGAGGAACAGTGCCACTCCGAGGATGACGATCAGCAATCCGGCGATGATGCTGACCAGGTCGTCGGGCACCTGCCGCATGATCGCGAACTGGAATACGCTGACCACGAGGATGATGGGCAGGAGGTTGCGGAATGCGTGCTTGAGCATGCCCCAGAACTCGGTGAGCTGTTCGAGAACTGGGTGCCGCGGGTTGCTGTCAGGAATTGATTGTGTCAATGGCTCGGTGCCCTGACCAGGCTGCCGCGGGCGAGCGCTGGTGCTTGTCCGTGAATTCGTCAGGTTGTGCGCGCTGCCTGTGCACTCCGGCGGTGATCACCCCGTACGTGGATCGTTGGCGGCCGTCGGGATGTCGGGCTTCCATGCTACCCCGCAGCCCGCCCGTTCCCTACTGTGGGGTTTCGCCTTTCCCGGGGGCGATATCGACCACATCGACGGGTGCCTTCGCCAGCGCGACACGGCGGGCCCGGAACGCCCGTACCAGGCCGGCCGCGACACCGCCCAGGACCAGTACCGCCGCCAGCGTTGCGAGGTCCTGATCCGGATGGAACAGCGTCACCAGTGACAGGGCGATCAGGACCAGCCGGAGAAGGCGATCCGTGAGACTGCGGTTGTGCAGCTTCGCCTGCAGGCCGAGGATGATGCCCAGTGTCCCGGTGCCCACCAGGAATACGCCCATGAGTTGTGCGAGTCCGGGTTCCAGTACCAGCTCGGAGCGCACGAACACGGAAAACATCATGATCATGAGCGGTATGCACAGTCCGAGCGCGTCGATCATGGTGCGGACGAAGGGAGCCTCGGCGATGCGTGAGGTCACTGCCGCGGTGACCGAGGTGGGCGGCGAGAGCTCACCGAAGACGGCGACAAAGAACGCGAAGAAGTGTACCACCCAGGGATCGATGCCGGCCCGTATCATGAACGGGGCGATGATCACGGCAACGACGATATAGGTCGGTGCCACGGGAAGGCCCATTCCCACGAGATAGCCGAAGGCGAACGCCACCAGTACCATCAGCACGAGATTGACGGAGGCCACCTCCATCACCAGCAGGCCAACCTTGGTGGGTACGCCCGTCACCGTGAAGGCGGCGGTCAGTATGCCGAGGGTTGCCAGCAGGATCGTGAGCTCCGCGGTGGTCAGGGCGAAGGTCTCGACCATCTTGTGGAACGGGCGCAGCAGCTCCCGGGGATGCCATTGCCGGTGCCAGAGGCGCTGCCCGAGGAACAGGATGCCCATCCCGATGGCGAGTGCCACGAATACCGTCTGTGCCGAAGTCATGGCGGGTTGGCGTTCCACCCCCATCAGGTAGATCAGTCCCGCCACCGCCAGCAAGTAGGCCAGTATATTGACCCAGTCCAGCAGTCCCATGGGGTCCACCCGTGGCATCACTGCCTTCTTCTGGTAGCGAACCGCCAGGAGGTAGACAGCAAGGCAGACTCCGAGAAAATAGATGATGGCCGGGCCGAAACCGCGCGCCACCACGTCGAAATAACTCACGCCCATGATCTCCGCCATCATGAAGGCGGCGATTCCCATCAGGGGCGGCATGAGTTGCCCGCCCAGAGACGATGCGGTTTCGACCGCGGCCGCCTTCACGCGCGGGAAGCCGGCGCGAATCAGGGCCGGAATGGTGGCGGTTCCCGTGGTGGCGGCGTTGGCGGCTCCGCTGCCGCTGACCGCGGCCACCGCGAAGGACCCCACGACTGCAGTCTGGGGGAGCATGGCAGGGGATCGCGCCGCCAGACGGGCGCTCCCCTTCAGAATGGAATCAATGCAGTCGAACGCGCGCAAGACCGCCAGCACCAGGATGAAGGAACCGATCAGGGTGAGACCGAGCTGTGACAGGCGCTCGAAGACACCGGTGCTCATCTCGATACTGATGGAACTCACCATCCGGTTGAAGGAGATGCCCGGGTGGCTGAAGAGGCCGGGAACCATGGCGCCGTACAC
The DNA here is from genome assembly GCA_007134055.1 of Ectothiorhodospiraceae bacterium. Taxonomy (GTDB): domain Bacteria; phylum Pseudomonadota; class Gammaproteobacteria; order Nitrococcales; family Aquisalimonadaceae; genus Natronocella. Next base: position 67 of record SLLM01000213.1, on the reverse strand, counting down.
GGTGTATATCAGCAGGATTACGTTGACGATGAACAGCGCGAGGTATTTGCGGCGGGTGTATTCGAGG
>SLLM01000226.1 GCA_007134055.1 Ectothiorhodospiraceae bacterium | reverse complement strand
GGACCTTCCGCCAGGACATGACGTACCCTGCATTACGGTCAGCAAGTTCACTCCGATAGATCCTTCAAGTCTACCACAGCAAGCGCCGTGACCGGTGGGATTGCGACAACATAGACCCATGCTCATGGTCTACGTCACGGACCGCTTGCCGGCACCTGACCACGCCTCCCATTCAGCCGCAACCAGGCCTTCAATCTCCCCGAGCGTCGACCCGGTGTCAGTGGCGAACGTGCGAACGGCGGGGTCGCGCCGTAGCCAGGTGAGCTGTCGCTTGGCATACTGGCGGGTTGCGGCGATCGCCCGGCGGACCATCTCCTCGCGTCCATAGGCGCCATCCATGTACAGCCATACCTGACGATAACCGACAGCGCGCATCGCGGGGAGGTTCAGCCGCAGATCGCTCCGCTCCCGAAGACGATGGACCTCTTCCTCAAGGCCAAGTTCCAGCATGCCGTGGAACCGCTCACCGATCCGCCGGTGCAATTCGGCTCTCCCGGGCGGCAGCAGGGCAAGCCGCAGGAACCGGAGGCCGCCTGGTGGTCCGCTACGTTCCCGGAGCAGGTCCGTCATCCGGCGCCCCGAGAGCATGCATACCTCCAGGGCTCGCTGGATGCGCTGGGAGTCGTTGGGATGGATCCGTGCCGCCGCCTCGGGATCACGCTCCGCAAGGCGCTCATGCAGTTCCCGCCAGCCGGACGCGAGCGCCTGGTTCTCGAGCTGCCGCCGAACCTCCGCGTTTGCCGGTGGCAGGCTCGACAAACCCTCCTCCAGGGCGCGGAAGTACAGCAGGGTCCCGCCCACCAGCAGCGGTATCCGGCCAGCCCGGTGGCTACGCCGGATCTCTGCCAGGGCATCGTCACGGAAACGGGAGGCCGAGTAGGACTCCGACGGATCCAGGAGATCAATCAGTCGATGGGGATAGCGTTTCAGAATCCCCGGGCCGGGTTTCGCCGTACCGACATCCATGCCCCGGTAGATCATGGCCGAATCCACGCTGATTATGTCCACCGGGAACCGTTCGGCGAGGGCGATCGCCATCTCGGTCTTGCCCGCCGCAGTGGGACCGCGCAGGCAGATCACCGGCGCGCAGGCCACAGGTGATGAACTCGTCAAGCCGCTCACTGCCCCCGCAGGAAAAGTCTGTCCAGATCGGCAAGCCCCAGCTGTGTCCAGGTCGGCCGACCGTGGTTGCACTGACCGCTATTGGGCGTACCTTCCATGTCCCGCAACAGGGCATTCATCTCTGCCAGGTTCAGCGATCGGTTTGCCCGTACGGATCCATGGCAGGCCATCGTGGAGAGAACTTCGTTGAACCGTTCCTCCAGGCGCGATGCCTCGCCATGGGTGTGCATGTCCGCCAGCACGTCGCGAACCAGGCCGGCGGCATCGGCATTCGCCAGCAGCGCCGGAACCTGACGCACGACCAGCGACTGCGGCCCCACCCGATCGACCTCGAAACCCAGCCGTGAGAACGCGTCGGCATGTGTTTCCGCCAGTTCCGCCTCACCCGGCGACACGGACAGCGGCTGCGGCACGAGCAGGGGCTGGGACTGGATCCCCTGCCTCGCCACGGCGGCCTTGAGGCGTTCGTAGACGATCCGTTCATGAGCGGCGTGCATGTCCACCAACACCATGCCGTGACTGTTCTGCGCCACGATGTAGATTCCGTGCACCTGACCCACGGCATAGCCCAGGGGCGGGGCATCGCTGGTCGAGGGATCCGGACGGGGATCGGGATGCGCGCGCGCCGCCACGGCGTCCGCGGAAGCGGTCGCGGACATCGCCTGCATGGCGCCAGCGCCGCCGCCGTAGAGTTCCCGGGCCTCGTGCACCGGGAACTCGAGGCGCCCCTGAAGGCGCTCGGGGGAAGCGGACCATTGACGGGGCAGATCCCTTGACGGCGGCCTTCCCTCCACTGCGGCGGCCGAGGGCAATCCGTCCGCAGCAGCCGCCGATTCCTTCCCGGGCTCCGGACGGACCCCCTCCAGGACTTGTCGCAGATGCCGGAGAAGGAAATCATACACCAGCCGGCCATCCCGGAATCGCACCTCCTGCTTCGCCGGATGCACGTTGACGTCCACCTGCTCCGGATCCACTTCCAGATACAGCACGTACGCGGGGTAGCGCTCCTTGAACAGTACATCCTGGTACGCCCGGCGAATGGCATGGCCTGCCAGGCGATCCCGGACCATGCGGCCGTTCACGTACAGGTACTGGAGGTCCGGCTGACTGCGGGAGAAGGTAGGCAGTGCGATCCAGCCACGCACGGCAAGGCCCGTGGCGCGTACGTCCAGGTGCAGGGCATGCTCCACGAACCCCTTCCCCAGCAAACGGGCCAGCCGTTGCTCACGGCTGTCCTGGTCCGTCGCCGGCGAGAGCTGCATCGTGGCGCGCCCGCCGTGGCGAAGCGTCAGGGCCACATCGAAGCGGCCCATGCCAAGGCGCCTGACCACGTCCTGCAGATGCCCCAGTTCAGTGCGCTCCGTTCGCAGGAACTTGCGCCGACCCGGCGTATTGTAGAAGAGGTCCTGCACCTCCACCGTGGTCCCCACGGGGTGCGGGGCGGGCCGCGGTTCCACCGGCGCTTCGCTGCCGTCGCACTCGATCCGCCAGCCGTGCTCGGAATCCGCGACCCGGGAAGTCAGCGCCAGCCGGGACACGGACGCGACGCTGGGAAGTGCTTC
>SLLM01000391.1 GCA_007134055.1 Ectothiorhodospiraceae bacterium | reverse complement strand
CTACAGTACGCCGCTCGGGCGCACCGTTTCGGACCTGCACGGGCCCTGGACGGGACCGCTGGGCCAGACCACCGAGGAAGTGATTCACATCGATCGCCTGTTTGACGTGAACCATGAGTTCATTGTCTATTCCCGCTTCCACATACGGCACGACCAGTTTCCCGACCTGCTCACCATGCCGCTGGAATCCCTGTCCGGGGTTAACCTGAAAGTGCTGATCATGCAGACCCTGGGCACGCCCATCACCGTGGTGCGGGAACTGGTCCGCCAGTCTGTCCTCCCGGAGGACATCTGCGACGGGATCGACCAGCCCCGCGGCACGATAGGCCTGTACCTGCAGGCAACCACCTGCACCCACAGCGAACAGCCGGTGTACCACCAGGAACTGTTCATACCACCAACCGAGCGCTCCCTCTACATGGACAGCCGCCTGCCCCAGGCTCCCCGCTGAATGATCAAGTCAGCGGCCACCTGACGGCGGAAACTTCAGCGGATCGTACCAGCCAGCCCACAGCGCGTATCGACAGGCACGGCAGCACCCCGGCGTCGCATGGATGTCAATCTGCCTCCGCCAGCGGGACGTCGATCCCGCGCCCCTGCCTTCTCGCCCTCTCCACCACCATGCGGGCGATTGCAAGATCCTGGATCGCCATACCGGTGCTGTCGAAAACGGTGACCTGCCGGTCATCCTCCCTGCCCGGAACGGCACCCGCAACCAGGGCACCGAGCGTGCCGGCGGTATCGGTGTCGCGCATGTTCCACGCGGCCACGGCGTGCTGGCACTCACCGACCGCGGCCGCCTGGGTCCAGTCGTCCACGAACACGCGGCCGGTGCGCAGGAGTTCGGGATCCAGCTCCTGCTTGCCCGTCGTGTCGGCACCCATCGCGTTGATATGGGTACCGGGGGAAATCCAGTCCGCGGAGACAAGGGGGCTCCTGGCGGTGGTCACGGAAGTCAGGACATCCGCCCGTTCCGCGGCTTCCCGCGTGGAGACGATCTCGACCGGAGGCAGCTGCCGCGCCTGTACCGCCTCGCCCAGCCTCACCGCCGCCTCCCGCGTTCTCGCGGCGACGAGGAGGCGCTCAATGGGACGAACGCTACACACCGCCTCGATCTGGAAGATCGCCTGGCCGCCGGTGCCGATGATCCCCATTACCGCGGCATCTGGCCGCGCCAGGTGGCGGGTGGCAAGCCCGGCGACGGCAGCCGTTCGCAGCGCCGTCAGGAAGTTCCCGCTGACGAAGGCATCCGGCTGGCCCGTGTCCGGATCGAACAGCACCGTGGAGGACTGGTGATTGGTCAACCCCCTGTCGGCATTCCCGGACCAGTAACCACCCGCCTTCAGCCCGAGGATGTCATCCGGGACATCGGCGCCGCTCTTGACGCCGAACACGGCCCGCTTCTCCTCGATTCGCTCCCGCACCAGCGGGAACGATAGGGCACGCCCAGCGTGGACGGACCGGAACGCCGACGCCATGGCGTCAATGGCATCGGACATGGTGACAAGCGCGCGCGCATCCGCTTCGGAAATGACGATCATGGCAGCTCCCGGCAGGTTGAAGCCGTATTCCAGCGCATGGATTGATGACGGCCAGGACACTGCCCGCCGGGCAACCCGTCCCCGACCGCGCACACGAGGCTTCGTGGATTGCGTTAAACGTCTGACTATCAGTTTGTCAGACAGACATACCAGAGCGCAGAATACAAGGCAACCTGACGCCCCGGGTTCCACCCCGCGGCATCATGCGGAATCCGCGCGGCGGCACATCAGCATCAGCGAACGGCCATGAGGAAGGGAGTGGATCATGCGTATCGAACGTGTTCACGCGCCGGTCAGAAAGCAGGTGGAGGACGCCCTCCGCAACGCGATCCTGGACGGTGAGTTCACGGCGGGGCAACGCCTGGTGGAACGGGAACTGTGCGAACGCCTGGCGGTGAGCCGGCCACTGGTGCGCGAGGCACTCCGGCAACTGCAGGCGGAGATGCTGGTCAGCCACGAGCCACCGGGCGGAATGCGGGTCGCACGCATTGGTGCGGAGGAGGCGGAGCAGTTGTACGAGGTGCGGGCCCTGCTCGAACCGTTCGCCGCTGCCCGCTTCGTCGACAACGCATCCGCGCCGCAAAGGCGGTCGCTGGCCAATACCACGACGGCGATCGAGGAATCCGTCCGCCACGGCCAGCGTGCCCGGGCAATCCGGCACAAGAACCTGTTCTACGAATTGTTGATTGCCGGCTGCGGGAACACCGTCCTGGAGCAGACCCTGCGCGGACTGCAGAACCGCACCCGCCTGCTCCGGGGGGTTTCCATGTCCGAGCCGGGGCGGCTGGCCCACACGGCGGCCGAAATCCGCCGGATCGCGGACGCAATCGCCCGCGGCGACGCCCACCGGGCACGCGAAGCCAGCGAACTGCACCTGACCAACGCGCGCAAGACTGCGCTTGAAGCCCTGGCCAGACAGCACAGCAACCGCTCCGGACCGGCGGACACTCCAAACTTTCGCATGCGTTGACCGCCCGTCGACCGCTCTATACGTTGCTGTTCAGGGAGCCAGGGGTCAGGGAAGACGGCGATCGGACAGGCTGGACCACTCAGGGATGAGTGCCCTTGCAGTCCGCCACGCACTCAAGCACCCGCACTTCCCCGTGCATTGATGACGCAAGCAACCGCAGGCAGCGCCCGCGG
>SLLM01000239.1 GCA_007134055.1 Ectothiorhodospiraceae bacterium | reverse complement strand
TCCGTTCGCTGGTGCCGCGACCGGCGCCGGGGGGGAGATCCGTGATGAAGGAGCCACCGGTCGCGGCGCCCGGCCGCGGGCCGGTTTGTGTGGGTTCACCACATCCAACCTGCGCATTCCCGGTTACCCACTGCCCTGGGAAGAGGACGATCCGGGACGCCCGCACCGGCTGGCATCGCCCCTGGAAATCATGCTCGAGGGCCCCGTGGGAGCGGCCTCGTACAACAATGAGTTCGGCCGCCCGAACATCCTCGGTTACTTCCGCACGTACGAGCAGCGGATACGCACGGCGGAAGGTACCGAGTGGCGTGGTTACCACAAGCCCATCATGCTGGCGGGGGGCACCGGCGTGATCCGGGAGGAGCACGTCGACAAGCAGGACGTGCGACCCGGCTGCAAGGTGATCGTCCTCGGCGGGCCGGCGATGCTTATCGGGCTCGGGGGCGGGTCCGCATCGTCGCTGGCCAGTGGTTCCGGGGACGAGGAACTGGATTTCGCTTCCGTTCAGCGAAGCAACCCGGAGATGCAGCGACGGGCGCAGGAGGTGATCGATACCTGCTGGAGCCTCGGCGAAGACAACCCGGTACGTTCCATACATGACGTGGGTGCCGGCGGCTTGTCCAACGCGGTGCCCGAGATTCTCGAGGACAGTGGTCGTGGCGGTTGCCTGGAGTTGCGGGAGGTCCCCAGCGATGATCCGGCCATGTCGCCGATGCAGCTGTGGAGCAACGAGTCCCAGGAACGGTACGTGCTCGCGGTGGCCCCGGAGGATCTGCCGCGCTTTCTCGACATATGCGCTCGCGAGCGCTGCCCCGTAGCGGTCATCGGCGATGCCACGCGGACGCGTGACCTGGTTCTGCGTGACCGGCAGTTCGACAACCTCCCGGTCCAGATCCCGATGGATCTGCTGTTCGGAAAGCCGCCGCGGATGCTGCGTCGCGTCGAGCGGCGGGCGACGCAGCCGGAACCATTCGACCCGTCCACGCTGGATCCCGCTGCGGCAGCGCGCCGGCTCCTGCGCGTTCCTGCAGTGGCCGCGAAGCACTGGCTCATCAGTATCGGCGATCGCACTGTGACCGGCCTGGTGGCGCGGGACCCGTGCGTGGGTCCCTGGCAGGTGCCGGTCAGCGATGTGGCGGTGACGCTGGATGACTATGCCGGGTACACAGGTGCCGCCATGGCCATGGGAGAACGGCCGCAGGTGGCACTGCTGGACGGTCCGGCAGCGGGACGGCTGGCGGTCGCCGAGGCGGTCACCAATCTGGCGGCGGCGGATATCGGGGAACTGCAGCGCGTCAACCTCTCTGCCAACTGGATGGCTCCGGCCGGGCACCCGGGCGAGGATGCCCTCCTGTATGACACGGTGCGGGCGGTTGGCATGGAACTCTGCCCGGAGCTGGATGTGACCATCCCGGTGGGCAAGGATTCGATGTCCATGAAGACCGTATGGAGCGCCGAAGACGGGGAGCGGTCCGTGACTGCGCCGGTGTCGCTGGTGATCTCGGCGTTCGCCACGGTGGATGACGCCCGCAGGACGATGGTTCCCTTCCTGCGGCTTGACCGCGGCGACAGCTGCCTGCTGCTGGTGGATCTTGGCCGCGGGCGCAATCGCATGGGCGGCTCCTGCCTCGCCCAGGCGTACGTGCGCCTGGGCGATACTCCCCCGGATCTGGACGATCCTGCTGACCTGCGGGCGCTCTTTGTCACTGTCCAGGAGCTCAATCGGGAGGAGCTGCTGCTCGCCTATCACGATCGCAGCGATGGCGGGCTGTTCGTCACCCTGTGCGAGATGGCGTTCGCCGGGCACTGTGGATTGCGGATTGATATCGGCGGCCTCCCGGGTGAGCCGCTGGCGGCACTGTTCAACGAGGAGCCGGGGGTGGTGCTGCAGGTGCGTGCCGCTGATCTCGATGCAGTGCTCTCGCGCATGGGCGCTGTCGGGCTGGGCGACGCCACGCACCTGATCGGAGTGCCCGAGCCCTCGTCGACGGTGGAAGTGCGTCATGGCGACAGGCTGTTGTTGCGGGAGGACCGGGTCGAACTGCAGCGCAGCTGGCAGGAAACCACCTATCACATGCAATCGCTCCGGGATGATCCGGACTGTGCCCGGGAGGAGTGGGACGCCCTGCTGGAGGCGGACGATCCGGGGTTGTCGGTCCACCTGCCGTTCGACCCCGGGGAGAATCCCGCGGCGCCGATGATCGGCACCGGCGCCCGTCCCCGCCTGGCGATACTCCGTGAGCAGGGGGTGAACGGTCATGTCGAGATGGCTGCCGCCTTCCACCGCGCAGGATTCGAGGCGGTGGATGTGCACATGACGGACATTCTCGACGGTCGGGAGGATCTGCGCGGCATGTGTGGACTGGCGGCCTGTGGCGGCTTTTCCTACGGTGACGTGCTGGGTGCCGGTGGCGGCTGGGCGCGCTCCATACTGTACAACCCACGGGGCCGGGACGTGTTCGCCGGCTTTTTCCGGCGTCCCGACACGTTCACCCTGGGTGTCTGCAACGGATGCCAGATGCTGGCGGAGCTGCGGGAGCTCATTCCCGGGACGGAGCTCTGGCCGGCGTTCCGGCGCAATCGCTCGGAGCAGTTCGAGGCGCGCCTGTCGCTGGTCGAGGTGTTGCGGTCACCCTCGATCCTGCTTGCCGGCATGGCGGGCGCCCGCTTGCCCATTGCCGTCGCCCATGG
>SLLM01000390.1 GCA_007134055.1 Ectothiorhodospiraceae bacterium | reverse complement strand
CTCGTGCAGGTTGGCCTCCATGAGGGTGACCACCTCCACCAGCTTCGGCTGCGACGTTCCCAGCCGCACCTTGAGGGGCGTGCGCTGCCGGTCGCTGAAGTCGCGGATGCGCTCGTGCAGGAACTCCTCGGCAATGCCCTCCGCCAGGCGGCCCCCCTGGTGGCGCGCCACCAGGTTGAGCATCATGTCCAGGGGTGCCACCCCTCCGGAGCAGGTGTAGCGGTCGCGGTCAAGGACGAACAGCTCGGACGTGAACGTGACGTCGGGAAACAGCAGAGCTTCGCAGATGCTGGAGATGTGCTCCCAGTGGAGCGTGCAGCGGTAGCCGCTCAGCACGCCCGCCTTGGCGAGAATGTACCCGCCGGTACACACCGCGCCCAGGGGAACGTGCCTTTGCGCCATGCGCCGTAGCCAGGCCATGAGATCCCGGTCGCAGTGATCATGCACGTGTATGCCGGCACAGACCAGGACGAGATCCAGGTCCTGGGCATCGCTGAGTGCCGCATCCACGGCCAGGGAGATGCCATTGCTCGCGGATACCGCCCCGCCGTCACGACTCAGCAGGACCCATTCGTACAGGGTGCTCTCCGTCAGCTGATTGGCCATGCGCAGCGGTTCAAGCGCTGACCCCAGGGCGATGAAGGAGAACCCCGGAACGAGCACGAAGCCGATCCGACGGGTTTTCGCTTCCTCTGCGGGTGCGGGCTGCATGATCTTCCCTCCCGTATTCTCCCAGTCCCTTGCCGGTGCGCGGGGCAGCGCATGCACCATTGCCGTGCAGTATCACCCGAACAGGCCGTGGCGCGCCAGCACCGAACCCGACGCCAACGTATACCTGTCAGACCGCCACCACCACCGTACTACGCCCACGCGTCACGACATCGGCTTGCCTGTGCGCGCCAGGGCTCTGGAAGTGCGGCACCGATGTCGCGTTGAATCACTCGCCGGGACGCTCCCGGAACAGTGATATCCCACTGGTATGGTAAAAGAGGCGCCACGTAAGGCATCATGCACAGGAGACCACGGCATGGCGATCAACCCCACTCATCCGGACACGCATATGACCGACAGCCTGCAAAGCAACCTCGAGATCGCACGGCACGCTCAGGGCCGGCCTATTGATGCCGTCGCCAGCGACATGGGTCTGCCGGCGGACAGCATTGAGCCGTATGGCCGCGGAGTCGCCAAGCTGGACCCCGCCGCCCTGGCGTCGATCGGAAATCGTCCAACGGGGCGCTACATCGTGGTTTCCGCCATCACTCCGACGCCGCTGGGGGAAGGCAAGACCACGACCTCCATCGGCCTGGCCCAGGCGTTTCACCAGATCGGGCGTTCCGCCACGGTGACCCTGCGACAGCCGTCCATGGGGCCGACCCTGGGCATCAAGGGCGGAGCAGCAGGCGGTGGCTGGAGCCAGGTGATCCCGATGGAGCGGATCAACCTCCATCTCACCGGCGACATCCACGCCGTGGCGGCCGCCCACAACCTGCTGGCAGCTATGGTGGACAGCCACCTGCATCACCGCCGGGAACCGTTGCTCGAACCCGCCCGCGTCACCTGGCGACGCAGCCTGGACATCAACGACCGGGCGTTGCGCAATGTAGTGATCGGCCTGGGCGGCCCGGCAGACGGCGTTCCCCGCCAGACCGGCTTCGACATCACCGCCGCCTCGGAAGTCATGGCCATCCTGGCCCTGGCGGACTCGCTGGCGGATCTGCGCCAGCGGCTCGGGCGTATCGTGGTAGGCACCTCCACGGACGGCGAACCCGTCACCGCCGAGGACATCCATGCCGCGGGCGCCATGACCGCGCTGCTGAAGGAAGCGTTCAAGCCGAACCTGCTGCAGACCCTGGAACAGACGCCGGCGCTCATTCACGCCGGCCCGTTCGGCAACATCGCCCACGGCAACTCGTCCATCATCGCCGACCGTCTCGCCCTGCATTGCAGCGACTTCGTCGTCACGGAGGCAGGTTTCGGCGCCGACATGGGCGCGGAGCGCTTCTTCAACATCAAGTGCCGGGTCTCCGGACTGAAACCCGACGCCGCAGTTCTGGTGGCCACGGTACGCGGGCTGAAGTTCCACGCCGGCCGCCACCGGGTGATCCCCGGGAAGCCCCTTCCGGACAGCATGCTGGCAGAGAACCCCGAAGACGTCCACGCCGGCGGCGCCAACCTGCGCAAGCAGATCGAGAACATCCGCCTGCACGGAGTGGCTCCGGTAGTGGCGATCAACGCCTTCCCCACGGACCATGACTCCGAACACACGGCCATCCGGGAGATCGCCGAGGCGGCGGGCGCCCGGGTCACACGCTGCACCCATGTCCGGGACGGAGGCCGCGGCGCCACCGAACTGGCCGAAGCAGTCGCCGAGGCCGCGGCGGAGCCGGGGGATTTCCGTTTCCTCTACCCCGATGAAATGCCACTGGACGCCAAGCTCGAGCAGATTGCCACCCGGGTGTACGGTGCCGACGCCATACGACTCTCACCGGAAGCGCAACGGCAACTGGCAGCGTTCACGGAGCGCGGCCACGGCCATCTCCCGGTGTGCGTCGCCAAGACCCACCTGTCCCTGTCCTCGGACGCAAGCCTCCGGGGAGCGCCCACGGGCTGGGAGCTGCCGGTACGCGAGGTGCGGCTCTCCGCCGGGGCGGGTTTCGTCTACGCCCTGTGCGGTGACATCCGGACCATGCCGGGCCTGGG
>SLLM01000332.1 GCA_007134055.1 Ectothiorhodospiraceae bacterium | reverse complement strand
TATGAGCCGTTGATCGAGGGACTATCGTTGCCGGACCCCGATGACCGACACGTTCTTGCTGCCGCAATCCGTGCCGGTGCGCAGACAATCGTGACCATCAACCTGAGAGACTTTCCGGCACCGTCCCTCGCGCCCTACGGCATTGAAGCCGTTCACCCGGATACTTTCGTGGAACAGCAGTTCGATCTGCATGAGGGGGCGGTTGTGACGACCGCGAAACGTCACCGCGCTGCTCTCCGCAATCCTCCGAAAACTGTCGATGCCTATCTCGATACCCTCGCTGCACAGGGACTTGTCGTCACGGCGGAAAGGCTACGGGAATTCGCAGACGTTATCTGACCAAACGCGATCCCTTGACCAAGGGGCGCTGTTCGACCCATAGCTGCCGCTCGACCTGATGCATCTGGACGACCGCTTCGGGCAATCTGCTTCCAGATGATGCTGGACAGGGCGCTTGAACTGGCAGGAGGGAGCCATTGCTTGTTGTCTTGGTCCCATTTTGGGACATGCATGACTGCATGCGAGCGATGGCGCTGTCGACGCTGAAGCGATTCTGGGAAGACGATCCTGCGTGTCGCGACGTTGAAGAGCGGGCGAAAGCCTGGTTTCGACATGTGATCAAAGCTGAGCGGCTGAGGGTCGCTGAGCTGCTTGCGCTGTGCGATCCGGTGCTGATCCTGGCCGTGGGCGCGTTGGTGTTGACCATGGACGGGAACCGGCGGCGCAACGGCCACGATCCCCGCCCCGATTCATCCCCGGAAGGGCACGCCCGTCATGCCCCTCCGGTCGTCGGATTGGTCACGCTCCCGACGCGGCAGATTCTACTGGCGGGGATATCCAGGCAGCGTGAGTGCTCCTGGATGATGTCGACGTCTTTCGCAATATAGACGCAGAAGATCTTGTCCTCGGCGACGTAGCTGTGCAACCACTGCAGGTCGGCCGGCCCCAGTTCGTTGCGGACTGCGTTGGACTGGCGGGACGGCTCTTGCAGCTCCTCGGCGGTAAGCTCATGGGCTCCTGGCACTTCGCGCTCGATCACATACATTGGCATGGCACATTCCTCCCTACACTTGCGTACATACCAACAGTATGTAAAATAGATACCGTTAGTATGTTTGTCAAGGAGAAATCCGTTTGAGTGTACTCTCGCGGAAAATCGCTCAGGGCAGGGCCACCCGGGAAAAGCTGATCGCGGTGGCACGGGCCGAGTTCGGCGAACGCGGCTACGCCGAGACCTCGGTGGACGAGATCGTCCGGCGCGCCGCGCTCACCAAGGGCGCGTTCTATCATCACTTCTCGGGCAAGGACGACTTGTTCCTGCGCGTGTTCGAGAACATCAAGCGCGAACTGGGGCGAGCGGCTTTCGTCATTCATGGGGACTACAAACCGTTCGGCGATCCGGATTCCCGCAACATCCGGATGGATGAGACCTTCCACGCCCGCAGCAACCGCGAGATCTGGCGGCAGCTCATCGATCGCTGCCGGCGCTACGTCGAACTCCACGTTGATCCCGAGCTGCGGCGTATCGTGCTGGTAGACGCCCGCTGGGTACTCTCCTGGGAGACCTGGCAGCGCGTCGAGGGCGAGCACGGCATCACCCTGCTGCGAGCGGATCTGCGCATCGCGATGCGCCGCGGCATCGTGCGCCCGCTGCCGCTGCACACGCTGGCGACGCTGCTAACTGGGGTCCTGAACGAGGCCTGTCTACTGGTGGCCAACAGGCCCGAGTCGGAGGCAGCGCTGGACGATTCGATGACCGTCATCGCGTGCTTCCTCGACGGTCTGCAAACTGACGAGTTTCGTCAGGGAAGCGGCAGCTTCCCCTGAGGCCCTGTGCTCGGTGGCGGACAGACGGCCCCGGCCCCTCGGGGGTCCGGCCGGACCTCGTGGAAGTGCCGGCCAGGACGGGTTCTACCCCGTAGGCCTCGCCAGGCGCAGAAGCGAGTGAATGTCGATTCCCCGGAATGGATGCTTGAGCAGCTCGATAATGAGGCTCGCTGTTTGGGGGTGACGCGGCAGCTCCGAGCACCGGCACGGTGCGTTCTCATACGCCCAGACAGCCTCCGTTGCTTGCATCAACCTGAAGCCTCCGCAGGTTGCCGTTGGATTCTGTCGGCAGAGATCGGGATCGCTCTGCGACTTGCATATCACGCACTGGCACTTAGAGAGTCGCTGAAAGAGTGTACAAACGTCGAGTATCGTCACCACGGACGATCCGCGGGTGTGGCGCCGCCTGCTGAGTGGCTATTGTGAACCCCGCACCGTACGAAGCGTTGTGAAACTCCTCTTTACGGCACTGCGGGCACGGGTCGTTTTTCCGTTCCCGACGGGGCAACGACTGGGTTGGGCGGGTCATCGGAGCCTTTACTCTTAACTCCTTACGACCCCTGGAGTCGCAGCCATGCGATCCACCACGCCAGTTCCGGCAACCTGGACCGACCCAGCGTCGGCGGTATCGATACGCTCACCGTGAGGGAGTACCAGGATCTCCCATGGCCTCGCAGGCTGCGCTATCGCCTGTACCGTCATCCACTGGTCGTGTTCGGGATCGGCCCGGCATACATCTTCCTGCTGCGCCATCGGTGGCCAGCGGGCTTCATGCGCTCCGGGTGGATGCCCTGGGTGAGCACCATGGGCACCAATGTGGCCATGGTTGTTGTGGCGGGCGGCGTGATCTGGCTCGTTGGCCCTGGGGAGTTCCTGCTCGTGCAG
>SLLM01000106.1 GCA_007134055.1 Ectothiorhodospiraceae bacterium | reverse complement strand
TGCGAGCCGGCTCCGGATCCGGCCTCCGCCACTGGTTCAAGTCATAACCATCTTTTTCTCCTGAAGTACAAAAGCATTCCGGCGCCTGTCAGCAACATGATTAAAAGCACTGCAAAATAAGCCCAGGGCCATTCAAGCTCGGGCATATATAGTTTTCGCCGGCTAAAATGCTTACCTGCTCCGCTTCCACCCTGTTGGCGTCCTTGTTGAACGTAAGCATTTTAAGGACCGCATAGATGTAATTCTCTGTGATTTCTGTCTTAGGCCGCTGGTTTACATTCAGGATATCCTCAAGGACCAGGGGATGAATGCTGAAATGATCTCCGATCTTTCTGATCATCTCAACGTCATGCAATCCCTTTACGTCTATCCATGTTACAGTGGCTTTATCCATGAAAGGCAAAATGGCTCCGGGGTTACCGGTTGTCTCCTCATGCAGGGTTTGAGGGTCGTAATCGATTATTTCGATGGTTGTACGGTCGGTCTTCCGGATTCCGGTAAAAACAAGACTCCCGGGAGGAAGTCCCGGTTCCTTGATTGCCCCGGGCGTCAAATGTGATATGATTGGCTTTAAAAAGTTCATAGTTGAATATTTTATTACACTTTTGGTGGTGGAATTTTTTTAGGTGGTTTACCTTCAAAAATAATGATAATTCTGGTCCTGAAATTGAATATTTATTTAAGTCCCGTAAAACCCAGCAGTAATGCTGGCATGGCGGAATCTATCCTTGCATCCATATACCCGGTAATCAAGGCTATGAAACTACAACCGGCACCCGCGGTCCGCAAGCAATAGAGTACTCCGTGCCATACACTGAAAATGCCAGTTAAAACAGAGAAAACAGGCGTACCTCAATATAAAAATCCAAACATCCACAAGGGGACAGAGCGTTCGGCGCCTATCTCTATATTATCCTTAACAAGGAAAGAATTTTCCCGGTTATACAACTGTTTTGCAGTTTTATTTTTTCCTCCGATCTCGAAAAGGAATTTTTCTTCAACATAGAAGTCGCCTTCCGGCGGAAGCTTAACGTCATATCTGGCCGATACCTGGTTCAGGAAGAATGTTTCCCTTAAATTTCCTTTTTCTGCATTGGCTCCTGCAAGAGTATATATGAGATTCGTGTTGTTTAAATAGATTTTGTCGGGTTTGCTCAGATAACTGATGCCCTTATTACTTCTATGCAACTGCTTTATTAATTGTGACTTTTCGAGTATGTTGAGAGCTTTGATCAGATATGGTCGGGAAACCTCAATCCTGTTGCTTAATCTGCTGATATTAGGCATAAACGGAACACTGGTGGCTATTGTGTACAATAACCTTTTCGTATTGTTAAGCATACTTACCGGTCCGCCGGTATTCCCTGTCATACCCCAGTGGTTCGGGCTGGGTATATCCACCCCTTCCAGACGCCAGACCAATCCAAGAGGCGAATTGCCCCTTATAATAATATCATTGCGTGAATCATCCGCCCCCACAACACCTGCAAAGTTAGCAGCCATCCGCGCCGGATCATTGCGGCTCCCGGCGTATCTCTCGGTTTCCTCCACGGTAAAGCCGCGGGCGCTGACCGATGCCATGGTATTAAGCGAAGAGGTCTTATCAGCCGTATATCTTACCGAGACCTCATCAACACTCAATACCATCTCATCCATGTAAATATTCAGCACAAGCTCCTTGCCGGCCTGGAGGTTTATATTATTGAGTATCACATCATAATATCCCACGTAACTCACCCGGATGCTGACCCGGCCGACCTCAACCGATTCAAATCTGAAATTGCCTGACGGACCGGAGGATGTTCCCCTCACCGGATCAGTATGTACCAGCAAAACGGTTGCCCCCGGAAGACTTATCCTTGATTGCCTGTCCATTACCGTTCCCCTTATGGTCTGGGTCACTTCATTCGCCTCCGCAGAAAAAAACAGAGGGATCAGTATTGCAGAAAGCAGTATTTTTTTCATCCCTGTTTAGTTTTGATTTGAAAATAAAACAGCATCGGTAAACAAATGAATCATGCATGGTTAAACTGATTCAAAATTATCATGATGATCCGATTGCTACAAACAAAACAGGATGAAGGGGTAAAAAGAGGGGATGAACTGTCCGCGTGTTCCTTTTTAAGTGACAATGATAATTTGACTGCCGACGGTTTAGCGGCTTTCAACCCGGTATATCCGCCATTCACTGATTATTAATTGCAGCAGCAACCAGTACATGGTAATTTTGAAATAAAATTGTTCTTTAAATCATGTTTGCACCTGGCCGGCCGGGTATGATGAAAGCATGACCGGTTAATGTTCTTTTTCGTACAGTTACGTTCAGTTATGAACATGATATGATGGGCCGGGCAAAAAATCCGGAAATGTATCATCCGCAATATCAGGGCTTAGAACAAACTGGCATGATTAATGATAAAACCGGGAACAGGAATACTGCATAAAAACAGACAAACGATGAAAATGAATGCAAGAATTTTGATTTTAATAATGATAATTTTTTCGGGTGCCGGGAATCCCGGAAGCAATAATGTCCATGGCTCCGATGGCCGGGAATCCGTTTCTGCCGAAAGTGGTCCGGTTCTGACCGTATCTGCAGGAAATATTCCGGCAGGAACAGGCGGCGAAGACAGGCCTGAGGGTGCTGCTGCGGCAAGTCTCCCGCACCCGGGGGAAAAACCCAATGAACAGAGAAACCCGGTGCTGAGGGGGGTGA
>SLLM01000323.1 GCA_007134055.1 Ectothiorhodospiraceae bacterium | reverse complement strand
TCCTCCGTGCCGGCGTTGCCGGCGCGATCCTCACAATCGCCGGGATCGCCATCATCTTTCACCAGCAAGCCGGGCAGATCCTTCCCGGACTGTCACTGCTTTCCCTCGTCGCGGCAGCCGTCTGTGCGGCACAGGGCGGGATTTTTCTCAAGCTTTTCCCCCCCGAAGACCTGATCGCCGCCAATGCCGTCGCGTTGATTCTGGCTGCACCGGCGCTGATAATCCTGTCCATCGCGTTCGGCGAGGCGCCGATCGTTCCGCGAAATCCCGAGACTTGGGCGGCTTTCGCGTTCCTTGCCACGGTCGGAACGATGGGAACCTTCTCGCTGATCATGTATGTCCTTCGTCATTGGAGCGCCTCTGCCGCGTCCTACCAATTCGTACTTGCCCCGGTGATCGCCCTGGCCCTGGCCGCGATCCTTCTGGATGAAAAAGTGGACACCGACTTCTTTCTCGGCGGCGGCCTCGTCTTGGCCGGTGTCTAACTCGGTGCGATCCTGCCGTTGCGAAAAACTCCACGGCATCCTCTCAGCGAGCCCCGCCGCCGTTGATCGCGGTATCGTCGAGTTCGCAGTTTGGCCCTTCAATTTCACACAAGTCACCGGCTTGGTGGACTTGTGATTCCGCGCGAAATTGCCAAGCACGACAGACAGACGACCCCGCTTGGCTCCTTGTGCTCACCACCGCTTACCAAAAATTAGCAGCCCAAAAACCCCCCATATAATCAAGTATTCTGCTGGTTGCCGCGTAACTTCCCCGTGTCGAGATATACAGACATCAAGTACCGCACGGACTGTCGGGACTGACTGATGGCAGAGCGGAACGTATGCGAGCCTGCCCCGGTCATGCGTCCCCTTGTAACTGATAAGGTATCCCTGCCTTTACAGACTACAGATATGAACCGGATTTGGGGGAGAGGAGAAAGAACACAGCCAGCAGCCACAACCACGCGCCGAACTTCTCACGGGTCATCTCTCACAGCTCCACGATGAGCCGGAGCGTCAGGAAAATTCGACCCACTCAAAAACCCGGCGAAGCACGCTCTCTCCCCTCGTGCCTCCGATCCCGGGTTCATGTTTCCAGGCGCCCGTCCGAGGCTTCAGAATGCTGCCTCCCCATCACGTGCCAGGCCAGCTGAACCCCTCCCATGTGTTTGTCAACTTGACCAGCGCCTCTCCGACTCTCTTGTTCATTGCCGCCCATGCGACCAGTTGTCCGGTTCGCCCACGTCCTGCCCTTGCATTGTCCGAGAAACCACCGGCAGCGGCCGTGGGATGCGTCATGTTGAACTGACACATGTAGCGATACTGCTCGACGCCATAGACACCGGTGTTCCTGAAATGATCGAGCCACGGCCTTCTTTTGTTCCTGACCTCCGGAACCGTTGGAAGCCAGAACCTCAGGAATTCCTCACCCAGTTGTCGAAACTCAGGCCGGCCATTTTTCAAGAACTCGTAGCCTTTCTCCCCGGTCAGCATGTCCCCCGAGACTTGCACCTCGATCCGAGCGCGCCTCTCCGTCTCCGGAAGCGTCATGAACCCACTGGCCCTCCGGCTGTCGCCGACCTTGTTCTGTACCCGGATCTGAAGATCCTCGGCGTCACATCCCTTGTACAGCGTTGCGTCCAGAAACAACCTGCTCTCGGGCTGCGAGCGCCCGATGCGCCTGACCACCTCTTCCTCTCCAGCGAAGGAATCGGGATGTACGCGTTCTGCCTGCCCTCGTGTTCCGAAGAGATATTTCGTCGTCGTCTCCGACCCGGGATGGCTGTGGTTTCGAACCACCTGCCTGGCATCGGACTCTGCGCTCTCGAACTGCCAGCCGGTAATGTGATGATGCCGCTGCAACAGCCCCACCATCCGTTCGCGCAGTTCCAGAAGCTCGGGCTCATCCTCAGCCTTGCCGAAAAAATCAAGCGATACCTCGAGCAGGAACAATCTCACCGGCTCCGCGAATCCGTAAGCCCGCTCAATTGCGTCAAACCCCTTACACAGCATCTCCGGCGCGGGATCCTGGATCTGCATCGCAAACACGTGGCCGCCCCCATGCTCTCCGACAAGCCGCGCATCATTCATCGAGATCCCCCGCCAACGGATGTTGCCTGCGGGATTATTTCGATCATCGACAAAAATCCGCTTCCCCGTCGCGCCTTCGAAAGCCGACTGGACGCCATTCCACGACGTTTTCCGCGCCGTCACGACGAGAACGATGACCCGGTCGATCACCGCCTGCAGCCTGTAGCCGTCCACGAGCCCAACCTGCGGAACGAGCACCACCCGTCCCTTGAGCCGGCGCTGAAGCCCGCGCGCGGAGGGCGTATGATAACCTTCGGCCGGCACAAGCTTGTAGTCCAGCCTCCGCATGGGCAGCGACAGCAACGCCGCCGGCCGATACTCAGCGCGCGCATCAGCACAGGAAAACCGCAATGGCACCGTCCAGCTCTCATTCATGCGCAGGCACGCTCCATCCCTCGTAGTTCACCGTGGTAATGCCGACCAGGACTGCCGCAGGATCGGCGATTTCAACCCCGCACTCTGCCAGGAAAACGCATCACCAGCCTCAATCGCATCGAGATATTTGCGACCCCAGCTCCGGGCGCTGCGTGCATGGCTGGCCGCCCCATCCGCCGTCACAGTCTCACCGAACATTACCTGCCAGCGGTTTGCGAGGCGTGTGCGCGTAACCTTCGGGAGCTGCCACGGATCGAGCATCTTGCCCCTCC
>SLLM01000242.1 GCA_007134055.1 Ectothiorhodospiraceae bacterium | reverse complement strand
GGCGTCGCTGCCGTCGGCCTGCTCCTCCACGACCTCAAGCCAGGCGTCGTACAGCGCCTCCACCACCTCGTCGGGCAGACGTTCGGGCTCGATGCCCTCGCCCCGGATATTGTCCAGCGCCTCCGGCTGCGCTGCCAGGCCGATGGAAAGCGAGTGCCGGACGTTGTCCGTGCAGACCAGGGTAATCAGTTCCTGCTGCCGCTCGGACAGTCCATCCCAGCTGTCCTGGTTGATCAGCAGATCGGTGATCGTGGTCCGCTGGTGCCAGCCGGGGAAGTAGTAGTAGTCGGCGAACTCGTAGAGGCCGAGCGCGTAGTCGATTGAGGGAGTCACCAGCTCCGCCGCGTCAATGGTGCCGAGATCCAGCGCCGGCAGGGTGTCCCCCACGGGCAGCAGCTGGGGCGAGGCCCCGAACTTCTCCAGAACCAGACCACCAAGACCGAAAATGCGCATGGTCAGCCCGGAGAGGTCGTCCGTGGATTCGATGCGCTTGGAGAACCAGCCGGCTGCTTCCGGGGGAATCACACCGCAGGGGATAGCGTGAACGTTGAAACTGGCATAGAGCTCCCGGTAGATCTCGCCACCTTCACCCCCCCAGAACCAGGCAAAGAATTCGTCCGCCGGCGGACCGAAGGGCAACCCGCCGAACACCTGCAGCGCCGGCTCCTGGCCCGCCCAGAACCCCGGCGCGGAGTACCCGGCGTCCAGCGCGCCCGCCTCGATGGACGAAAGGATCTCGTTGGGTGGCGCCAGGGCGCCCGGTTCCGCGATTGACAGGCGGATCGTACCCTCCGACAGGAGCTCGAGCATGTCCGTCATCCGGTGCATGGTATCGCCCGTCTGTGGCAGGGTGGAGGGGAAGTGCGCCTGGACATCCCAGCGCACGGTACGCTCCGAGGCCGCCGCGGATGTCGTAACGGCAATCATCGTTGTACATGCCGCAATGGCGGCCGCATTCCTCCAAATCGACATGGTGGTCTCTCCAGGTTTGTGTCGTGTACTCCCCCGTGGGACACCGGGGCCGCGGAAGGAGGCCTGATTCCCTGGTTGGTATACCCGCCGTACGGGGCGGCCTTCGCGGTGTACCGGATGGTATCGTATCCGGGGGCAGCACCGCCATCCGCTGGTTGGCGAGACGGTGCCGTAGGAAGTATGCCAGAATTCTGCAGGCTCGCAGACCGGACGGAGTGCAAATCCATGCAAGCGCAAAGTGACACCTCGGCGGCCGTACGGCGGCAAATGGAAGAACACCTCCAGGGAGCGGACTGGTCTCTTCGGGAGAAGCTCGCGGTCGCCGCGCGGATCCTGGCTCACGAAGGGCACACACCCGGCCTGGCGGGACAGATCAGCGCCCGGGACCCGGAATCCGGTGGCTACTGGACCCTCCGCTTCGGGGACGGCTTCGATGAGGTGCGCGCGACGCGCCTGGTACGCGTGGATGATGAGCTTACCGTGCTCGAGGGGGATGGAATGGCCAACCCGGCCACCCGCTTCCACGCCTGGATCTATCGGCGGCGACCGGCGGTAAACGCCATCGTGCACACCCATCCGTTCCACGTGTCCGCCCTGTCCATGCTTGGCGAACCATTGGTGGCAGCGCACATGGACGCCATGCCGCTACACGACGACTGCGCGTTCCTGGGCGAGTGGCCCGGCGTCCCCATCGCCGACAAGGAGGGCGAGATCATCTCCGAGGCGCTGGGGGACAAGCGCGCCATCCTGCTTGCCCACCACGGCATGCTCACCGCCTGCGGCAGCGTGGAGGAGGCGACCTATCTTGCCTTCTGGATCGAACATGCCGCCCGGCTGCAGCTGACCGCGCGCTCCGTGGGCACGATCCGCTCCGTCAACCCCGACTACGCCCGTGAGGCCCATGATTTTCTCATGCTGCCGTCGGTGGTGAACGCCACCTTTGCCTACTGGGGTCGCAAGACCGTCGCCCGGGAGCCGGACTGCCTCGAATAACGCGATCGGTCGAGACTGCCCGGGGAATCCTTCGGCGGTCACCGGCCATCTGTCGAGGGACCGGAGCAGCCTGCTAGAGCGCCGGCCCGGGGCGGATCGGCGAGCCGTCGAAGAAGCGCGGATAGCGGAAGCGGTCCAGTGCATGGCCAACGGGCCGTTCCACCGCCAGATCCGCGACAATCCGGCCGACGGCCGGTCCGATCCCGAAACCGTGGCCGCTCATGCCCGTAGCGATGATCAGCCCGGGCAGGTCCGGCACCCGATCAATCACCGGCACCGTGTCCGGCATGGTGTCGATCATGCCCGCCCAGGCCTTGCGGATACGGGGGCGGCCGATGTCCGGAAACACTTCGGCGAAGCGCGCCAGGGTGCGCTTGAGCGCGTGCATGTTCGGCGCGGGATCGAGGATCCGCTGCCGCTCGAACGGGCTTTCCGCATCCGCCGCCCACCGCCGCGGCGTCCCCCATGCATCGGGAAATCCGCCCGGCGCCATTGGTCGCAACCGGGTGGCGGCGAGCTCCGAGCGCAGCTGCGGCAGATAGCGACGGAGATGGCGGAAGGCGTCAGGGCCGATGAAGAACTCCCGGAACGTGCCCGGTGCCAGGGTGTAGCCCTCGTCCTCGCGATGGCGCATGGCAAAGCCCCTCTCCGCCGCACCCCCGGGGAACACCGCGGGGAGGGGATCCGTGGCAGCCGCCGAAGAGACCACGGACAACTGCGGCAGATTGACACCATGCGGCCTGGCGAACAGCGCCGACCAG
>SLLM01000290.1 GCA_007134055.1 Ectothiorhodospiraceae bacterium | reverse complement strand
GCACGGGAAACTCCGGAAGGAAGTTCTCCCCGAGCGTGATACCCAGATTGCAGCGCCGGGCGATTTCCACGGTATTGGCCACTGCCTCGGGGATGTCCCGGAACAGCTCCGCCATTTCCGCCGCCGAACGCAGGTACTGCTCCGGAGAGTAATCCCGTGGCCGGCGGCGATCATCCAGAGTCCGGCTCTGCTGGATGCATACCCGCGCCTCATGGGCCTCGAAATCCTCCCGGCGCAGGAACCGAACCGCGTTGGTCGCCACCACCGGCACCTGGTGGGTCGTGGCTGCGGCAACCGCGGCATGCAGGTGATCCTCATCACCCGGCCTGCCGCAACGGTGCAGTTCAAGGTAGAAACAGTCGGGGAAATGTTGCAGCCACCAGTCGAGGCGCTCCCCGGCGAGATCATCGTCCCCGGCAAGAAGGGCCTGGCCGACGTCGCCATCCTTGCCCCCGGAGAGAACGATCAGCCCGGCATGGTCGGCGGCGATCCAGTCGCGCCTGAGTACCGGGCGATCGCCCTGTTGCCCCTGCAGATAGGCCTGTGAAATGAGACGCGTGAGCGTCGTGTAGCCTGCCGTGGTACGCACCAGTGCGATGAACCGGGTCGGCCCATCACTGCCGCCGACGGGATCGTCCAGCCACAGTTCGGCGCCGACGATCGGCTTCACCCCCGCCGCAAGGGCCGCACGATGGAACTTGACCATTCCGAACAGGTTGACGTGGTCGGTCATGGCCACCGCGGGCATCCCGGAATGGGCTACCGTATCGACCAGCGGCCCTATACGGAGAATCCCATCCACCAGGGAGAACTCCGTATGGACGTTGAGGTGGACGAAGGGGGCGTTGTGCTCTTTCATAGGCGAAGCATATGTCCGTGCTGATGGAATCGGGGGGTCCGTGCGCAATCCGCCTGCCACCTCCCGGCCTGCCCGGAACGCCCCGGGCGTGTATTATGACGGAGCGGCGCAGGCGCCGTAACCGGCCACGACCGGTTCCCCGCGACACGGTACCGAATACTGACGGAATAGCCACGATGATTCACGAGACCGCTACCGTACATCCCGACGCCCTCCTCGGCAGGGATGTCAGTGTGGGAGCGTACGCCTGTATCGGTCCTGACGTCGAGTTGGGCAACGGTTGCCGGGTGGGTGCGCATGCGGTGCTGGAAGGTCCCATGCGCATTGGCGATGACAACATGATCGGTCCCCACGCGGTGCTGGGCACCCCCCCCCAGGATATCGCCTACCGGGACGAACCCACTCGGCTGGAGATCGGCCATCGCAACACGATCCGCGAGTTCGTGACCATGCACCGCGCCAGCACCAAGGCCGAGCGGCTGACCGCGGTGGGCGACGACAACATGTTCATGGCATACAGTCACATTGGCCACGACTGCCGGGTCGGAAACCACGTGGTCATGGCCAACGGCGCGACACTGGCCGGTCACGTGACCATCCACGACCACGTGAACATCGCCGGCCTCTGCGCCATCCACCAGTTTGCCCGGGTGGGTGCCCACGCCATGCTCGGCGGCGGCACCATGGCACCGATGGACATCCCCCCCTTCGCCATGGCCTCGGGAAATCACGCCAAGCTCTACGGGCTGAACCGCCGGGGCCTGCAACGGCACGGCTTCGACCAGCAATCCATCGCGGCCATACGCAAGGCATATCGTCTGCTGTTCCAGTCAGGCCTGCGCCTGCAGCAGGCACTGGCCGCCATCGAGGGTGACAGCGGGCTGGATTATCCCCCGATCCGTTATCTGGTGGAGTTCGTGCGGGGATCCGAACGGGGAATCACACGATGAAACACCTTAGGACCGCGGTCATCGGTACCGGCTACCTGGGTCGCTTTCACGCCCAGAAGTATGCCGCCCTGCCGGATTGCGAGCTGGTCGCGGTGGTGGACACCCGCCCGGAGCGGGCGCAGGCGGTAGCCGCGGAACTCGGCTGTCAGGCCATGACCGGCTACCGGGATCTTGTCGGCCAGGTAGATGCAGTGAGCATTGTCGTACCCACCCAGCTCCATCACGCCGTGGCGCGCGAGATGCTCGACCAGGGCGTGCATGTGCTCGTGGAGAAGCCCATCACCGTAACCGAGGCGGAGGCGGATGCGCTGATCGAACTCGCGCGCCGGCGCAAACTGCAGCTGCAGGTGGGTCACCTGGAACGGTTCAATCCCGCGGTACAGGGCCTGGTAAGCATGGTGGGAACCCCCATGTTCATCGAGTCCCACCGGCTCGCGCCGTACAATCCCCGCGGCGCGGACGTCAGCGTCGTGCTGGACCTCATGATTCACGACATCGACATCATCCTCAACCTGGTAGGCCAGCCTCTGGCACGCATTGACGCCAACGGTGTTCCGGTGATCTCCAGCGACATCGACATCGCCAACGCCCGGCTGCAGTTCGCAAACGGTTGCGTCGCCAACGTGACTGCCAGCCGCGTCAGCCTCAAGCAGGAACGCAAGATGCGCCTGTTCCAGCGTAGCGGATACATCGCTCTGGACTTCCAGAACCGGACCCTGGATGTCCGCCGTACGGCACAATCCGCCAACGAGGGAGACATTCCGGAGATTCACAGCGAGCAGGTGGCGTTCGAAAGCGGGGACGCCATCATGAGTGAGATCCAGGCGTTCCTCACCAGCATACGGGACGGTACCCGCCCGATTGTCAGCGGCGAGGATGGGCGCCAGGCCCTCGCCACCGCGATCGAGATTACCCGACAACTGCGCGAGCATCCGATGCCGGGCCAGCAGGAGCTGCCGCGGCCTTCGTCATGAGCCGCGGGTTCCCGGGCCCGGGAACGGCTGCCCGTCGTCGAGTACCCCCATGTCCGCAGACAAGAGATACGAGGCCGAGCCGTGAAGATTCCAATGGTGGACCTGACCGCCCAGTACGGTGATATACGGGATGAGATCGAGCGGGGTTTCCGAGCCGTCCTGGATGGCGCCCAGTTCATACTCGGTCCCAATGTATCCGCGTTCGAACAGGAAACGGCAGAGTACCTCGGCTGCCGCCATGCGGTTTCCTGTGCCTCGGGAACGGATGCGCTGCACCTGGCGCTGGTGGCTGCCGGTGTCGGCACCGGTGACGAGGTGATCACCTCCCCGTTCACCTTCATCGCTACCGCCGAAGCGATCCGTTACGTCGGCGCCACGCCGGTGTTCGTGGATATCGATGGGGAAACGTACAACCTGGATCTCGATCAGGCCGAGGCGGCAATAACCGAACGGACCAGAGCGATCCTCCCGGTGCACCTGTTCGGCCAGCCACTGGACGCCGTGGCGTGCCAGCAGCTCGCAAGCAGGCACGGTCTCGTCATGATCGAGGACTGTGCCCAGTCGTTCGGCGCAACCTGGCGGGGCCGAATGACCGGAACCTTCGGCCTCGCTGGCTGCTTCAGCTTCTTCCCCAGCAAGAATCTCGGAGCATATGGGGACGGCGGCCTGGTGTGCACCGACTCGGATAGGCTGGCAGAGGAGTTGCGCGTGCTGCGAAACCACGGCAGCCGGGAGCGCTACCATCACCATGTGATCGGCTTCAACAGCCGCCTGGACGAACTCCAGGCCATGGTCCTGCGCACCAAGTTGCCACGGATTGATACCTACAATGAGGCGCGGCGGGCGATCGCCGAAAGATACACGACCGCCCTGGCGCCGCTCGCCGGTGTCGTTCCGCCGCGGGAACGACCCGGCGGCCACCACGTCTACCACCAGTATACCGTGCTCCTGGAAGGCGACCGGCGGGCCATCATGGCTGCACTGGCCGCCGCCGGCAGCGCGAGCGCCGTCTACTATCCCATTCCCCTGCACCGCCAGGACGTCTTCCGCGATGCCTGGGCCTCCGTTTCGCTGCCGATCGCCGAGTCAGTGGCCCGACGCTGCCTCTCCCTGCCCATCTATCCGGAACTCGAACCGGGTCGGCAGCAGGTGGTCATCGACGCGCTGCAGGAAGCCCTCGGCGGACTGGGCTGACCTGCCGGAAAGCATGACGACTCCCCGACCGGCGCCCATGGCCTGCCGGGAGCTCTCGCGAACGCCGGCGTGGTCACTCCAGGGGCAATTCCGGCGCCTGCAGCAGTTGCCGGACGGGAGCAAACGAACGGCGGTGTTCGGCGCAGGGACCGTAGCGTCGCAACGCAAGCAGATGATCCCTGGTCGGATAGCCCTTGTGGCGGTCGAAGCCGTAGCCGGGAAACCGGTGATGCAGTTCTGCCATGCACGCATCGCGTACGGTTTTCGCCAGTATCGAGGCAGCGCCAATGGCTGGTTCGAGAGCGTCACCGCCGACCACCGCATGGGTCGCGCAGGCCACGCCATCCGGGCAGCGATTGCCGTCCACCAGCGCACACGCCGGCGCCACGGGGAGGTGCTCCAGGGCCCTGCGCATCGCCAGCAGCGTCGCCCCGAGAATATTGTGTGCGTCTATTTCCGCGACACTGCAACCGGCCACGGACCAGGCCAGGGCATGGGTGCGGATGGCCACCGCCAGCCGCTCCCTTTGCCGCCGCGAGAGTCGTTTCGAATCCGCAATCCCGTCCGGGGCGGAACCGGGGCGGAGAATCACCGCTGCGGCTACTACCGGCCCTGCCAGCGGCCCGCGACCGGCCTCGTCCACTCCCGCCACGCACGGACCATCGGAGCCGTCCACTGACGCGGAAGTACCGCCGCTACCCAGCAGCATGTGCCGGCGGCATCCCTTTCCGCACCAGTCGTTGCACGGCGAGTGCCGCCTCCCGGCTGGCATCCCGGCGCAGAAGACGATGAATCTCCAGAAAGGACTCTTGCAGCTCCGCCCGCAACTCCGGGCGGTCCAGCAGCTCCAGCATCGCCGGGCCCAGCCGTTCCGGAACGGCATCTTCCTGGGCGTACTCTCCCACCAGACGCCGGCCGGCAATCAGATTCGGCATTGCGAAGTGGGGCACCCGCACCAGCCGCCGCGCCAGCCAGGCGGTCACCCCCGATACCCGATAGGCCACGACCATCGGCCGCTTGTAGAGCATGCATTCCAGACTGGCGGTCCCGGAGGCGAGCAACACGGCGTTCGCCGCTTCCATGCACTCCCGAGACCGGCCCCGCACCAGGGCCAGGTCCTGCGAATCCGGCACGGCCGCAAGCTGTCGTCGAAGTTCATCCTCGATCGCAGGGGTGGCACACGGAACCACGAACCGCAGGTTGGATGTACGCTGCCGCAGCCACGCAGCCGTCTCCAGAAAGACAGGGCCGAGGGCCGTCACTTCGCTCATTCGACTACCGGGAAGCATCGCCACCAGCAGTTCGTCGCGGCGAATCTCCAGCTGGAGAGCGCGGCGGGCTTCCGGCTGGTCCGGTTCCAGCGGAATCTCGTCGGCAAGGGGATGTCCGACAAAGGTAACCGGCACATCATGCCGCCGGAGGAAGTCCGCCTCGAAGGGAAAGATACTCAGCATGAGGTCCACCGCACGCCGGATTGTCTTCACCCTGCCCTGTCGCCAGGCCCAGACCGTGGGACTCACGTAATGCACGGTGGGAATGGCCGCGGCTTTCAGCCGACGCTCCAGGCCGAGATTGAAGTCGGGTGCGTCAACACCAATGAACAGGTCCGGCGGATCGGCCAGGAAGCGGCGCACCAGATTCCGCCTGATGCGCAGCAACCCCGGCAGATGCCGAAGCACCTCCGCGAGACCCATGACCGACAGGGTTTCCAGTGGATAGAGGGAATCCATGCCTTCCGCCTGCATGCGCTCACCGCCGATCCCCTCGAAGTGCACATCCGGTTCCAGGGCCCGCAGCTCCCGCATCAGGCCCGCTCCCAGATAGTCCCCGGAAAGCTCGCCCGCGACTATTCCGACACGCAGCATGGATTTGAACCTTCCCGTGACAGACGCCACGATTCATCGCACGATTCCGCGACCATCCTGCCGCAGGAACTCGATCAGTGGCTTCAGTATCCGCGCATCATCGTCACGGCGCTCCAGCTCGGCGATGGCCTGCTCCAGGCGCAACCCCTTCTTGTAGATCAACCGGTAGGCACTGCGCAAGGAGCGTACGGCGTCCGCATCGAACCCACGCCGTCGCAGGCCCTCGCTATTGATGCCGTGCGGTGCGGCGGGATTCCCGGAAACGGTGATGTACGGGGGTATGTCCTGCTTCACGCAGCTTCCCATCGAACTGAAGCTGTGTGCTCCGATACGGCAGAACTGGTGGACCAGGGTAAATCCGCCAAGGATCACGTCGTCATCCACCAGGACATGCCCCGCCAGTGATGCCCCATTGGCAAACACGGTGCGGTCACCGATCAGGCTGTCGTGGGCGATATGCACATAGGCCATGATCCAGTTATCGTCACCGATCCGCGTCACCCCGCGATCCTGGGCCGTTCCCCGGTGGATGGTCACGAACTCGCGGATCGTGTTGCGGTCACCGATGTCCAGCCGCGTTCGTTCACCCCGGTATTTCTTGTCCTGGGGGTCTGCTCCCACGGACGCATACTGAAAGACCCGGTTGCCGTGACCCAGGCGCGTCGGCCCGAGCAGGGTCACATGAGGACCGATCTCGCAGTCATCTCCGATTTCGACGTCGGCGCCAATCACGCTGTACGGAGCGACCCGAACGCGTTCCCCCAGTCGCGCGCCCGGGTCGATGATTGCCGTGGGGTGTATCAAGATGAAAGGTCCCTCATGGTACAAAGGATCTCGGCCTCGGCCACCGCCTTGCCGTCGACCAGTGCCTGTCCATCGAATACCCAGATCCCCCGTTTGCGCCGCAGTATCCGGACTTCCAGCCGCAGCTGGTCGCCGGGCTCCACGGGGCGCTTGAACCGTACCCTGTCACTGCCGACCAGGTAGAAGATCTTGTTGCCCTCCGGCCACTCCCCCTCGGTTTCAAACGCCAGCAGGCCGCAGGCCTGGGCCATTGCCTCGATCAGCAACACCCCTGGCATCACCGGCCGCTGGGGAAAATGGCCCTGGAAGCACGGTTCGTTGATGGTGACGTTCTTGATGCCGATCAACCGCTCCCCGGGGACACTCTCCAGCACCCGGTCCACCAGAAGGAACGGGTAGCGGTGCGGCAGGGCAGCAAGAATCGCGTGTATATCCATATCGTTCTGGTCTCTTGTGTAATGGCATGACGCCTGCGCTGGCGCCTTGCTGCGGTATGGCCCGGCGCCCCCGAGATCCACCAGCGGGGAAACGGGCGCCGCCAAATCGCATTCAGTCGCCCGAATCGTCCGGCCCCTTCAGCTCGGCCAGACGTACTTCCAGCGCCCGCAGGCGTTTCGCCATTTCATCGAGCTGGTGAAAGCGGGCGGCATTCCGCCGCCACCGTCGGTTGGGCTCCACCCCGGTCCCGGAGGAGTAAACGCCGGGTTCGGTCAGATTCTTGGTGAGTTGCGTCATTCCGGTGACCTGAACCCCGTCGCTGATGCGTATATGGCCTGCTACGCCCGTCATGCCCCCGATGGCACAGTGACGCCCGATCTCGGTACTGCCAGCCACGCCGGAACAGGCAATGATGATGGTGTTCTCGCCCACGTGGCAGTTGTGGCCGATCTGCACGAGGTTGTCGATCTTCACGCCATCCGCGATCACCGTATCGCCGATCGCACCACAGTCGATGGTCGTGTTCGCGCCGATTTCTACCCGCGCACCGACGACCACGCGCCCTACCTGGGGCACCTTGATCCACTGGCCTTCATGGTGCGCGAATCCGAACCCCTCCGCCCCCACGACCGCGCCGGGCTGAATCAGACTGTCTTCGCCGATCTCGGTGCGGTGACCGATGGTCACCCGGGCCACCAGCCGGGCCCGCTGCCGGATCACGGCGCCGGACATGAGCACGCAGCCGGGACCAATCTCCACGTCGTCCTCGAGCACGCAACCGGCGGCGATGTGGCAGTGCGGTCCGACATGCACGCGGCTGCCGATGCGCACCCCTTCTTCCACCACCGCGGTGCCATGGACACCGTCGTCCGGCCGGTGGCGCGGCATGACCATTTCCAGTGCGCGGGCAAAGCTGAGATGGGGGGTGGGGCTGAGCAGCGCATTGGTGGGACATTCGGCGGCATAGCGCTCGTCAAGGACGACAAGACCTGCCCTTGTTGCAGCCAGGTGCTGACGGTAGCGGGGGTTTGCCAGGAATGTCAGGCTCCCCGGATCCGCGTCTACCAGCGAGGCTGCGTGATCAACGGCGGTGCCGGGATCTCCGCGGTACTCCAACCCGAGACGCTCGGCCAGCTCACCCACCGTGATCGCCACACGAAACTCCCTGAGTGCTCGGCCCCGGAGCGGCGGCATCGACGGGGCGAAATGCCATCCGAATCGGACTACCGCTGGTCGTAGCGGTCCCGCAACCGATCCAGCACTACATCCGTCACATCCACCTGGTCACTCGCGTAGACGACGCCATCGGTGATGACCAGATCGAACCCCCTGGTCTCCGCAACCTCCTCCACCGTGTCGATGATGAGCCGATGCAGACGGTTGAGTTCCTCATTCCGGCGCATGTTGAAGTCTTCCCGGAACTCTTCCTCCACGCGGCGCAACTCCCGTTTCCGCGTGACCACATCCCGTTGCAGACGACGCTGCTCGTCCTCGCTCATCACGGCCCCGTCACGGGAGAGTCGCTCCTCGAGTTCCCTGACGTCGTTGAGTTCCGCGGCCAGTTCCCGGTTCCTGGGACCGAACTCCTCTTCGAGCGACCCGAGCGCGGCCTCAGCCTGGGGAGCCTCGTTGGTCAGGCGCGACCAGTTGACAAAGGCGATGCTCGCCTCGGTGGCCAGAGCGAACGCAGGCGCGCTCAGCACCAACGCGGCCACGACAATGATCGCGCCGGCAAGCCTTGCTGCTCGGTTCGCATTTTCCACAGGCCTACTCGAATCAGAAGAATGTGCCAATGGAGAACTGGAATCGGTCAAGATCGTCCTCCGGCTCGTCATTTAACGGCCACGCCAGGCTCATTGTCAATGGACCGATGGGAGACATCCAGGTGAAGGCCGTGCCGGCAGTGTACCGCATCTCGTCGAAGTCCACGCTCTCCTCCCGGGTGTTGTATACCTGCCCGCCATCCACGAACAGGGACAGGCGTACGGCAGGGGATTCCACGAACGGAACCGGGAAGAAATACTCCGCCGAGGCATTGACCCGGAAGTTGCCGCCGATGGGTCGGTTGTCCTCCGGATCCCGCGGCCCCAGAGAGCTGACCCGATACCCGCGTACCGACTGAATCCCGCCGTTGAAGTAGTTCTCGAAGAACGGCAACGAGCTGAAATCGCCGTAGCCTTCCCCGTAGGACGCGCGTCCGAAAAGCGAGAATGTGGTGTTCTCGGAAACCGGCAGATAGCGGCGATTGGTATAGTTCGCCTTGTAGTAGGTGAGATCGCTGCCGGGCACTGCCACTTCGCCACCGAACTCCTGCGTTCCTCCACGAGTCGGGAATATCCGTCGATCGGTCGTGTTCCGGCTCCAGCGGGCAAGAAACTTGTAGTTCTGGTAGGTGTCACCGAATTCATCGACGAAGTCCGTGATCCTTCCAGGCGCCTGGGATCCGGGAGAGAGGCGAATGTCTTCGTACCCGACGTCGAAACGGATCTGGTCCTCCTCATTGAGGGGCACGCCGAAGCCTACCTGCAGGTTGCCGGAGCGCAGGCTGTAGTCGGACAGCCGGCGCCGGCGCAGGTCCGATTCCCGCAGGAATGCGGAGAAATAGCGGGTGACACCGTCGACGCTATAGTAACGATCCGTGTAGTTGATCTGGTAAAGACGGGTATCATCGCTGCGATTGGCAGCCACCGCCATGCGATCCCCGGTTCCCAGCACGTTGTCCTGGGCAATCGAGAGGTTCAGCAGGAGACCGGCTCCGCTCCCATACCCGATACCCGCCTGCAGGCTACCGGACAGGCCTTCCTCCACCGTGACGTCAACATCCACCTGGTCAGGCTGCCCGGGTACCTGAGGCGTCTCGATGTTCACCGAGTCGAAGAAGCCGAGGCGATTGAGGCGGGTGCGCGAGAGCTGCAGCTTATCAGCCGAGAACCAGCCACCTTCCATCTGTCGCAGTTCCCGTCGAATGACCTCGTCGTCGGTGCGGAAGTTGCCGGATATGTTGATCCGGCGAACGTAGACCCGTGACCCGGGATCCACATAGTACGTGAGATCCACGATGCCCGATTCCTGATCAATGTCCGGAACCGCATTGACGTTGGCGAAGGCGTAGCCTTCGACACCCAGCCGCTCCCGGATCCGTTCCGATGCCGCGGTTACATCCGCCTGGGAGAAGATCTCACCGCTCTCGATCTCCAGCAGCTCGAGCAGTTCCTCCTCATCGACGATCAGGTCGCCGGAGACACTGACGTCGCCGAAGCGGTAGCGCTCGCCCTCGGAGAGGTTCACGGTGACAAATATCCCCTGGCGGTCGGGCGTCAACGACACCTGGGTAGAGGTCACGGCGAAAGTGACGTAGCCGCGGTTGAGATAGTGCGTCCGCAACCGTTCCAGATCGGCGCTCAACCGCTCCCGGGCGTAGCGATCACGCCGGGAGAACGGCAGGTACCAGGGTCTGGGGCCAAGTTCCATGATCCCCCGCAGCTCCCGGTCGGTAAATGCCTGATTGCCCACGAAATGGATTTCCCGGATGCGGGCGCTCTCGCCCTCATCCACGTCGATGCGGATTCCGACCCGGTTGCGCGGCAGCGGTGAAACGGTACTGGAAATCTCGACATCGTACTGGCCCTGACCGAAGTACTGCGCACGCAGTTCATTCTCGACGTTGTCCAGCAGGGACCGGTTGAAGGTTTCGCCCTCGGCCAGACCGATATCCCGTAGAGCTTCCATCAGAGGTTCGGAATCGATG
>SLLM01000026.1 GCA_007134055.1 Ectothiorhodospiraceae bacterium | reverse complement strand
TGGACCTCTACGAGCGTTCCCGTGGCGAGGGCTTCGGCCCGGAAGTCAAACGCCGCATCATGACCGGTACCTATGTTCTGTCCGCCGGCTATTACGATGCCTACTATCTGCAGGCCCAGAAGACGCGAAAGTTGATTCGCGACGACTTCATGCGTTGCCTGGAAGACGTGGATGTGCTGATGGGCCCGACCACGCCGACCCCGGCCTTCGGTGTTGGCGAGAAGACGGATGACCCGATCACCATGTATCTCAATGATATCTACACCATTGCGGTGAACCTGGCCGGTCTGCCGGCCGTGTCCGTGCCGGCCGGATTTGCCGGCGGGCTGCCGGTGGGCCTGCAGATCATTGGCAAGTTCTTCGATGAAGGGCGTCTGCTGAATGTGGCGCACCAGTTCCAGCAGCAGACGGACTGGCACCGGCGGATGCCGGAGGGGATTTGAGCCAACAGTGAACAGACGCCAGTGAACAGAATGCCGTCCAGTCGACATGGCGTTGCGCCGGATTGGTGAACTGGCTGTCGGATACTGTTGGGATTGAATAGTGGCTTGAGAACATTCCGGTTCATTCCGGGAGCCGTTCGCTGACAACGCTTATCAGGATTTTCATTATGGAATGGGAAACCGTTATCGGTCTCGAGGTTCACGCCCAGCTGCAGACCCGGAGCAAGATCTTTTCCGGCAGCTCCACGGCATACGGGGCGGAACCGAACACGCAGGCCTCACTGATCGACCTGGGCTACCCCGGCATGTTGCCCGTGCTCAACAAGGAAGCGGTTCGAATGGCCGTCAAGCTGGGCCTGGCCATTGGTGCGAAGGTTTCGGAGCGGTCGGTCTTCGCCCGCAAGAACTACTTCTACCCGGATCTGCCCAAGGGTTATCAGATCAGTCAGTACGAACTGCCGGTGGTGTATGAAGGCAGCATGGACATCGAGCTGGATGACGGCAGCACCAAGACAATCGGCGTCACCCGTGCACACCTGGAAGAAGATGCCGGCAAGTCCCTGCATGAAGGGTTTGAGACCATGACCGGTATCGACCTCAACCGTGCCGGCACGCCGCTGCTGGAAATCGTCTCGGAACCGGATCTTCGTTCACCGAAGGAAGCTGTGGCTTACATGAAGAAGCTGCACTCCCTGGTGCGCTACCTGGAAATCTGTGACGGCAACATGCAGGAAGGCTCCTTCCGCTGTGATGCCAATGTCTCGGTGCGGCCGAAAGGCCAGAAGGAGTTCGGCACCCGCACCGAGATCAAGAACGTCAATTCCTTCCGCTTCGTGGAGAAGGCGATCGAATACGAGGTGGAACGCCAGATCGACTTGCTGGAGTCCGGTGGCACCGTGGTTCAGGAAACCCGTCTCTATGATCCGGGCAAGGGTGAAACCCGCTCCATGCGAACCAAGGAAGAAGCCAACGATTACCGCTATTTCCCGGATCCGGATCTGCTGCCGCTGGAAATTGAATCGTCCTTCGTGGAGACCGTGCGCGCTGATCTGCCGGAATTGCCGGACGAGAAGAAGGCTCGATTCCAGGGAGACTATGGCCTCAATGCCTACGATGCCGGTGTGCTCACCGCCACCCGTGAGATGGGTGATTTCTATGAGGCCGTGGTCAAGGCCAGTGGCGGCGATCCCAAGCTGGCCGCCAACTGGGTCATGGGTGACTTTTCCGGTTTCATGAACAAGGATGGAGTGGAGCTGGAGGCAGCGCCGGTGACGGCCGAAGGCCTGGCCGGCCTGATCAAGCGCATCGAGGACAAGACGATTTCGGGCAAGATTGCCAAGGACGTCTTCGAAGCCATGTGGAACGGTGAAGGCGATGCCGACACCATCATCGACAAGAAGGGCCTGAAGCAGATCACGGACAGCTCGGCCATCGAGCCCATCATTGACGAGGTAATCGCCAACAATCCCGAGCAGCTCGAACAGTACCGTGCCGGCAAGGACAAGCTGTTCGGCTTCTTCGTCGGGCAGGTCATGAAGGCCAGCAAGGGCAAGGCAAACCCGCAGCAGGTCAATGAACTGCTGAAGAAGAAACTCTGAGCTTTTGCGCGCCATGAGTGAATCTGGAAAACAGGCGGACAGTCTTCATCGCTTCCTGTTCGAGGAGGCCCCCGTGCGCGGGGAACTGGTGCATCTGGACAGTAGCTGGCAAGCGGCGCTGGAACATTCGGATTATCCGGCGCCGGTGCGATCGTTGCTTGGCCAGGCCATGGCGGCGGCCAGCCTGTTGGCGTCCACTCTGAAGTTCGAGGGTGCCATGACTCTCCAGGTTCAGGGGGATGGGCCGGTCAGCCTGATGGTGGTTCAGTGCAGCAGCGAGCTGGTGATTCGGGGTACGGCTCAGGTTCAGTCAGAAGTGGCCTCCACGGCCGGCTTTCGCGAGTTGCTGGGCGAGGGCACCATGGCCATCACCATCGAGCAGCAAGGTCAGTCCGAGCGGTATCAGGGAATCGTGCCCATGGAAGGGGATGATCTCGCCACCTGCCTGGAGGCCTATTTCGATCGCTCCGAACAATTGCCCACCCGACTCTGGCTGACAGCGGATAGCGACGCGGCTTCCGGATTGTTGCTTCAGCTTGTTCCCGGAGAAGATGAGGGTGGCGAAGGCTGGAACCGGGTCATCACGCTGGCGGATACGGTCAAGGGCGAGGAGCTTCGGGTGCTGCCGGCCAGACAGCTTCTCCATCGCCTGTATCACGAAGAAAACCTGCGTCTATTCGAAGCCAGGCCGGTCAGCTTTCGCT
>SLLM01000007.1 GCA_007134055.1 Ectothiorhodospiraceae bacterium | reverse complement strand
GATGCATTCCCCGATCCGTCCCCCGCCGCGGCCCGGCATGATCAAGGTGCCGGGCCGCAACCCCACAATGTCCGCAGGGCTGGGGAAATCCATAAGACAACGCCTTACCCAGGTAAACAGCGAGCTTCAGCAATATGATCAGGAGATTGGTGCCCTGAAGCGTGAAATGGCGTCTCTGGAGACCCAGATCAATCAGAAGAACACCGAACTGACGAAGCTTTCCGGCCAGCTTGACCAGGCAGCGCCGTCTGCTCGGCGCGCCGCGCGTGCCAACAAGGTTGCGCTGATGGTAGATGAGATTGTGGCCAAGGCTGTGCCGAGCCAGATCGATGCGATTGCTGCGGCCATGACGAAGGCGCACCGTGCTATGGCCCACAAGAAGGACCTGGTAGAGCGGATTGCGATTGATGAAAACTGTGATGTGAAACTGCTCAATACTCAAGGCATGGATTTGCGGGGCTACGACCTTTCGGCGGGCGAGAAGCAGATTTTTACCCAAGCCTTGATTTCTGCGGTGTCATCCGTTTCGGGACGAGGGTTTCCGATGGTGGTCGATACACCGCTTGGGCGACTTGATATTGAGCACCGCAAGGGCGTCCTCAATCATCTGGTGCAGCGGGAACATCAAGTCATCCTGCTCTCGACCAACACGGAAGTGGTCGGAGAGTATTTGCGGGAAATCGCGCCGCATGTTCAGAAAAAGTATCTCGTTCATTTTGAACGGGTTGG
This sequence comes from Ectothiorhodospiraceae bacterium, assembly GCA_007134055.1. GTDB lineage: Bacteria > Pseudomonadota > Gammaproteobacteria > Nitrococcales > Aquisalimonadaceae > Natronocella. The sequence goes on along the minus strand of SLLM01000007.1, from coordinate 2,018 downwards.
AGATATCGGTCAATCGACTATCCGGCCGGGCTATTTCGAAGAGACGGGAGGTCAGGCATGAGCATCTCCCTCGTTGAAGTGGCAGGCGCGAATTTCCGCACGGATTATGAAAGCGACAAGCTGAACACCGATTTCATGGGACGGCTCGGGATGCGCAAGCGCTACCTGCCCGCTCGCTTGGCAATCTCACGATCTTTGGCAATGAGTGCGCCGGTGGAACTGCCGAACGACGAGCTTGATCAAGGCAAGGTGATCAAGGGAGACACGCTGTTCGGCACGGGCACGGCCCTCTCGGTGTGGCTGGCGCTGATCCTGGAGCGCACCGGAGAGCCGGATATTGACACCAAGCGCCTTGTCTCTTTGGTCGGCGCCCATTGGCGGCGAGGGCTGGCCAAGCTGGATGAAGAGTGGGAGCAGGCCGGAGAAGATATTGGAAGGTTCGTGCGCCGCTTGGCCGAAGTCGCCGAACTACCGACTTCTGGTGGCCGGTTGCTCGTATCCGGTGATCCGGGCGCATCTGGAGCCACCTTCTCTAGCGGTGAGATCAAAGTGCCTTTGGGCGAGATTGGCGAAGATGTTGCGACCAAAGAAAAGGCATTCTGGAGCCTGAACGGCAAGGGCAGCGCACCGCATACCGCGATCATGGGCGGAAGTGGCTCGGGCAAAACGGTTATGGCGGCTGCGATGCTGCGCGCGATCCGCGAGCAAGCACCGGTGCCGCTCATTGCGTTCGATTTCAAGGGGGACTTGTCAGACTTCACCGGAACGCAAGGACAAATGGCCCTTGGTGAGTCCTTTGAAGCGGAAGTGATCGAGCCTCCGCGTATGCCGATCCCTCTGGACGTGCTCGCACTCTCTCAAAAGGATCAGTTTGGAATTGACGAAGCCGCGCTTCGATTCCGCCAATCTTTCTCACGCCTGAAGGGCTCCAAGCTTGGCGACCGCCAACGCAACTACGTCCATGAGGCGGCGGCGCGGGCTTTGTCGAGCGAAGAGCCTTGCGAGCTGCATCATATCCGAGACCGGCTGCTGGAAGTCTATCAGGAGCATGAAGCCAAGGAAGACGGCGCAACGTCGAGCATGGAGGAGCTGTGCCGCTTCCCGCTGTTCGAGCCGAAAATGTCTCCGGCGGAATTCTTCCAGAAGAGCTGGATCATCAAGCTTCCGCCGAATGTGCCGGAGGATAGCCGAACAATCGTTGTCAACCTTCTTCTAGACGCGCTGGATCAGTATCTCAACGGACTTGTCGATGCCGAGACAAGCCCCGATGGCGCGCGAGGCCTCCGCGTTCTGTGCATGATCGACGAGGCTCACCAGATACTCGGCACAAAGCTTCCTTCGCTCTCACGCCTGATCCGCATGAGCCGCTCGAAAGGCGGAGCGGTAATGTTGGTTTCGCAATCACCCGATGATTTCTCGGGCGAAGATGACGAGTTCCTAGACAATATGGGGCTTGTTGCTGCCTTCGCGACGAACGCCAAGCCTGGTGCTGCGGCGCGCGTGCTTGGCAAAGGTGCCAATCTGACCAACCTGCAAACAGGCCAATGCTTAGTTCGGTTCGATAAAACCACGAAGAGGATCAAGGCGTGGTGAACGATGTGAACGAAACGAAACCGGTGGATGCTAAATGCGGAATTGGGACATAGGGCCATATGGGCACTTTGCGGCAGAACTTGGTCGCCGGACAATTAGCTCGGTTACTGATTTAACATTTATCTCCTACTTAGTCCTTGGCGTTCTGCTTTTTGGAGGTATCGGGATATGGAGCGAAGTGGTAACCAATCTCCTAACTGGATTTTGGCAATGGGACAGAGTTCTGCAAGCGCTTTCGACATACTACCCCGCGCTTATTGGTGCCGCATGCATTCAACTTATCCTTGAGGCAAACGGGGCGGAGAAGCGAATTTTTGACCGCCCCATGACAGTCGTCTCACTATTCCTTCTCATTGGCGCAACGGTGACGGGTTTTCTGATCCGGCTTTTTGAGGCCAATAATACTTACCTAGAATTTTCCTTCT
>SLLM01000126.1 GCA_007134055.1 Ectothiorhodospiraceae bacterium | reverse complement strand
CGCCGGCCGACGTAGAGGTCGTTTGGCCATTTCAGCCCGACCTGCAGATCGCAGCTGCAATCCACGGCTTCCGCGACCGCCAGGCCAGCGACCAGGCTGAGACCGGAGAGGCCGGCGACCGGCACGCCCAGAGGCCAGGCGACGGAGAGGTAGAGACTGGCGCCCATGGGGGAGAGCCAGTAGCGTCCGCGCCGTCCCCGCCCGGCGGACTGGTGTTCGGCGAGCAGCGCGACCGGATGATCCAGGGGAGCAGGATCCTGCAGCAGGTCCTGATTGGTGGAGCCCGTGGCCAGCCGCACTTCGAGTCGCCGGTAGCGGGACAGATCCGCACCCAGTGCCTCGCTGATCCGGCCCGCGTCCAGCAGCGTCAGTGGTGCAGGCAGACGGTAGCCGGCGCCGGGCAGCGCGCGAATGTCCAGGCCGGCGCGACGCGCCTGGTCCACCAGCTTCCAGACGGCGGCGCGACTCACCCCGAGCCGCGACCCGATATCCTCGCCGGAATGTGGTTCGCCGTCGGCCAGTATTTCCAGCAGGGCCCGTGTACGGGCCGTACCGATCGTCCCACGGATCTCAGATGTCATCGGACAGGGGCAGCCGCTCACGGTTGAAGAAGTGGGTCATGACCCGGGTCATGCGCGCATGGTCGCAGGCGCCGGCGCTTTCCCGCAGGGAGTGCATGGACCACATGGCGTTGCCCACGTCGACGCAACGCACGCCCATGCGCCCGGCCGTGATCGGCCCGATGGTGCTGCCGCAGGGTAGCGTGTTGCGGTGCACGTACTTCTGCACGGGCACGTCCACCTCCTGACAGAGGGCCTCGAAGACGGCCTCGGCAACGCCATCGGTGGAGTACCGCTGATTGACGTTGACCTTGATCACCGGCCCCCCGTTGGGGTGCACGGCATGCTCCTCATCGTAGTACTTGCCGAAGCTCGGATGATGGGCGTGGGCCATGTCGGCGCTGAGGACGAGGCTGCGGCTGAGCGCCTGGCGGTAGGCGCCACCGCGGATGCCGAAGGCCTCGCCGATGCGCTCCAGGGTGTCCGGCAGAAACGGACTCTCGGCACCCTTGAAGCTGCGGCTGCCGATCTCCTCGTGGTCGAAACAGGCGATGAGGCGCACACCCGGCCAGCCGGTCTGATCATCGACGCTGCTCAGGGCCTCGAGGGCTGCATGACAGGAGGCGAGATTGTCCAGCTGGCTGTCGGCGATGAACTCCTGATCGACACCGTAGAATGCGCCGGGCTGGGTATCGGCGACTGCCAGTTCCCACGCCCGAACCGCGGCCGGCTCCACGGCCAGGCTTTCGGCCAGGAGCTCGCGGAAGGCGTCCTGTCCCGGGAGTTCCGACTGCAGCGTGCCGAGGATCAGGGGCAGTTCTTCCTGCAGGTCGTACTTGAGCCCGTCGGTATTGACCGTGCGATTGAGGTGTATCGCCAGATTGGGAAGGCGGAGCATCGGCCGGGGTCGGTGAAAGAGCCGCGGGACAATGTCACCGCTGGCCGCATCCCGCACCAGGACGCGGCCGGCCAGCGTGAGGTCGCGGTCCGCGAAGGTGGCGAGTATGGGCCCACCGTAGACCTCCACACCAAGGGTGTCGAGGCCGTGGCGGCGCTTGACCGGTGCCGGCTTGATGCGGAAGCCGGGGGAGTCGGTATGGGCGCCGATACCGCGAAAACCATGCCGGGCGAGATCGCCATCCCCGGTGTGGAAGGCGATGAGCGAGGATCCGTCCCGCAGCACGTAGTAGCCCCGACCGGGTTCGAGCTGCCAGGACTCGCGTTCATCCAGCGGCGAGAATCCGTGCACCTCCAGCCGCGCCGCCATGTTCCCGGCCGCGTGCCAGGGGCTGGGGGCGCCATCGATGAAATCCAGCAGTGCCTGGGAGGCGGCGCGTTCCTGCTCCGTTACAGGCATGAGAATCTCCCGGTAGACCAAAGCGGTAGTCTACCAAAGGCGGCATGCCCTGGGAGCGTTGCGGGTTGACGCATCCGCAGCAGGTGCCTGCTCGCCGGGAACCCGCAAATGAAAACCCCGGCGTGCCCCGCCAGGGGTTGGTTGCGATTCCGCCGTGGCGCCTTGCCGGCTACCGGCTGCTGCGCCGCCGCAGCAGCACCATGCCCAGCAGGCCGCCTCCGAGCAACATCGCGATCCCGGGTTCAGGCACGCTGTACTTGACGGTGATGAGATCCTGGGACTTGCCGGCCGGATCGGTCGAGAGGATGAAATACTCGTAGAGTCCACTCAGAGCCGCTTCTCCCCCCATGATGTCGGACAGCCAGGAGTTGGCGATATCGGTGGCGTTGCCGAAACCGCTCGCCTGGAACGCACCGCCGTTCAGCGAATAGGTGCCATTGGTCTCGTTCAGGATCTCCCAAAGCGCAAGTTGGAACGCGGCACTGTTTGCCGCATTCTCCTGGGACACCCCGTAGAAGTTGCTGAACAGCAGGTCGATGTCGGTCTGCTGCGCGGCGCTGTACCCGCCGGAGGACAGCCCCTGGTCAACGTTGTACCAGGACGTGTTCGACAGCGTGGCATCGACCTGGATGCAGAACGCACTCAGTTCGCTGTCCCAGTAGCTGTCGCCGGCATCGAGCACGTCGAAGTCGAACTCGCCGGCGAGCACGTTGCTCGCACCGGTGATACTCCCGGACGGTGCCGAACCGGTGAGGTTGTCCGTGTACTGCAACTTGATCGGGGACGCGTGCGCGGAACCGAACGCAACGGCCATGCCGATGACCACCGTG
>SLLM01000403.1 GCA_007134055.1 Ectothiorhodospiraceae bacterium | reverse complement strand
TGGTGAGTTCGAGAATGATCGCGTTCTCCGTGTACTCCGCGTCGCGGTCATTCGAGCTGCGTTGCTGGTGGCGCACGGTGGCTCCCGCCTGCATGTCCTGGCCCAGCAGCTGGGCGATGCTTACCTGTGCGCCCCAGAGGATATCCCGCCGGTCGTCCCGGAAGGTGACCCGCTCCCAGCGTACCCGCGGAATCACCGCCGTGCGCGGCAGCCACTGCCAGCGCAAGCGTGCGTCGGCCCCGAAGCGTTCCTCGTCGTCCTCCGCCACCTGGAACTCCCGGGTGGCGTGGAAGGCGGTGAGGGAAGCGCGGGAGCGCCCCGTCTGGTAGGTGGTGCTGAGCGTGGTGCGCTTGCGTATGAATACCTCGTTGTCCGCGACCACGATGGGGGGTGTGTCCAGCATGTCGCCGGTCCCCGGGTCTTCGATCTGCGGGGGCAGGCCGGCGTCCTCCGCCGAGAGCAGGGTGAAGCGGTCCGAGATCTGCAGGCTCTCGGTGTAGCTGAGGCGGGTGGTCAGGCGCGCCGCCCGCCGGTCGACGGAGAGGAAGTAGCTGTCACCGTAGAAGCGCCGCCCGTAGCGGGCTTCGACATTGGTGCGCACGCCGGTCCAGCGGAAGCCGGCGTTCCAGTACTCGGCCCCGAAGCGGTCCACGCTGCCGTCGGCGAAACGCTCCGTCTCCCGCCCGTACCGGGCAAGCAGGCGCAGGCGGGGGCGGATCAGGTGTCCGAGTTCCCCATAGGCATCATCGAAGTACTGGTTCCGAATCTGTCCGCTGCGGCTGACCCGCTGGGTCTGTACCGCCGCCTGCCAGGAAACCGGGTCCGCGGCCGGCGGGCTGGTGAGCAAGAAGCTGGCACTTTGCTGGGTGACGTTGGGGATGTCCTCGTCATAGACGGTGCGGCGTACGCCGAGCCGCGTTATCGATGTACCCAGTCTGCCCACGTCCTGGATGAGATACGGGCTTGCCCGCAGCGTCGCTGCATTGGTGCGATTGCCGGTTACCAGCGCGTTGTCGTCGCTGATGGCGCCGCGCGAGGTGATGGGCTGTTGCTCATACAGGGCGCCGGCATCCAGGAACAGGGCGTCGCGGATCACCGTGGTGGTGGTGTCGGCGTTGAGGCGGTGGAGGAAATCGTTGCGGTCCTGATCGTCCCAGTAGTAGAGCGCCTGGCCCTGGTAATCCATCTGGGCGCGCACTCGCGGTCCGACGCGGCAGAGGGAGAGTGCGGGGATGAGCTGGGTGATGAAGTCCGATTCCCGGTCCCGCGGCGCCAGCGTGACGTTGTCCGTGGCGGTCTGGCGCAGGGTCAGGGACGGCGCCACCAGGTAGGGCTGGCCCTGCTGGTTGTCCAGGTACAGGCTCGCCAGGCCGCTGTCCCGGTCGCCGCCGCCGGGTAGCGGCAGCCGGCAGCCGCGCAGTGTCGGCGCAACCGGTGGGGTTTCGATACCGGCAAGCGTGTCACCGACGCTCTGGGCCGCGGCGGACCCGGGAGCGAGGAGCATCCCCATGGACAGGGCGGCAAGCAGCAGTGACCGGGGCCGACTAGCGCGCACCGTCGGCGGCATCCCCATAGTAGCTTCCGTAGTAGTCGTCGGTTCCCAGTCCGCCCAGGCTCTGGTTGAGCAAGAGCTGAATGGCCTTGTTCGGGTCCAGTGTATCCATGGCGGCGGTGACCTGGTGCCGCAGGGTGGAGGATGCCTTGACCACCAGCAGGATCTGCCCGACGTTCTGCGACAGGGTCACTGCCTCGGGGCTTGCCAGCAGGGGCGCGGAATCGAACAGCAGGATGTGGCGGCGCGTGGGGTCCGCCAGGGCGTTGACCACCCGCTCCATGCGCTCGCTGGAGAGCAGCTCCTCGCTCAGGGCGTGCTGGCGCCCGGCCGGAAGGAGGGAGAGGGAATCCACGGACGTGGGCAGGATGACTTCGCCGGCGGCGAGGCTTTCGTCCGCGAGCAAGTCCAGCAGGCCCGGGCGTTCCGCGACACCGAGCATGCGCGTGATGTGGGCGCGGCTGACGTCGCCGTCCACCAGCGTGATGGTGATGTCCGGATCCCGCGCCATGCTCAGCGCCAGGTTGAGGGTGGTAAACGTCTTGCCCTCGCCGGCCACGGCACTGGTGACCATGATGAGGTTGCCGCGCTCCACACCGGCCGCCCCCCGGCCGGTGGCGCCGGCGAGCAGGGGGCGCTTGATCCGGCGGTACTGATCCCGCAGCGGCTTTTCCATGGATACCGGCGGGTATATCCCCATGCGCCGGAGGCGATGCAGGTCCAGCTGTACCGTGGGTTGCTGCATGACGGTTTCGTGTACCGGCAACGGCGTATCCGCCGGGCGCGCGTGCTCTTCCGGGGGCGGTCGTTCCGCAGGCGGAGGCTTGCTCGGCGTTGCCGGCTTTGACGGGGGAGACTCCCCCGTGCGCAGGCGCTGCATGGCTTTTTCGATGGTGCTCATAGCGGCAGCCTCCGCATCAGCCATTGCAGGCGTTCGATGACCAGGTCCTCGTACAGGATCACGGCGCCCACGGCGGCCACCAGCGTCAGTACCGCGAGACCGAAGATGGTGATGGCCACCAGTTTCACCCCGCGCTGCCGGCGCGTCATGACGAGACTGACCGAACCCAGCACCGGCCGCCCGGCCCACTCCGCCAGCAGCGTGCGGCTGTGGAATACCGGCCGCAGCTGGTGGATGAGGAAGGCGAGTCCGCCACCCGCGCCGAATCCCAGGGGGAGGAGGGCGAGCAGGTAGATC
>SLLM01000057.1 GCA_007134055.1 Ectothiorhodospiraceae bacterium | reverse complement strand
TGCGTCTCGCCGCCACGGCACCATCATACGGTGCAACGACCTGACGGCGAAGCGACCATGCTGCTCATGCCCGCCTGGGAGCACGACGGCTACATCGGCGTCAAGATCGTCAACGTATTCCCGCAGAACGCCGCCGCCGGACTGCCGGCGATCGCCGGCCTGTACCTCCTCTCCGAAGGCCGCCACGGAACGCCGCTGGCCTGTATCGACGGTGGCGAACTGACCCGGCGCCGGACTGCCGCGGCTTCTGCCCTTGCCGCGCGGCACCTGGCGCGGGAGGATGCGGAAACGCTGCTGGTGGTGGGCACCGGCCGGCTTGCCCCGATGCTACTCGAAGCGCACGCCGCGGTGCGGCCGATCCGGAGGGTGCGGATCTGGGGACGCAACCCGGACAAGGCCGCGGCGATGGCCCGGGAGTATGCCGACCGGGGGCTGGATTGCCGGGCGGTGGATGATTCCGGCCTTGCCGTGGCCACCGGGGAGGCCGATATCATCACCTGCGCCACCCTGTCTACGGCGCCCATCATCCATGGCGCCTGGCTTGCTCCCGGCAGTCATCTGGATCTCGTGGGTGCGTTCCGTCCCGACATGCGGGAGAGCGACGACGCCTGCCTGCAGAAGGCGGATGTGTTCGTGGATACCTATGCCGGGGCCATGGGGGAGGCCGGGGACATCCTCCAGGCGATGGATGCAGGGGCGTTCACTCAGGAGGAGATCCGGGCGGATCTGGCGGAGCTGGAACGTGGCACCCGCGGTGGCCGCGCTTCCGGAGACGCGATTACCCTGTTCAAGTCCGTGGGCGCTTCGCTGGAGGATCTGGCGGCGGCCGTCGAGGTCTGGGACCGGGTGCCTCGGTAGCCCGCACGGCGTGCCGGGGGCGCCGCGCTGGAGGGTGCGGCAATCCCGGCATGCTAACCGCCGAAGGCGGTGAAGAAACTCCGGATGGCCTGCCTGTCAGCGCCGGCTCCCAGCAGCAGCGACATGGCCATGCGGGCCTTGGGTCCGTCAAGGCGCCCGGCCCGGATCACGCCCCGTTTCTCCAGGTCCAGTTCGGCGCCGGCGTAACCGTAGGTCTCGTGCAAGGTGCGGCCACCGCCCGTGCGGCTGGTGATGACCACCGGAAATTCCGCAGGCAGCTGATCCAGCCGGTGCGCCACGACCGGTGGCACGTGCCCGCCGCCCATCCCATCCAGAACCAGGCCCCGATACCCGCACTCCGGAAGGTGCGCCAGCAGGCGGCCGTCGTCCCCCAGCACCGCCGGCATCAGGGCCACCGCAGCGGGTGTGATACAACCGGCGGCGGCCCCGGCACCGGGCACCTCGCGGCAGCCATCCAGGCAGACGCGGCGTTCGACGACCTCGCCCATGGGGCCGCCCCGGGAGAGGAAGGCGTCGGGACGGCTCGCATGCCCCTTGGTCACCCGGTCCGCGGCATGGATCGTGTCGTTGAGCACCACCAGGACGCCCAGTCCGGCGGCCGTGGATGCGCTCGCGACCCGCATGGCGGCCAGCAGGTTCGCCGGACCATCGGCACCCGCCTGCCCGGGGTGGCGCAGTGCGCCGGTGACCACGACCGGATGTCGGTACGTTCCCAGGAGATGGAGGGCAAAGGCGGCTTCCTCGATGGTGTCGGTGCCCTGACTCACGACCACGCCGGTACAGCCGTCCGCGACGCTGTGCCGGATCGCGTCGTGGATGTGGATCAGGCTGTCCAGGGCCATGTGCGGGCCCGGGATACCGAACAGGTCGACGGGCTCCGGGCGGGCGACGGCATCCAGACCTGGCACCGCGGCCAGCAGCGTGCCGGCGTCGAGCGCCGGCGTCACGCCCGTGCGATGCGAGCCTGCCATGGCGATGGTGCCACCGACGGCGAGCAGGGCAATGCGGGGCAGGAAGCCGGGTTCGGTCATGGGGTGGTCCGCCATGAAGTGGTTGACACGGCCGCCGGGGTCGGGGAAACCCGGCGAGCCGTAGTTCCGCCCGGACGCGCAACGATCGCCGGCAGGGGTTCGACAACGGCGGGAGGCTGGCGCCATGCTCCCGGATGGCGTCGTCCCGGGTCAAGCCCCGGGGCGGCAGAGGGAGAAACAGGTCGGGACCGGGTAATCACCCGGTCGTGGGAGTGGGGTCGCCGCCGGGATTGAACGTCGGGCTTCACTTGCCGGGGCCGCAACACCACGGGTCGTCGGAGGAACCGGGCCACGACTCTCCATGGATCGCGGTGGGTGGACCAGGGCGTGGAGAGTAGTGCCTGCCGTGCCGGGGTGCCTGCCTTTCTGTTAGCATCGGCATGAAGGATCTGCGCCGTTGTGTGGACGCTCCGGGTAACGGCCGTGCGAACAGCGCCTGTTCCTGGTTGTAGCCGGGCGTGTGACGGACCGCTACATTTGCAGCGAGGGGAGGATGCTGGTATCGGTGGCCGTACGGCTCGGTCAGGCAGTGCCATGCCATCAATCGCGTCGCGGGCGCCGCGGAACCCTTCCGCCATGGAACGGGTCGATGGAAGGTCGCCTTGAATTCACTGCACCAATCGCCCGTCGGAGGTGATCATGAGACTGCCCATGAATGACGGCTCCCTGCGAGCTGCACTAGCCGTGTTTTTGGCATCTGCCGTTGGATTGACAGGCTGTTTCAGTAGCGGAAGCGGCGGCGGAGGCGGCAACAATGACAACGGCAACGGCAATGGTGATCCGGCGGAGATTGCCGAACTGCGGGTCGAGTCCGCGGATGCTGTGCTCCCCGAGGGTGTCACGGAGCAGTTCACCGCCACGGCCATTCATGTTGACGGCAGCTCTTCAGTGGTCACCGACGATACCGACTGGGAGGTTGCCGACGAGGACATTGCCGAGTTCGGGAGTGACACGCCCGGCCTGTTGACCGCCAAGGCGGTGGGCGAGACGGTGGTCATTGGCACCTACCAGGACCATACCGGTAACGCCGCTCTGGAGGTCGTCTCCGGGGAAGTGCTGGACTTTACCCTGGACCCGACGGCGGCCACGCTGGCCATTGGCGAGGAAGTGGCGTTTCGAGCCATCGCCGAGTATGAAGGCGACGTGACTCGGGACGTCACCCTTGACGCGGACTGGGTAACCGGCGATGAAGCCGTGGCCAGCGTCGGCGGCGATGACGAGGCCGGTCGAGTCCGTGGCGAGGATACGGGTGAAACCACCGTCACGGTGGAGTTCGGCGACGCCTCCGCCACAGGGGATGTCACCGTCACGTCTGCGGTACTGCAAGGGATTACCATCTCCGAAGTGGACGATCAGACCAGTGTCAATCAGTCGGCGCTCGCCCGCTTCCAGGCGATTGCGGACATTACCGGTGGCGACCAGTCCACCAAGGACGTAACGGAGCACGTCATCTGGAGCACGGAGCCGGAGGATGTCCTCGAGATCCATAACCGCCCGCAGGATGCGGGCCTCGCGATCGGCCGTCTGCCCGGGTCTGTCACCGTGTCGGCCGCCATGGGGGACCATGAGGATGAACTCCCGTTCGACGTACTGGACGCGCCGGCGGAGCCGGCCAGCCTGACGCTGATGGCGGAACCCAACGTCATCCTGGACGATGGCCAGGACACCTCTTCCCTGCGGGCCGTCGTCGAGGCCAACGACCCGGAAAACGAGGTGGTGGCCGACGGTCGGGAAGTCCTGTTCGAAGTGGTGTCAGGCGAGCTGACGCTGGCTGACGGGCAGGGGGAGACGGTCGGTGGCGAGGCGGTGGTCACCGCAAGCGGCAGCACCGGCAGCGAATCCATGGTCCGGGCCCGGGTACCCGGGACGATTGCCGAGGGTGAAGCCGGTGTCAGGGTGGTATCGAGCTTCGAAGAGGCCGGCGTACCCGTTGGCGTGCTTGGACAGAATGAGGCCTTGTTCCTCGTCTACAACCTCTCCAACCGTCCGTTTGTTCTGGAGAAGCTGGAACTGCGGGAGAACGATCAGGTTCTGGATGAGATCACCGACGTCTCGGATATCAAGGGTGGTGTTCTCCAGGGCGGGGGAAGCATCACGATGAGTTTCGAGCAGCTCGACCAGGTGAACAATCCGGAGGATCTCGTGGCGGTCTATTTCCTGCGCGACGAGCCCACCGGGCAGGCGTTCGAGATTCACGTTCCCATCAACTAGTGCATCAGGCCGGTGGCGGCTTCCGCCACCGGCCTCCATCGGACGGCTCGCTCGTGTATCATTGGAGCGTGTCAGTGCCAAGACAGCACCTCTTGTGCCGCTTTGGCGTGAATTCCGGTGCAGCGGCAGGAAAGCAGGTTCCCATGTTCGAGCATATCAAGCGTGTTCCCGGCGATCCCATCCTCGGGCTGATCGAGGCGTTCAACAAGGACACCAATCCGCAGAAGGTGGATCTGGGCGTGGGCGTCTACCAGGATGCCCGGGGCAACACCCCGGTAATGCGGGCGGTCAAGGAGGCGGAAGCGCTTCTGCTTCGCCAGGAAACCACGAAGAGCTACATCGGCTCGCACGGCGATCCCCGTTTCGGAAAGGTGACCCTGGAGCTGGTATTCGGTTCCGATTCAGCCGTGCTGGAGGCGGATCGGGCGAGCGCCACCCAGGCTCCCGGGGGAACCGGCGCGTTGCGGCTTGCGGCGGACTTCATTCACGCCCAGCTTCCCGGGAGGGGGATCTGGGTTTCCGATCCGACCTGGCCCAACCACCTGGGTATCTTCCAGGCTGCGGGGCTGGAGATCGGCAAGTATCCCTACGTGGACGACGACAACCGCCTGGATTTCGATGCCATGCTGGACGCCATCAAACGCATCCCGCATGGCGATGTGGTGGTGCTGCATGCCTGCTGCCACAATCCCTCGGGCTTTGACCTCTCCCGTGCCCAGTGGCGCGAGGTGATGGAGGTCCTGCAGGAGCGCGAACTGCTGCCCCTGCTGGATTTTGCCTACCAGGGATTCGGTGAAGGGCTCGACGAGGATGCCTATGGGGTCCGCCTGCTGGCGGAGAACATGGACGAACTGCTGATCACCAGTTCCTGTTCCAAGAACTTCGGCATCTACCGGGAGCGTACCGGCTGCATGATCGCGGTCGCGAGGGACCGTGAGCAGATGGACAACGTCCGTTCGCAGATGGCGATCGTCGCCCGGGAGAACTATTCGAATCCTCCGGCGCATGGCGGCGCCGTGGTGACGGAGATCCTGGAGTCCGCGGAGCTCGGCGCCATGTGGCAGGAGGAACTGAAGGACATGCGCGACCGGATCAATGGCCTGCGGCGGGATTTCGTGGAGGCCCTGAGTCCCCACGGGCTGGCGGATCGGTTCTCCTGCATCGCCGAGCAGCGGGGAATGTTCTCCTATACCGGCCTGTCCGCCGAGCAGGTGGAAGCGCTGCGAGCCGAGTTCGGTATCTACATGGTGCGTACCGGGCGTGCAAACGTCGCCGGTCTGTCCAGCGACAACCTTTCCTACGTGGCCGGAGCGTTTGCCGCGGTGTCGACGTGAGCATGCCCCGCGCCTGATCGCCCCGGAGGTATGCCGTCCCGGGAGGACTGCGTGGTGGCAGAGGAATGGCTGCTGGCCGAGCGCAAGTCGCTGATGCAGAACCTGATCACCGCAACCATCCAGGCCATGGTGCTGGGTGTGGTGGCGGTTCTGGCAGTTATGGGCCTGCTCTATTTCCTCGCCGTGGGGGCAGAACTGGACGAGCAGCTGCTGCTCGTCGTTCTGGTGCTGCTGATGCTCTTCGGCCCGGCGCTCGGGTACTTCCTCATTACCTGGTTGCGGCGTCGGCTCTGGCGCCGGGCGATCCGCAACCGGATCCGGCGGCTGCGGGCGCGGCAGTTTCTCAGCCGGTACGCCGAGAGCGTTGGGCAGGAACGCCTGGAGCGGTTGCCTGCGCGGGTACGGGCGCGGGTGCAGGAGCCACTGGACCGGGAACGTGCCGGGCGCTTGCCGCCGGAGAGCGACTACGTTGCAGCGCTTGAAGTGATCCTGCTGCTGGAACTCGTCGAACGTGGAGCGGAGCCGGACGAGTTGACCTGAAGCCCTCAGTCGACCTTCTGGTTCACCGCCCATACCGCAGCCTCCACCCGCGAGCGCAGTCCGAGCTTGCGCAGCAGGTTCTTCACGTGGACCTTGATGGTTCCCTCCGTGATGTCGAGACGGCGGGCGATCATCTTGTTGCTCAAACCACGGGCGATGAGACGGAGGATCTCCCGCTCCCGACCGGTGAGGTCCGCGGCGCTGGCCGCGGCATGGGGATTCTCCCGGCCCAGTATGCGTGCCAGGATCGGGGTGAGCTGCTCGCTGATCACCACCTCGCCGCGAGCGGCGCGGCGGAGGCTGGCAAGCAGGAACTCGGGTTCCATGTCCTTCAGAAGGTAGCCATCGGCCCCGAAGCGCAGTGCCGTGGCCACGTCCTCGTCCTGATCGGATACCGTCAGCATCACGACACGGCAACGGCTATCCGACTCCCGCAGCGCCCGCAGCGTGTCCACGCCGTTGCCTCCGGCCATGTTGACATCCAGCAGGATGAGGTCGGGACGGCAGTCCCGGGCCAGGGTCAGGGCATCCGCGCCGTTGCTTGCCTCCGCCGCGGTTTCGAAGTCCTCCTCCAGGTCCAGTAGCTGACGCACGCCCCGGCGCAGCAGCGGGTGGTCGTCGACGATCAGCACCCGGGTTATGGTCATGCGCCCGCCCCTGCCGGTTCCCGGCGCGCTTCCGCCCGTTCCCTGGCCGTGCAGTGTACCCGTACGCGGGTGCCGCCGTTCGCGCCGTTGCTGATGGTGCAGCGCCCCCCGAGTTGCAGCGCACGTTCCCGCATGATCCGGGTGCCGTAGTGATGCAGGCGCTCGAACTCCTCCGGGATGCCCGTACCATCGTCCTCCACGATGAGCTCCAGGCGACCGCCCGGCGTGCTGCGCAGGGTCACCGAAGCTTCGGTTGCCCCGGCATGATTGACCACGTTGGTCAGCGCTTCCCGGGTGATGTGCAGGAGGTGGATCTCCGCGTTCGTGTCCAGTGGAGCCCCGCCGAGCTGCAGTTGTAGCCGGATCGGCAGATTGCCGCGGTGGCCGAATTCCTCGACGGTGGCCTGCAGCGCCGCCGGAAGGCCGGCTTCGCTCACGGACAGCCGGAAATTTGCCAGCAGCTCCCGCAGATGGGTGTAGGCCTCGTTGAGGCCTTCGCGCAGGTCCGTGATCACCTCGTCCATGCGTTCCTCGGGCTGCTTGCGTTGGCGCAGCGTCTGCAGCCGGGTGACCTGGATCTTGAGATAGGACAGCGACTGGGCCAGGGAGTCGTGCAACTCCCGGGCGATGATGGCCCGTTCCTCCATCAGCACCAGCTGTCGCTGCTCCCGGGCCTGCCCGGCCCTGGCCAGGGCGGTGGCAATCTGTCCGGCGATTGCTTCCGCCAGCCGCATCTTCCAGTCTTCGGGGCGCCGGTCGCGGGGATACTGAACCAGCAGTACCCCGTGGCGATGGCCCTGTTCCAGCAGCGGGAAGCTGGTGGTGCCCGGCGGCATCACCGCCTCTCTGCCGACGTGTGCCAGGCAGACGACGCAGCGATCGGGAGGCCGGCAGAACGCAGGTGGCGGTCCGCGTGAGCTGATGAAGGAGCGATAGGCATGCTCGCTGCCGGTGTCGCTCAGGCAGAGGGTAACCTGATCGCAATTCATGATCCCACGCAGCCGGTCAACGGTATCCTGGAGGGCATCGGCAGGCGGGCCGTCCGGGGTGAGGGAGCGGGCTGTACGGTAAAGCAGGCCGAGTGCATCGTTGCTGCGCCGCAGATCCCGGGTCGTGTGCCGCACTTCCCGCTCCAGTTCCCGGTGCATTTCCTGGATGCTCTCTGCCATGGTGTTGAAGGTGCGTCCCATGCTGCCGAGCTCATCGTCACCGACGTGGGAGACACGGGCATCCAGGTCACCCTTGCGGGCCTGATCGGCCGCGCGGCGCAGGTCCCGGAGCGGTGATACCACCCCGGTGTGCAACAGGTACATGGTACCGGACACCACCCCGAGAGTGATGAATATGGCCGCACCCTGTATCAGCCGCAGGATCTGGATACGGGTCTCCGCCTGTTGCTGCATCCCGTTCACGACACCGTCAAGCTCCCGCACGAAGGTCTCGACGGCGCCGGGAACACCCTCCTGTCCCGCCTCCAGCCGCGGGCGCATGGTCTCCTGCCAGTGAGCGCGGATCCCCTGGTAGCGCTGCGACAGGGGATGGTGTGCCGGGGGCAGGGCCTTGGCGATCGCGCTGTCCTGCAGGGCGGTCTCGAACCGCCGGACCGCCGCCTCCAGGGCCGCCTCTTCCTCCCGCTGCCACAGGTAGAGCATGTGGTAGGACTGCATGCGCAGCGAACCGGCCTTGTTGATCGCGGCGGCGTCGTCCTTGGCGGTATCGGCAATGACCATGGAGGCCACCATGGTGAACAGGGCAAGCCCGGCGATCACCGCAAGGCACAGGCCGACGCGCAGCACCAGCGGCCCGCTCCAGCGCTTGACGCCGGAGGTACCACCAAAGAATCGTCCCTGTCTTCCGGGGCTGGCGGCCATCACGGGTGCGCCTTGGAAAATGGCGTTTTTACAAGGGGATAGGGCATGCCCGAGGAATACCTCTTTAGTGGTATATGCCTGATTTTGCTCTGAATGCCCGAACAGAATAGTTGATCCGGATCAAGTCTGGCCAGCTTCCGGGGCCCTACCGTGCCCTGCGGGTTACAGGAGGCCGCACCATGGTTTCGGATCGCCGCAGGCAGCTCTCGGTCCTCACCGCCAATACCGGCGCCTTCACCATCTGCTTCGCGGTATGGGTGATGTTCGGGGTGATCGGCAACCCCATCGCCACGGAAATGGGCCTGAACGAGACCCAGTTCGGGATACTGACAGCCATACCGATTCTCACCGGTTCCCTGATCCGGCTGCCGCTTGGCATGTGGACGGACCGCTTCGGTGGACGTCCGGTGTTCGCGCTGACCATGCTGGTCACCATCATCCCCATCTATCTCATCCAGTTCGCGACCGCCTACTGGCAGCTATTGCTGCTCGGTGCCTGTGTCGGGGTGGCCGGCGGTTCGTTCTCGGTGGGGATCGCCTACACGGCGCGATTCTTCCCGCGCGGTGAACAGGGTTTTGCCATGGGGATATTCGGCGCCGGCAACGCCGGCGCCGCACTCACCAAGTATGTCGCTCCCACGGTAGTGGTTGTCTGGGGCTGGCAGGCCGTACCGACGGTCTACGCGGTGGCGATGGCGGTCACCGTGGTGCTGTTCTGGATATTCACCTACCCGGAACCGGAGCGCGCCAAGGTCGGGCAGGCCACCCTGCGGGAGCAGTTCCAGGTCCTCAGGGATCCCAAGGTATGGAAGTACTGCCAGTACTACTCGGTGGTCTTCGGCGGCTACGTGGCGCTGTCGCTGTACCTGACCCGCTACTACATCATGGAGTACGGCGTCGGCCTGCAGCTCGCCGCCCTCATCGCCACCATCTTCATCCTGCCCTCGGGCGTGATCCGCGCCTTCGGTGGCTGGCTTTCGGACCGTTTCGGCGCCCACACGGTCACGTGGTGGTGCATGTGGTCGAGCTTCGTGTGCCTGTTCGTGATGTCCTACCCCTATACCGAGTATGCCGTCTACCAGCGGGACGGGACGGCCGTGAATTTCTCCTTCGGTGTCAACGTCTGGCTCTTCACCGCGCTGCTCTTCGTGGTGGGTATTGCCTGGGGCGTGGGCAAGGCGTCGGTGTTCAAGTACATCTCCGACGACTACGACCGCAACATCGGCCTGGTGTCGGGCATCGTGGGCCTGGCCGGTGGCCTCGGTGGTTTCCTGCTGCCGATCATGTTCGGCGCCCTGCTGGATATCACCGGGGTCTCCAGCACCGTTTTCATGCTGCTCTTCGGTGTCACTGGCGTCTCCCTGATCTGGATGTGGTGGACGGAGCGGCGGGCGGTGGTGATCGAGCGCGCCCGTATGGGCGACGAGGACTACCTCGCCGACCGCACTCTCTAGGAACGGCATTCGGGGGACAAGCGCATGGCACAGCACCCAGGTTCCGAACCATCCGCCGCGGTCCACGGGCGCGTCATCGAGGACTGGAACCCGGAGGACAAGGCGTTCTGGGAACGGGACGGCAAGCGCATCGCCAACCGCAACCTGTGGATCTCGATCCCGTGCCTGCTGCTGGCGTTCGCGGTCTGGATGGTCTGGTCCGTGGTGGTGGTCAACCTGCCCCGGGTGGGTTTCGAGTACACCACCAACCAGCTCTTCTGGCTGGCTTCGTTGCCGGGGCTCTCCGGGGCCACGCTGCGCATCTTCTACTCCTTCATGGTACCGATCTTCGGCGGCCGGCGCTGGACGGCGATCAGCACGGCGTCGCTGCTGTTGCCGGCGCTGGGGATCGGCTTCGCTGCCCAGAATCCCGATACGCCGTTCTGGGTCATGGCAGTGCTGGCGGTGCTGTGCGGGTTCGGCGGCGGCAACTTCGCCTCCAGCATGGCCAATATTTCCTTCTTCTTCCCCAAGGCGGAGAAGGGTACCGCCCTGGGGCTCAATGCCGGTCTCGGCAATCTGGGTGTCAGCGTGGTGCAGTTCGTGGTGCCGCTGGTGATCGTCGCCGGGGTGTTCGGCACCTTCGGTGGGGAGCCCCTGACCTATGACCACGACGGCGTGACCCGGCCCATGTGGCTGCAGAACGCCGGCTTCGTCTGGGTTCCCTTCCTGGTGCTCGCCACCCTGGCGGCCTGGTTCGGGATGAATGACCTGGCGAACGCGCGCGCCTCGTTCCGCGAACAGGCGGTGATCTTCAAGCGCAAGCACAACTGGATCATGTGCTGGCTGTACCTGGGCACCTTCGGCTCGTTCATCGGTTATTCGGCCGGATTTCCCATGCTGATCAACAGCCAGTTCCCCGCCGTGGACGGTACCCAGTTCGCCTTCCTCGGGCCGCTGGTGGGGGCGCTGATCCGGCCGGTGGGCGGCTGGATGTCGGACCGCTTCGGAGGCGCCCGGGTCACGTTCTGGAACTTCGTGGTCATGGCCCTGGCAGTGGTCGGGGTGATCTGGTTCCTGCCGACGGCACTGGGACCTGGCAGTTTCTGGGGCTTCTTCGCCATGTTCATGCTGCTGTTCCTCACCACGGGCATCGGCAACGGCTCCACGTTCCGCATGATTCCGGTCATCTTCATGACCGAGCGCATGCGCGAGGTCGAGGGCAAGGGCGAGGAAGCGGAGAAACAGGCCGTCATCGAGGCGAACCGGGAAGGTGCCGCAGTGCTGGGCTTCACCTCTGCGATTGCCGCCTACGGCGCCTTCTTCATTCCCCGCAGCTACGGCACCTCCATCGCCCTGACCGGCAGCGTGGAGGGGGCATTGTGGGGCTTCATCATCTTCTACGTGAGCTGCATCGCGATCACCTGGTGGTACTACGCGCGTCGCAACGCGCCGGTGCCCTGCTGAACCAATACCCGGGTAACCGAGGAGACGACCATGAGCTTCTTTCTGGACCGACTGACCTTCTTCCAGCGCGTGGAGGGGGAGTTCTCCGACGGGCACGGCGTGACGACCGGGGATTCCCGCCGCTGGGAGGACGCCTATCGCAGCCGCTGGCAGCATGACAAGGTGGTGCGCTCGACCCACGGGGTGAACTGCACCGGCGCCTGCAGCTGGAAGATCTACGTAAAGAACGGCCTGGTGACGTGGGAAACCCAGCAGACCGACTATCCACGTACCCGCCCCGACATGCCCAATCACGAACCCCGTGGCTGCGCCCGGGGCGCCAGCTATTCCTGGTACATCTACAGCGCCAACCGGCTCAAGCATCCCATGGTGCGTGGGCACCTGCTGCGTTTGTGGCGGGAGGCGCTGCAGCGCCATGACGACCCGGTGGATGCCTGGGCCTCGATCGTGGAGGATCCGGACAAGGGGCGGCAGTACAAGTCCCGCCGGGGCAAGGGCGGCCTGGTGCGCTCCACCTGGGACGAGGTCAACCGCCTGATCGCCGCGGCCAACGTGTACACCGTGCGCAAGTTCGGGCCGGACCGCGTCATCGGCTTCTCGCCGATTCCGGCGATGTCGATGGTGTCCTACGCCGCCGGCTCCCGCTACCTGTCGCTGATCGGCGGCGTATGCATGAGTTTCTACGACTGGTACTGCGACCTGCCGCCCAGTTCGCCACAGACCTGGGGCGAGCAGACCGACGTGCCGGAATCCGCGGACTGGTACAACTCCGGTTTCATCATGATGTGGGGGTCCAACGTGCCCCAGACCCGCACGCCGGACGCCCACTTCATGACGGAGGTGCGCTACAAGGGGGCGAAGATCGTCACCGTGTGTCCGGACTACTCGGAAGCGTCCAAGTTCGGCGACCTCTGGCTGGCGCCGAAACAGGGCACCGACTCCGCGCTGGCGATGGCCTTCGGGCACGTGATCCTGAAGGAGTTCCACGTTGACCAGCCCAGCGAGCACTTCACCGACTACGCCCGCAGGTACACCGACATGCCCTGCCTGGTACGGCTGGACGCCACCGGGGAAGGCTACCAGGCCGGCCGCTTCCTGCGGGCCTCGGACCTCGACAAGTCCCTGGGACAGAAGAACAACCCGGAATGGAAGACGGTGGCCTTCGACGAGAAGACCGGCAGGATCGTGGTGCCCAGGGGTTCGATCGGCTTCCGCTGGGGTGAGGACGGACGCTGGAACCTCGATGAAAAGGAGGCCGGCGGCAAGAAGACCCGGTTGCAGCTCACGAATCTGGAGACGAAGGACGATGTCGCCCGGGTGGGGTTTCCGTATTTCGGTGGCAAGGAGCACGAGCTTGGCCGCTTCACTCCCAATCCGCAGGAGGAGGTCATCTACCGCAAGGTGCCGGTGCGCAGGATCACCCTTGCCGACGGGGAGGAGGTGCTGGCCGCCTCCGTGTTCGATCTGATCACCGCCCACTACGGCGTGGACCGGGGACTCGACTGTCCCAACACCCCCGTAAGCTACGAGGACAACCTGCCCTACACCCCCGCCTGGCAGGAACAGATCACCGGCGTGAAGCCGCAACACGTGATCAGCGTGGCCCGGGAGTTCGCCCGCAATGCCGACAGGACCCAGGGGAAGTCGATGGTCATTCTCGGCGCCGGCCTGAACCACTGGTACCACATGGACATGAACTACCGCGGCATCATCAATATGCTGGTGTTCTGCGGATGCATCGGGCAGAGCGGCGGTGGCTGGGCTCACTACGTGGGCCAGGAGAAGCTGCGGCCGCAGACCGGCTGGCAGCCCCTGGCCTTCGGCCTGGACTGGGCGCGCCCGCCGCGACACATGAATTCCACCTCGTTCTTCTACGCCCATACCGATCAGTGGCGCTACGAGAAACTGCATGTCGCGGACATGCTCTCGCCGCTGGCGGACCCGGATGACTACAAGGGCAGCATGATCGACTTCAACGTCCGTGCCGAGCGCATGGGCTGGCTGCCCTCGGCACCCCAGCTCGGTGCCAATCCCCTGGAGGTGGCGCGGCAGGCGGCGGAAGCCGGACAGGACCCGAAGGAATACGTCGTGGAACAGCTTCGCAGCGGGCGCCTGACAATGGCCTGCGAGGATCCGGACAACCCGGTGAATTTCCCCCGCAATCTGTTCATCTGGCGATCCAACCTGCTTGGCTCCAGTGGCAAGGGGCACGAGTACTTTCTCAAGCATCTGCTGGGCACGGCGCACGGCGTTCAGGGCAAGGATCTGGGAGAGGAAGGCGCGGAAAAGCCGCAGGACGTGGTGTGGCGGGACGAGGTCACCGATGGCAAGCTCGACCTGCTGGTGACGCTGGACTTCCGCATGTCCACGACTTGCCTGTACTCGGACGTGGTGCTGCCAACCGCCACGTGGTACGAAAAGAACGACCTCAACACCTCGGACATGCATCCCTTCATCCACCCTCTGTCCGAGGCTGTCAGCCCTTGCTGGGAATCCCGTACCGACTGGGACATCTACAAGGGCATCGCCCGCACCTTCTCCGAGCTGGCGCCGAACCACCTGGGCAAGGAGACCGACATCGTCACCGTGCCCATCCTCCACGACAGCCCGGGGGAACTGGCCCAGCCATTCGACGTCCAGGAATGGCGCAAGGGCGAATGCGAGCCCGTGCCCGGCAAGACCATGCCCAACCTGGTGGCGGTGGAGCGGGACTACCCCAACGTCTATGCCCGCTTCACGGCGCTGGGGCCGTTGATGGAGAAGATCGGCAATGGCGGCAAGGGCATCGCCTGGAACACCGAGCACGAGGTGAAGCTGCTGGGTGACCTCAACGGGCGTCACCTGGGGGAGGGCGTCAACCGGGGCATGGCCCGCATCGAAACCGCCATCGATGCTGCCGAGGTCATCATGAGCCTGGCGCCGGAGACCAACGGCGAAGTAGCGGTCAGGGCCTGGGCGGCGCTCTCCAAGCAGACCGGTCGCGACCACACCCACCTGGCGCTGCCCCGGGAGGACGACAAGATCCGCTTCCGGGACATCGTCGCCCAGCCCCGCAAGATCATCTCCTCGCCGACCTGGTCGGGGCTGGAATCCGAGCATGTCTCCTACAACGCCGGCTACACCAACGTGCACGAGTTCATTCCCTGGCGCACCCTCACCGGACGCCAGCAGCTCTACCAGGATCACAAGTGGATGCGCGCCTTCGGCGAGGGGTTCGTCCTCTACAAACCGCCGGTGAACATGCGCACCACCCAGAGCATCCAGGGCGTGCGGGGCAACGGCAACGAGGAGATCGCGCTGAACTGGATCACCCCGCATCAGAAATGGGGTATCCACAGCACTTACAGCGAGAACCTGCTGATGCTGACCCTCTCCCGCGGCGGTCCCTGCGTCTGGATGAGCGAAACCGACGCCAGGAAGGTGGACATTGTTGATAACGACTGGATCGAGTGCTTCAACAGCAACGGTGCCCTGGTGGCGCGGGCAGTGGTCAGCCAGCGGGTGCCCGAGGGCATGGTGATGATGTACCACGCCCAGGAAAAGCTGGTGAACACGCCCGGATCGGAAATCAGTGGCGAGCGGGGCGGCATTCACAACTCCGTGACCCGGGCCGTGCTCAAGCCCACCCACATGATCGGCGGCTACGCCCAGCTCAGTTACGGCTTCAACTACTACGGGACCGTTGGCTCCAACCGGGACGAGTTCGTCGTGCTGCGCAAGATGAACCGTGTCGACTGGCTGGAAGGCGATGACGAAAGCATCTATCAGGCGGAGGAACAGGCATGAAGGTCCGCGCTCAGATCGGCAAGGTTCTCAATCTGGACAAGTGCATCGGCTGCCACACCTGTTCTGTTACCTGCAAGAACGTGTGGACTTCCCGGGAAGGTATGGAATATGCCTGGTTCAACAACGTCGAGACCAAGCCGGGAATCGGCTACCCCAAGGACTGGGAGAACCAGGATCACTGGAAGGGCGGCTGGACCCTGCGCAAGGGCGATCTGCAGCCCAAGGCCGGCGGCAAGTGGCGTCTGTTCGCCAACCTCTTCGCCAACCCGGACCTGCCGTCCATCGACGACTACTACGAGCCGTTCAACTACGACTACCAGCGGCTGCACAACGCGCCGGACTCGAAGCACCAGCCGGTGGCCAAGCCCTTCTCGGCGCTCACCGGCCAGCCCATGGACAAGATCGAGTGGGGCCCGAACTGGGAGGAGATCCTCGGCGGCGAGTTCGAGAAGCGCTCGCAGGACTACAACTTCAGGAACGTCGAGAAGGAGATGTACGGGCAGTTCGAGAACACCTTCATGATGTATCTGCCCCGCCTCTGCGAGCACTGTCTCAACCCGAGCTGTGTCGCCTCGTGTCCCTCCGGCGCCATCTACAAGCGTGAGGAGGATGGCATCGTCCTCATCGACCAGGACAAGTGCCGGGGTTGGCGCATGTGCGTGTCGGGCTGCCCGTACAAGAAGATCTACTACAACTGGCAATCGGGCAAATCGGAGAAATGCACGTTCTGCTTTCCCCGTATCGAGGTCGGGCAACCCACGGTGTGTTCCGAGACCTGTGTCGGGCGTATCCGCTACCTTGGGGTTGTGCTCTACGACGCGGACCTCATCAAGGAGGCGGCTTCAACTGCCTCCGAGCAGGACCTCTACGAGCAACAGATGCGGATTTTCCTCGATCCGAATGACCCGGAGGTAATCGAGGCCGCGCGCCGGGAGGGTATTCCCGACGACTGGCTGGAGGCGGCCAGGCGGTCCCCCGTGTACAAGATGGCCATGGACTGGAAGGTGGCTTTCCCGTTGCACCCGGAGTACCGGACCCTGCCCATGGTCTGGTACATCCCGCCGCTGTCACCCATCCAGTCGGCGGCGGATGCCGGAGCCATCGAGACCAATGGGCTGATCCCCGACGTCAAGTCGCTGCGTATTCCGGTCCGCTATCTGGCCAACATGCTCACCGCCGGCGATGAGCGGCCGGTGGTACGGGCGCTCGAGCGGATGCTGGCCATGCGCCACTTCAAGCGCAGCCAGACGGTGGACGGCAAGCCGGACCACAGTGTCCTCGAGCAGGTGGGTCTCAGCGAGGAGATGGTCGAGGACATGTACCGCATCATGGCCATCGCCAACTTCGAAGACCGGTTCGATATTCCCACGGCCAAGCGGGAACTCTCGCTGGAGGATCCCTACGGCGAGCGGGCGGGCTGTGGTTTCAGCTTCGGCGACGGTTGCCAGACCGCAAGCACCGGCTCCACCCCCACCGACATTTTCGGCGGCAAGCGTGCCAGCCGCCGGGCATTCCCGGCGAAGGTGGAATTCAAGGTGCGCAAGCCGGAAACGGAACGGGAGGAGCCGTGATGGAAACCCTCAGGGCTGTGGCGGTGCTGCTGCACTACCCGGACGAGAATCTCCAGGTGCACGGTGGCGAACTCGTGGACCTGGTGGGACGGGACCGGACCCTTTCCTCGGCAACGCGAAGGCGGCTGATCGACTTGGTCCGGCGTTTTCAGGCCACGGATCTGCTGGATCTGCAGGCGGAGTACGTCGGCCTGTTCGACCGCAGTCGCTCCCTCTCGCTGCACCTCTTCGAGCATGTCCACGGGGAGTCCAGGGACCGTGGGCAGGCCATGGTCGACCTGCAGCGGATCTACCAGGATCAGGGCTTTCAGATCACGGCAAACGAGCTGCCCGACTACGTTCCCCTGTTTCTGGAATTCTGTGCCCAGCTTCCCGACGAGGATGCACGGGCCTGGCTGCAGGAGATTGCCCATCTGCTGCTGGTCCTCCAGGGGCGGCTGGAGAGCCGCGACAGCGACTACGCGGTGCTCTTCGCTGCGCTTCTGGAACTGGGACATGTGGTTGCCGACGACAGTGAACTGCGCCGGCAGATCAATCAGGAGGAGCGGGACGACACGCCGGATGCCCTGGACCGGGTGTGGGCGGAGGAGCCCGTGGTGTTCGGCCCCGGCGACGGCTGCGGCGGGGCCCGGACCAACAGCGGCCAGGAGGTACCGGTCCAGTGGCCGCAACGGCGCAATACGACGAATCTGGCTGAGGAGTCCTGACCCATGTACGTCTATCTGCATGAACTCGTGTTCGGAGTCTTCCCGTACATCGCGGGGAGCGTGTTCCTGCTGGGCAGCCTGCTGCGCTACGAGAAGAGTCAGTACACGTGGCGGACCGGCTCCAGCCAGATGCTGTCCAATGACCGGATGTTCCGCGTCGGCAGCTACCTGTTCCATATCGGCATAATCGCCCTGTTCTTCGGCCACCTCTTCGGCCTGCTGACACCCACGGCCGTGTACACGGCGTTCGGGATCACCTCCGGGGCCAAGCAGGTTCTGGCGATCGTCGTCGGCGGCATCTTCGGCCTGATCTGCCTTGCCGGAATGCTGATCCTCGCCCACCGCCGCACGGTGAATCCGCGAGTACGGCGTACCGGCAGCCCGATGGACATGTTCATTCTCTATCTGCTGTTTGCCCAGCTTGCCACGGGGCTGCTCAGCATCATCGTCTCCACAGGGCACCTGAGCGGTGAGGTCATGGTGCAGATCTCCACCTGGGCGCAGCGGCTGGTCACGTTCCAGCCCAACGCGGCGGACACGATCCTGGACATCCACTGGATCTACAAGCTGCACATGTTCCTGGGCATGATCATGTTCCTGATCTTTCCGTTCACGCGACTTGTGCATGTCTGGAGCGTGCCCTACGGCTACATCGGGCGGGCATACCAGGTGGTGCGACGGCGGACAGCGATTTGAGCGGTGCCGCAGGAATCCGGGGTTGGCACGGATCGGTCGTGGACACGCCATGGGTGCGTTTCTGCAGCCACGTCGACAGGAACGCCTGTTGCCGGTGGTCCACGAACGATCGACCCCGGCCTGGGCACTATAATGACTTGCCGAACGTTCGGAGGCTCAGCGCATGAGCATTCACGTCAATGGGCGGGAGATCAGCTCCCGGGAGATCAATGTCGAGTCGGCCCATCACCAGGAGCCCGGCGCCGATCCGCGGCATGCCTGGCGCCGGGCGGCGGTGGCCCTCACGGTGCGCGAACTCCTGGTGCAGCGCGCGACATGCCTGGGGCTGGAGGTTCCCGGGGATCCGGAGGGGCTCGATGGCGCGCTGGATGCGCTCATCGAGCGCGAAGTCCATATTCCCACGGCAGACGAATCCGACTGCCGGCGCTGGTACGAGGGTAACCTGGAGACATTCCGCAGCCCGGACCTGCTCGAGGTGCGGCACATCCTGCTGGCAGCCGCCCCGCAGGATCTGGACGGGCGGGAGGCAGCCCGGGAACTGGCGGAGTCACTCATCGAGCGGCTGCGCGCGGAACCGGAATGCTTCGCCGCCCTGGCAGCGACGCATTCACGCTGCTCATCCGCCGACTCCGGCGGCCATCTGGGGCAGATCAGCCGCGGGCAGACGGTTCCGGAGTTCGAGGACGCGGTGCTGCGCATGGATCCGGGGCTTGCCGCGAGGCCGGTGGAGAGCCGGTACGGTTTCCACGTGGTGGAGGTGGTGCAGCGCATCCCCGGGGAGCAGCTTCCCTTCGATGCCGTGCGTTACAGGGTCGCCGAGTACCTCGAAGAGGTAAGCCGTCGCCGCGCCATCAACCAGTACATTCGCCTGTTGGCCGGCGAAGCGGACATCCGTGGCATCGACCTTGATGCCAGTGAATCGGCCCTGATCCAGTGACGTGCAGGAGTGGGCATGCAGATCAATCACTTTGATGACCTCAAGGACGCCGGGCTGGCCCAGGGGGAGCCGCAACGGCTGTTGATCGTGCTGTTGCGGGCCGAACCCGCCGCCGGTGGCAACGCCGTCACCCGCAAGGGCATCACGAAGGGGCGGGGAACCCTTACCCCAGTGATGGCGACGGACCTGGAACTCACCCCGGAGCTGACCTTTACCGCCATTGTCGAGGAAGCGGACAGCGTCGGTGAACCCTGGCAGATGATGCTGGTCTCGAGTCTGGCCGGCGGGCAGGGACGATCGCCGACTTCCGAGGAGGCAAGCGGCCCGTTGCAGCGGATGGCCGACGCGGTCGCCACCGGTGGCGACATCAGCCAGTACGCAGCCTTCGATCGGGCTGGCAGTCCGGTGCGGTTGCAGGCGGAAGCCTAGCGTCCCGGACCCGGGTTCGTCGTCCCTGTGCGGGTCTGTTCGCAGTCCCGCCGGGCCGTGCCGCGCCGCCTGATCGAGGCCGTGTGGTCAGCCCCGGGGCAGTAGCACGATCTTGCCCCGGGCGCCCGGGGCCATTACGCGCTCATGGGCCTGTGCTGCTTCCTCCAGCGCCAGCTCGTGACCAACCACTGGCTGCAGGGTGCCACTTCGGAGGCCGGCAACGATCGCCGCATGGGCGTTGCGGTATTCCGCCGGGGTGATGTGGGCCAGGGCGGCGCCAAGGATGCTGGAGCGGCGCTGCATCAGGTTGCGGGCATTGATCTGCACGTCGCCCCGGTTACCAATCACCACCACCCGCCCTTCATGGGCCAGCGCCGGCAGATCGACGCCCAGGTTGGCGTCGGCGAGCATTTCCAGGATCACGTCAATGCCATGGCCGTCCGTCGCCTGCGCCGCCTTGTCCATATGCCCCTCTTCGCGGTGATCCAGCACATGATCAGCGCCAAGTTCCCGGAGCATGTCGCGGCCCTCCGCGGTACCGCCGGTCGCGATCACCGTCATCCCGGAGGCACGGGCCAGTTGCAGCGCCGCGATGCCGACGCCACCAGTGGCGCCGTGCACCAGAACCGTCTCCCCGGGAAGGGCACGGGCGCGATGGAACAGGGCATGGAAGGCGGTGCCGTACGGGACTCCGAGTGCCGCGCCCTGCTGGAAGGTCGCCCCGTCCGGCAGGGGGTGGACAGTATGCTGGTCGGCCACGGCCAATTCGGCGTAGGCCCCGGTGACGGTGCCGGCAGTATAGACCCGGTCGCCCACCGCCACGCGGCTCACTCCCTCGCCGACTGCTTCCACCACTCCCGCCGCATCGGCACCGGGTGTGTAGGGAAGGTCCGGGAGGCGGGCATAGTTGCCGGACCGGATGTAGGTTTCGACCGGGTTGATGCCGATGGCATGCACCCGGACCAGCACCTGACCGGTGGCCGGGACAGGGTCGTCAACCGTTTCGACCTGCAGGACATCCGGGTTTCCAAAGGCGTGTACACGTATGGCTTTCACGATTCCTCCTGATTCGGGACACGGCGCCACGGCCGCGTGCAACACGGTGGTACGTTGTCACGGCATTGTGGCGTCAATACGACGATCGTGCCACCACCGGAGTGATGAGCGCATCCGTGGGTCCGGATGCCCTCCGGCTTCCGCGGGAGGGTGTGCGACGTCCGTTCAGCCGTGGCAATTGCAGCCGCGGTGGCCGCAGCCGCTGCCATCCCGGTGACCGTCGGCGCAGGCGGTACCGCAATAGCGTTTGCCGTCTCTGGTGAGCGCCTCATCCGGGTGCACGGTGCAGACGCAATCGGGACAGGCGCACTTCTCGGATTCTGCGTTGCTCATGGCGGATCCCCCTGCTCTTCGTGGATGTGCTCGATCATGTTCTGCAACATGGTGCGGACGTGGCTGTCACTGACCACGTACAGGACGCGTCGCCCCTGGCGACTACCCCGAACCAGGCGTGTGGCCCGCAGCAGGCGCAGGTGGTGACTGACCAGGGAGGGTGATGCCTGCAGCCGGGCGGCGATATCGCTGACGCTGACACCGCCGTCCATGCAGGACAGCACGATCCCCAGACGCGTCGGATCGCTGAGCATACGAAACATCTCGCCGAGTTCGGTCAGTTGATCGTCAGTCAGCGAATCCATTTGCTGATTATGACAATGAATGAATACATATTCAATTATCGACTTTGTGTGTTGCGCCGGTTGCGATCGCACCGCTACCGCCACGGCGTTCCAGCAACTCGAACAACCCCATGCCCACCACCATGGCGGCAACGAACAGGACCGCCTTGAGTTCGCCGGCGCCCAGGGCCACCAGCGCCGGTCCCGGGCAGAAACCGACCAGGCCCCACCCGACACCGAAGCCGAGGCTTCCCAGCATCAGCCGGGTGTCGATGTCCCGACGTGCGGGCAGGCGCAGCGGTTCGCCGAGCAGGGATTGCCGACGCTGCCCTGCGAGCCGGAACGCCACGAGACCGACAGCGATGGCGCCGCCCATGACGAAGGCCAGCGAGGGATCCCAGTTACCGAACAGATCGAGGAATCCCAGTACCTTCTCCGGGTTGGCCATTCCGGAGACCAGCAGTCCGATACCGAACAGCAGTCCCGTAACAAAAGCGGAAATCAGCGTCCTGTGCATGATTCAGCCCCCCAGCAGATGACGCATGACGAAGACCGTGGCGAAGCCCGTAGCCATGAAGGCCAGGGTTGCCGCCAGGGAGCGGGGTGACAGGCGGGACAGCCCGCAGACGCCATGGCCGCTGGTGCAGCCGCTGCCGTATCGGGTACTGATGCCGACCAGAAGGCCGGCCACGATCACCAGCGGGTAGCCTGCCTCGATGCGAATGGGGGGCAGGTCCGCGAGGACTAGCCAGGCCAGGGGAGCGAGGATCAGGCCGGCCAGGAAAGCGACTCTCCAGACCACATCCCCGGAGGCTGGGCGCAGCAAGCCGCCAAGAATGCCACTGATGCCGGCGATGCGGCCATTGAGCAGCACGAAGATGGCTGCCGCAAGGCCGATAAGGATGCCCCCCAGCAGGGCCGACCAGGGTGTGAAGGCGGTCCAGTCGATGCTCATTCATGTTCTCCTTCGTTGTCGCAGAACAGTCCATAGAGGGTCTGCAGGAGTTTCAGCACCCGGGGGTCTGCAATGCGGTAGTAGATGTGTCTGCCCGCGCGGCGGGTGTGCACCACCCCGTCCCGGCGCAGCACACCAAGTTGCTGCGACAGGCTCGGCTGGTGGATGTCCAGGCGCTCTTCCAGATCGCCGACGCAGAGTTCCTCCTGGGAGAGCTGACAGAGCAGCAACAGCCGGTCCTCGTGAGCCAGCAGGCGCAGCAGCGCGGATGCCTCGCCGGCTGCCGCCCGCATGGCGTTCATGTCCACAAGAGCATTCATCGTCATTCTCCGGCACGTCAGAGTTGCATTGCAAATATTATATTTCAATATATAATTTAGGCAAGCACTTCGAGGGAGAATCCGGATGAGACCACAAGTGGAAGCCTTTCTGGACGAGGATACCGAGACATTCAGCTACGTGGTGTATGACCAGGCCGGTGGTACTGCAGCCATCATCGACCCGGTACTGGACTTTGACAGCAAGTCCGGGCGGACGTCCAGTGAAGGGGCGCAGCGGCTTGTCGACTTCGTGGTGGCCAATGGCCTCACCCTGGAATGGGTACTGGAGACCCACGCCCACGCCGACCACCTGTCGGCGGCGCCGTTCATCCGCTCGCAACTGGGGGGCAGCATCGCCATCGGCGAACACATTCGTCAGGTGCAGGGCATATTCCGGGAGGTTTTCAACCTGGAGAAGGAGTTCCTGCCCGACGGTAGTGACTTCGACCGGCTGTTCGCGGATGGCGACCGTTTCCGGGTTGGCCAACTGGATGCCCGCGTGATTCATACGCCGGGCCACACGCCGGCTGACGTGTCGTACCTGATCGGCGATGCCCTGTTCGTCGGCGACACGCTGTTCATGCCGGATGTGGGCACGGCGCGCTGTGATTTCCCCGGCGGTGATGCCGCCACGCTGTTCCGCTCCACCCGCCGATTGCTGGAGCTGCCGGACGCAACCCGCATGTTTATGTGTCACGACTACCCGGACGGACGGCGGGAACACCGTTGCGAGACCAGTGTCGGCGAACAGAAGCGCAGTAACCTGCATGTCCACGCGGGCGCCACGGAACAGGAATTCGTGGGCTGGCGGACCGAGCGCGATGCCACCCTGCCAATGCCGCGCCTGATCCTGCCCTCGATCCAGGTCAACATCCGTGCCGGCCATATGCCTCCGCCGGAGGACAATGGTGTCACCTATCTGAAGATCCCGGTGAACAAGCTGTAGTTCCAGTTCACGACACCAGAGTCGCTTCCCTAAGGGCGTTCGGCAGCGCGGTCATTGTCGTCCGCTGGTCCCTGTCGCCCGTAACGGCCGCAACCCAGGAGAGAGAGCACCGCAGCCGCGGAAAACGCCGCCGGAAGGAGGAAGGCGGAGCCATAGCCGGCGCCGAGCGCCAGCAGCAGGCCCACCATGGCGGGACCGGCAAGCACGCCCAGATAGGTAAGCACCAGTGCGGCACCGGTTGCTTCGCCCACCTCCGCGTGGGGGCTGCGTCGCGCGACTTCGGCGAGGAACACCCCGTTCCAGCCGATGGCGGTGGCCCCGGCGGCAACGAGAACCGTCACAACCAGCCAGCGCGGTGTCTCACTGCCGAGGAACGCGATCGCCAGGAACAGGATACCCATGGCGACGGCGAGGCCATGAAGCAACGGCAGGCTGCGACCGAGCCTGTCCGCGAGAAGTCCCCAACCGATGCGGCCGATTACCCCGGCGGCGTGGACGACCGACATGATCACGCCGGCGATCACCAGGCTGATCAGCAATTCCTCCACCATGAAGGCGACAGCGAAACTGAGCAGGCTCATCTGTACCGCCGCCAGGCAGAAACCCATCATTCCCAGCCACAGGATCTCCCGGCGCTGGATCAGCACGCCGAGGCTGCCCAGACCGCGGCCACGTGCGGCGGGGTCCCGGTCGCTATCCCACGCCTCACGGCGAACCTGCAGCAGCAGTGTCGTACCGCCCGCCACCACGGCCAGGGCCAGGAATGCCGCCTGCCAGCCCAGGGCCTGGGCGAGCGGCGGCGCGGCCAGGGCAGCGAGGATGCCGCCAAGCGGTACCCCGGTCTGTTTGATGGAGTACACGACGTTGCGGTGACGGGGCGGCGTGAAGCGTGCCAGCAACTGAGCCGCGGACGGGTTGGTCATGCCGTAGGCGAGTCCCAGCAGCACGGTGGTAAGCAGCAGCGCCAGCGCCGTGGAGGCGAGCGCCACAACACAGCCGCAGACCACGAGCAGCAGGGCATACTGGCTGGTACGGCAGGCGCCCCGGCGTCGGACCAGCACGCCGGCCTGCATGGATGTCAGCATCGCGAATCCATACAGGAGACTGACCTGCAGTCCCACCAGTCCGGTGGCGACGCCGAGCGCTGCGGCGATCTGCGGCGCCAGCGTCGGCACCAGCAGCATGGCGGCACTGGCTACGGCCTGCACCCAGGTGGTGGCGACCAGTGCCGGCAGGACACCGGCCATCGTGGGTGTGGCTTGCTCCGATCCATTGCCTGTGTTCAGTTGTCCCTCTCCGTTGCGGGAACCCCGCCCCGACGCGCCGGCGGTTTTCCGGGTGGAACCGGACGATGCCGGGCACGCGGGGGATGGGCACCGGGGCATTCTGCGTCAGGGGCGCGGGAGGTGTCCATGCCGGGGGTTTCGTTGCGGTGGTCGCCCCGGGGTGACCACCGGATCACCGGGCGGCAAGAGGAGCGTGATGAGCTGGGATTTCGACACCGTGGTGGACCGGCGTGGTACCGGGAGTGACAAGTGGGACGCCTATGCGGGCCGCGATGTGGTGCCGATGTGGGTGGCGGACATGGATTTCCGGGCGCCGCCCCCGCTGCTGGAGGCACTGCACCGGCGGGTGGATCACGGCGTTTTCGGCTACACCAGTGCAACCGCCGAAGTGGTGGAGGCGGCCTGCGCCATGCTGGCGGAGCATTATCACTGGGATGTATCGCCGGACTGGCTGGTCTGGTTGCCGGGGCTCGTCCCCGGACTTCACGTCGCCTGTACTGCCTTCGGCGACGACGGTGATGAAGTCCTCACCATGACGCCGGTCTATCCTCCGTTCCTGCAGGCCCCGGCCCGGGCGCGCAGACGGCTGGTGGCAGTGCCGCTGGCGGATGCCGGTGGTGCGATCGACTTCGATGCCCTGGAAGCCGCGGTGACGCCGGCGAGCCGGGTGCTCATGCTCTGCAGTCCCCAGAATCCGACCGGTCGGGTGTACTGCGCCGCGGAACTCGGCCTGCTCGGCGAATTCTGCCTGCGGCACGACCTCATTCTGGTGAGTGACGAGATACACTGTGGCCTGGTGCTGGAACCCGGGGTGCGCCACCGGCCCGCAGCCACGGCGCATCCGGGCGTCGCGGAGCGATCGGTGACTCTGATCGCCCCGAGCAAGACCTACAATATACCCGGGCTTGGCTGTTCCCTGGCGATCATTCCCGATCCCGACCTGCGCCGACGTTTCCGCCGTGCCCGTGCCGGCTTCGTCCCGGACGTCAATGTGCTCGGCTACACCGCCGCCCTGGCCGCCTGGCGGGACTGTGACGACTGGCACGCGGCGCTGATTGCCTATCTGCGGGGCAACCGGGATCGGGTACGGGCGGTGGTTTCCGCCCATCCGGACCTGTCCATGCAGAATCCTGATGCCACCTACCTGGCATGGATCGACTGTCGTGCACTGGGTGTGGAGGATCCGGCGCGGGTTTTCGAGGATGCCGGGCTGGGGTTGTCGGACGGCCGCCGGTTCGGCGGCAGGGGGTTCGTGCGGCTGAATTTCGGCTGCCCCCGGCAGACCCTGGAGCGTGGCCTTGAGCGGCTCGCCCGGGTGCGTCGCTGAGCGTCGGTCGGCGCCTGGACGTGGCGGTGGTTGCCCGGCCTGCCTCGGACGTTCCCGGGAAACGCCTGCTAATGCCCCCGGCGGCGCTGTTCCGGTGCCGTGTCATCTGCCGTCGTCGCCAGCCAGCGTTCCACCAGGGGTTTCTGGAACAGCGGGATGCAGAATACGGGAATCTGGTACACCGCGACGTAGGTGACAAACGCCGGGTGTGTCATGTCCACGGTCAGCGCAAGCATCAGGCCCATGTTGCGGTTGCCGGCGCACAGCGCCAGGGTCAGCGCCTCGGCGCGGTTCAGAACCAGGGAGAACGGCAGATAGCTCGCCAGTTGCCAGCCCAGATTCATGGCGAATGCGACCAGCAGCATGGCGCCCACGAGCAATGGCTGTTCCAGCAGCCGCTCCGTGGCACCGTCCATCAGCGCGATGGCGAATACTGCCAGGCAGATGACCCCCAGACCGCCGAGCTCCCGGGCGTGTTGCCGGTGGGTTGCCGGCGGCAGGAGCCGACGAATCCCCCAGGCCAGCAAGGTCGGTAGCCCGAGCATGCCCACGGTGCGTAGCAGAAAGGCGCTGAGCTCGGCGCTGATGTCCATGCCCAGGATGAGCGCGGCAAGGGGCAGCAGGGTAAGCGGCAGCACGAAGGTGGCGACAACCATCAGGGACAGTGCCAGGGTGGCTCCGAGGCCGACGATCTGGGCGAAGGCGGCAACGGACAGGATCGGGGGCGCCGCGGCGGTAAGTATGAGGATCTGCCGCCACAGGTCGGATGGTTCCAGAAGCAGGATCAGTCCGAACATCAGCAGCGGGATGCCGAGCATCAGCCAGGATACGGCGATGGCCAGGAACAGGGGCCGGCGGGTGGTGATCCGCAGCTGGTGCCCGTCGATGATTGTAAGGGATAGGACCAGCAGCGCCAGGATGGAGGGTATCAGCAGTGGTCGCAGCGCCTCCGCCAGCGGCGGCGCCAGCAGCCCCAGGAGCCCGCCCCCGATCAGTGCCCAGGTGGCGTGACGCTGGATCAGTCGCAGGCCTGCCGCGATCACGGATTCCGCGGTCCTCAGCCCGAGACGCTGGTGGCGGCAAGGGCGTCGTCACTGGACGCCAGGCTGCGGATCACCCGTTCCCGGAACAGATCGGCGTGATCGCGCCCCAGGGCTTCCGCCCGGTCCGCGTCCCGCGCACGGATGGCGTCCA
The DNA here is from genome assembly GCA_007134055.1 of Ectothiorhodospiraceae bacterium. Taxonomy (GTDB): domain Bacteria; phylum Pseudomonadota; class Gammaproteobacteria; order Nitrococcales; family Aquisalimonadaceae; genus Natronocella. The sequence continues at coordinate 4,063 of SLLM01000057.1, read as the reverse complement.
CCATGTCCCGGTGCTCGCCGGCGGTACGGGTGAGGTGCCCAGGGACGACGGTGGCCGCGTTCAGGAACACCAGATAGGCGATCCGGGACCCCTCCACCAGCAATCGCCGGTAGCTGTCGCCAAGATGGGCGTTGCCCGCAGCGTCGGCGATGATCCCGTGAAAATGGCGGTTCTCGGCGTTGATGCGACTGGGTTCCCCCTCGCTCATTGCCGCCTCGAACGCCTGTTGCGCATCCTGCAGGCGGACGACATCCGGTTCCGACCGCCGCAATGCAGCGAGCCGGTTGACTCCGCGCTGCAGGTAGTCGAGGGCCTCGAAATACTGGCGCAGATTCGAGAGATCAACCGGGGCGACGTGGGCGCCCCGGTTCGGTACCTGGATCACCAGGCCTTCGGCGGCCAGGCGGAACAGTGCCTCACGGATCGGTGTCCGGGAAACACCCAGCCAGGAAACCAGTTCCGCCTCGTCCAGCTCCCGACCGGGTGCCAGGGTCATGTCGATGATCATCCGCCGCAGCTCCGAATAGGCGCTGGCGGCGCCGGAGCGCCGGCGTGGCCGGGTGCCGACTTTCTGCTGGAGCGGGCGCGGATTCGCGTGACGCGGTGACTGCGGCATGGTGCTTCCTGTCTTCCTGCATGTGGCGGCGAGCCGTGCACGGATGCGTCCAACTATACAGGATCGCGGGGCCCGCCCTTGACATCGACCTTGTGTCCAACCATTGTAATACAACAAGTATACATTATGTGGGCATAACTATGACCTGGAGTATTGGCGTCGACGTCGGCGGAACGTTCACCGATTTCTTCGCATACGACCATGAGACGTCGGTGGGCCGCACGTTCAAGCGGCCGTCGACACCGGCCAATCCCGCCGAGGCCATTCTCGACGGTCTTTCCGATCTGGCTGCGGAGGTGGAGCTGCCCCTCGCCGAGGTGAACCGCCTGGCTCATGGCACCACCGTGGCGACCAATGCCCTGATCGAACGGCGGGGAGCGCGGGTTGCGCTGCTGACCACGGCCGGGTTCCGGGATCTGCTGGAGATCGGCCGCCAGACCCGGCCGCGCATGTTCGACCTGCAGGCGGACCGGATACCGCCGCTGGTTCCCCGGGAGCTGCGCCTCGAGGTGACCGAGCGCATGGACGCCGAGGGTCGGGTGGTCACGGCGCTGGACGACGCCTCCCTGGGCGCCGCCGTGGCCGCGGCCCGGGAGGCAGGTGTGGAGGCGTGTGCCGTCGTCTTCCTGTTCGGTTTCCTGAATCCGGAACACGAGAACCGGGCCGCGGCGCGCCTGCGGCAGGAAATGCCGGACCTGTTCGTCTCCCAGGGCAGCGTCGTGCAACCGGAGTTCCGCGAGTTCGAGCGCAGCTCCACCACGGTGCTCAACGCCTACCTGCAACCGGTGGTTGCCCGTTACGTGGACCGTCTGGCGGCCGGGTTGGGAAACCTGGTGCCCGGGGCCGAACTCGGGATCAATCAATCCAGCGGCGGGCTGATGTCTCCCGGGCGGGCGCAGGAGTTTCCCATCCGTACCGCACTCTCGGGCCCGGCCGCGGGGGTGGTCGGCGCGGCCCACGCGGCCCGACGCTCCGGTGTGCCCGACCTCATTACCCTGGACATGGGCGGGACCAGCGCGGATGTCTGCCTGATCCGTGACTTCGCCCCCGGCATGAGCTTCGAGCGGGAGGTGGGCGGTTTCCCCGTGCGTCAGCCTACTGTGGATGTCCATACGGTCGGCGCCGGGGGCGGATCTCTTGCCTGGTTCGACCGGGATGGCCTGCTCAAGGTCGGGCCGGCAAGCGCCGGGGCCGATCCGGGGCCCGCGTGCTACGGCCGCGGCGGGGACCGGCCCACCGTCTCGGATGCCAACCTGGTGCTCGGCCGGCTGTCGGCGGAGGGGCTGCTGGGCGGTCGCATGGCGCTGGACGCGGAGGCGGCGGAGGCGGCCATCGATACGCTGGCGGAACCGCTCGGTTACAGCCGCACCCGCACCGCCCATGGAATCCTGGGTATCGTGGCGGCCAACATGGTCCGCGCGATCCGCACCATTACCGTGGAGCGCGGCCATGATCCGCGGGAGTTCACCCTGATGCCCTTCGGCGGCGCCGGCGCCCTGCATGCCAGTGACGTGGCGCGCGCCCTTGGAATGCGCCGTATCCTGGTGCCGGCGGCACCAGGCATACTCTGTGCCCGTGGGCTCATCGTCGCCGACCTGAAGGAGGATTTCGTCTACAGTGAGCGCATTCCCCTGGGCGGCGACATTGGCCCGTTGCTGGATGAACGACTCGCCGTGCTGCAGCAACGGGCCGAGTCCTGGTTCGATGGGGAATCGGTGCCCCCGAAGCGGCGGCAGGTGCTGGTCAGCGCTGACATGCGTTACGTTGGCCAGAACTTCGAGCTCAACGTGTCCCTTGGGGAAGCGCAGGGAAGGGAGCGGGCGGAGTTGCCCGGGGCACAGGGCCTGGTGCGCCGCTTTTTCGACGTCCACGAATCCGTGTACGGGTTCCATGACCCCGAAGGTGCCGTGGAACTGATGAACCTGCGGCTCACCGCCCGGGGACGTCTGCACCCGGAACCCCAGCAGGCCGATCTTCCGCGGCGTGAGTATGTCCCCGAAGCGTACGCGACCAGGAACGTGTACTTCGCCCCGGAGCAGGGACTGGCGGCGGAACTGCATCGTCGCAGCGAGCTGGAGGCGGGTGCACGTATCGACGGTCCGGCGGTGGTGGAGGAGTTCGATGCCACCACGGTGCTCGCCCCGGGTGACCGGGCGCGGGTGGACGGAGCCGGCAACCTGCTCGTGGAGGTGACGTCATGAACGAACCTGGTTCCGCAAGCGCCCGGTCGGCCCCCGGACACGATGCCCTGGACCCGATCGGCCTGGAGATCCTGGCCAACGGGCTGCGTTCCGTGGTGGATGAGACGTTTCATTCGCTCATGCGCAGCGCCTATTCCACCAACATCAAGGAGCGACGGGACCATTCCACGGGTTTCCTCGACCCCTCGGGGCGGCTGATCTGCCAGGCGGCGGAATCCCTGCCCATCCATCTGGCATCGATGATGGGCATGGTGCGGCGGGTGCTGGAACGCCACGGCGACACCCTGGGCGAGGGGGACATCTTCGTTGCCAACGATCCCCATACCGCCGGTGGCACCCATCTCCCGGACATCAACATGGCGATGCCGGTGTTCGTGGAGGGACGCCTGCTCGGTTTCATGTGTAACCTGGCCCACCATGCGGACATCGGCGGCGCCGTGCCCGGCTCGATGTCCGGCGGCCTGTCCGAGATCTATCAGGAAGGGCTGCGGATTCCTGCCGTACGCCTGTTCCGGCGCGGCGAGCTGGTGTCCGATGTGATGGATCTGCTGTTGCTCAACGCCCGTCTCCCGGGCGAGCGGCGCGGCGACTACTTCGCCCAGGTGGCCGCCTGTCGCCTTGGCGCCCGGCGAATGGAGGATATAGCCGGACGCTATGGTGTCGATACCCTGGCAGCGGCCAGTGACCGGCTGATCGAGGCAACGGAGAAACGGCTTCGCCGGGCGGTGGCGGACGTTCCGGACGGAACCTACCGCTTCCGCGATCTGATGGACGACGACGGCCTGCAGTGCGAGGACTTCCCCATTCAGGTCTCGGTTACCGTGCGCGGCGAGCGTATTGCCTTCGATTTCACCGGCACCTCGCCGCAGGTGCCGGGGAACATCAATGCGACCCTGAATTCCACCCAGGCGGCGGTGTGCTACGCCGTCAAGGCGCTGCTCGATCCGGAGGTGGAGCACAATCAGGGGGTGCTGAACGTGGTCGAGATCCATACCGAGCGGGGGTCGCTGGTGGATGCCACCTTCCCGGCCCCGGTGGCTGGCCGCGCCCATACCTGCCAGCGGGTGGTGGATGTGATCATCGGCGCCCTTGCCCCCGCCCTGCCCCGGGCCGCAGTGGCGGCGGCCAACGGCGCCAACACCACCGCCGTGTTCGCCGGACGCGATCCGCGCACCGGTGAATCCTACGTCTACCTGGAGACGCTGGGCGGTGGGTTTGGCGGCCGCTACGGCCGCGATGGCGGCGA
>SLLM01000202.1 GCA_007134055.1 Ectothiorhodospiraceae bacterium | reverse complement strand
GGGAAGTCATCAATCCGGTGCTGCTGAAACTGCGCCGGTTCCGGACGCCCACGGTTGCGGCCGTGCGCGGCCCGTGCCTGGGGCTTGGTTTCGGGCTTGCGTTTGCCTGCGACATCGTCCTGGCAGCGGACGACGCGCGCATGGGAAGTCCGTTCGCCAATATCGGCCTGGTGCTCGACTCCGGGGGCCACCGGGTGCTGCGTGACGCGCTCGGGTACCATCGGGCGGCCGACCTGATCTTCACGGGTCGCCTTCTGGACGGCCGGACCGCCGCCGCCATGGGTCTGGTGTCCCGCTCCATGGGCGGCGCCCGGGTTGAGCCGGAAGCACGAGGACTGGCCCGTCGGATCGCCAGGGGGCCCACACGGGCCCTGCAGATCTCCAAGCGAATCCTGGCCACTGAAGACATGAGCTGGGAGTCCCTTCTCGACGCGGAAGCCGAGGGACAGGGGGAGGCGATGCGAACGCACGACGGCAAGGAGGGCGTCGCCGCGTTCGTGGACCGGAGAAAACCCGTATTTACCGGGAAATGAGAGGCGTACACAAGAGGCCCCGGCACACCGGGGACCAGCGAGAGGAGTGGTCGGTATGGGTGCACGTGCGCAGATGTCGGAAGCATCGATCGAGATGCTGGAACGGGATGATGTCCTTGCGCTGCAGCAGGGGAAGCTGGCGAGCCTTGGCAAGCGGCTGGCCGGTAGCCGGGAATGGAGGGCGCACTTTGCCAGGGCGGGTCTGAAGCCGGAGGATCTTGCCGATCGTCATGCCCTCGAGGCAGTTCCGACCCTGGAGAAGAGCGATCTCCGGGAACTCTATCCATTCCCGTTTCTTACCGTGCCCTCGGATACGGTGCAGCGCTTCTTTGCCACCTCCGGAACGACGGGATTACCCATCCTGTTCGGCTTTACCGAGCGCGACGTCGAGGTTCTGCTGCGGGGGCAGGTCGGCCGCATACTGCGTGCCGTGGGTATCGGTCCCGGCGACCGGGTATACCAGGGATACGGATACGGAACCTGGATCGGGGGTTCCGCCCTGGACGAGGGGATCAAGGCGGTCGGCGCGACGAATTTTCCGATCGGCCCGGGCCGGGGAGAGCTGGCCGTACGCTGGGTTGCCGACCACGGCTACACGGGCTGCAGCATTTCGCCCCTGTGGATGATGACACTCATCGACATCGCACGACGGCAGGGAATGGATCCGAAGCGGGACTGGAAGCTCAGGGTGGGCGTGTTCGGTGGTCAATCCGTGTCGAAGGCGTTCAAGGACGAACTGGAGGCCGCACTTCCCGATGGATTCATGGCCCACAACATCTACGGTACGACCGAAGCGGGGGGACCGATACTCGGGGTCTCCTGCCCGTACTCCCATGAGCGGGACGAAATGCATCTCATCAACGAGGACACGGTGCTGACCGAGATCGTCGATCCGGATACCCTGAAGCCGGTCTCACCGGGTGAGTCCGGGGAAATCGTCATCACCACGCTGGACAAGGAAGCCTCGCCAGTCGTTCGCTGGAGAACGCGGGACCTGGTCCGTCTCTCGGAGCGCCCCCATGACTGTCCCTGCGGGCGCAAGGGGTACCCGCTCATCGGTCGGATCATCGGCCGCACGGATGATATGCTGAAAGTGCGGGGCGTGATTCTCTATCCGTCCCAGGTGGAAGACATCATTGCCGGTACCCCCGGAACGGCGAAGGAAGCGTGGCAGATATACATCGACCGTGAAGACCGCGTGCTGGAGGAAATCACGGTTGCCGTGGAACGGCGCCGGAACGCGGAGCTGACGGCCGACCAGATTCGGGAGTCGATCCTGAGAGAGACGCACAGCCGGCTGGGCATCCGTCTCAACGTGGAGTGCCATGACGAAGGCGCGCTGCCACGCTACGAGGCGAAGGCGCAGCGTGTTCACGTCCGCACCGGCGACAACTCCTGACGCGCCGCGGCATGGGAACCCGATGGAGCCGCAGGTACGGCACCGCCATGGAATGTATCCCGAGAGAGAACGATGGCTCGAACACGATCCGTACATTATGACGACAACCAGAACCTGATTCTGGACAGGGCGGCAGAACTGTTTTCCCGCCAGGGGTTCTCGCGTACCGCGATCAACGAGATCTCCCGGGCGTGCGGCGGCTCGAAGGCGTGGGTGTACCACTACTTTCCTTCCAAGGAAGAAATCCTCTACCAGATGCTGCTGCAGCACTGTCGTCGGCTCATAGAGACCTGCGAGGAGGCGAGCGGCAGCGGTCATGACGCCGAAACCCGGTTCCGGAATTTCGTGCGGGTCGCCATCGGCATCTACGCGAAATCGAAGAGCAAGCATATCGTGATGCTCAACGACCTGGACTGCCTGCCGCCGGACCGGCGCCGGGATATCGTCGCCCTGGAACGGCGGCTGGTGGACATGCTGGTGGAACTGCTGGAAGGGCTCAATCCGCAGCTGCGCGCCCGGCCCGAGTTGCGCAAGCCCTACGCCATGCTCTTCTACGGCATGCTGAACTGGACCTACACCTGGTACAACGAAGAGGGCGTGGTGCCTCCGCGGCGGCTGGCAGTGATGATGTCGGAGCTGTTTCTCAATGGCTATCGGGATCTGCCGGTGCTGACGGCGGATGGCGAAGCGGCCGAGATGCCCGCGTCCTGAGCTGGGGAACAATCGGCACGGGTAATGCGGCGATACCGCCACCGGCCCCGTCATCGGGTTCGAAAACCCCTCGCCGGAGCAGGTGCGGGTCCTGTCGTGCTTCCTCCATGGTGCGCACCACGGAGCAGCAGGTGTCGCTGGCTTCCAGCCTTTGCTGCCATTCAGCTGCCGCACGGCTGCCGATGATGGCCGCTATCCCGCGACGGGTCGCCCCGGGATCCGCTGCATCGTCGCGAAGCCGCGGTTCCAGGCCGATGAGTTCGCAGAAGCGCTCCCAGAACACGTCTTCCAGGGCCGCGACGGCGAGCCAGCGCCCGTCCTGCGTCGGGTAGAGCGCGTAACGCGGCGTCCCCCCGTTGAATGGTGTCTCTCCGGGGGCCGGCCAGCGGCCATGGTCGCCCCGTGCGCCGAAGGCATGGAACGCGAACGGCAGGGTGTTTTCATGCATCGCCACGTCCAGCCACGTGCCCTCGCCGGTCCGCAGTCTCTGCTGCAGGGCCAGCAGGATGTTGATCACCGCGGGATACGCCCCGCCCGCGATGTCGGCCGTCAGCACCGGCGGCAGGGGCAGGTGGCCACCGACAGCCGCGTTCAGTGACAGCAACCCCGCCTCGGCCATGTAGTTCAGGTCATGTCCGGCGCGGTCCCGGTATGGTCCCGTCTGCCCATAGCCGGTGATGGAGCAATAGATGATGCGTGGATTCGATTTCCTGACCGAGGCGTAGTCCAGGCCGAAGCGTTGCATCACCCCCGGGCGGAACTGCTCGATGAGGATGTCCGCCTCGCTTGCCATGTCCTGTGCCGTCTCCCGACCGCCGGCTGCCTTCAGGTTCAGCCTGAGCGTCTCTTTTCCCGCATTCAGCAACTCGAAGACCGCCGAAGTTTGCCGCCTGCCTCCACCCATGAAGCGGGTGGGGTCACCCGCGGGCGGTTCGACCTTGGTCACGTGGGCACCGGATCGCGCCAGCATCAGGCTTGCCAGCGGCCCGGGCAGGAGGGTGGAGAAGTCGATCACCTTCAGGCCATCGAGTGCGGCGCCGGAGCCGCTGTGGTTGTCCTGCATGAGATCTCCTGGTTTTCCCGTCCGGGACCCGGTTCGCAGTGCGGTGTGGCGCTGCAACGCGGTATCCGAGCATGGTTGCGCAAGCACGGTTGACTTGGGAAGCGGTTTTGCTAAAAATAAACCAACTGGCCGGTTAATTAAAGACCGGGGCACTGCCGCAACGCACTCCCGAGAAGGATGATCCCATTGAGCCCAGCTGACCGCGAGCAGCCGTACTGTCTGGTGACCGTGACCAACACGGGCGATACCTTCATCTGCGGCAGGGACGAGTACATACTCGACGCGGCTTTCGACAACGGATTGTCATTGCCCCACAACTGCCGTGGCGGCGCCTGCGGTCGCTGCAAGGCCAAGGTCATCAGTGGCGATGTCGCCGAGGGATTTCTCCCTGGATGGGGCATCACCGAGGAGGAGAGGCAGGCGGGCATGGCTCTGATCTGCTCAACGGTACCCGCGAGTCCCAATCTCCACATCGAGATGGTCGAAGCGATGGCGGAGCGCTCGCCGGAGGCCGTCCGGGGCATGGCCACGGTGGTCGCTGCGGAAGCCATTGCTCCCAGGGTACTGCGCCTTGTTGTCGCCCTGCCTGCCGACCAGCGACCGGCCATTCACCCGGGAGCCTGCGCTGAACTCGAGGTGCCGGGCGTGAAGCCGAACCGGCGCTACTCCATCGCCTCTTCCCCGGCAGGCAACGCCGCCGAGGCGCACCTGTTGCTGGAGTTCTTTGTGAGTCGCCACCCGGATGGCGTCGCCAGTGGCTGGTTGCACGAACACGCCCGTGTCGGGCAGCAACTGTGGACCGTCGCCCCGCTGGGCGGGGTGGAGATGGAACCGCTGCGCGGCCGACCGGTGCTCGCGCTTGCCGGCGGCACCGGGATCGCTTCGGTGCTGCCGGTGCTCGAGGCCCTGGCGGACAAGGGTCCGGTGTCGATGACCGTGGTGTTCTCGGTGCGCGCCCGGGCCGACGTTTTCGGCCTTGATCGCCTGCTTGCCATCCAGCACAAGCGGGACGTGGATCTCGGCATCCATGTGGTGCTTACCCGGGAGTCCGCTGTTCCCGAGTCCTCGGTTGTCCATTGGTGGGCCGGACGAGTGCCGGAGATGCTCCCGCGGATCGTGCCGGATCCGCGGGAGTGCGCGGCGTTCGTTGCCGGAACCCCGGGTTTCGTGGATAGCTGTATGGAGGCAGCGATCGCTGGCGGAGTGGACCGCGAGCGGATCGTCGTTGATTCCTTTGCGCCGGCAGGCACAGAAGCAGGAGGCAGACCGTGACCCACGTGTACATTGCCGGAGTCGGGATGACTCCCCTGGGCAAGCATCCGGAGAAGTCCGTGAAGCAGCTCACGGGAGAAGCCGTGGTGGCCGCGTTGCAGGATGCGGGCTGTGGTCTCGACGTGATCGATGCCGCGTGGTTTGCGAATACGCGACAGGGGCTCATGGAGGGCCAGAACACGATCCGCGGCCAGTGCGCCCTGCGCCCGCTCGGCCTGGAAGGCGTTCCGATCGTAAACGTGGAGAACGCCTGCGCGAGCTCCAGTACTGCGGTATTGCAGGCATTCGCTCATCTCAGGGCGGGGCTGCATGGTGTGGCACTGGTGGTCGGCGCCGAGAAGATGTTCTTCCCGGATCGCATGAAGGAGGTCCTCGGGGCCTTCCGCGGGGGATGGGATGTCCATGACGAAGAACGCAGCGCCGAGCGGCTGCTTGCGCTGGGCGAGGGCCTGGACCTTCCGGAGGATGCCGCGGACACAGGGGGGGATCGCAGTGTGTTCATGGACATCTACGCCTCTCTCGCACGGCAGCACATGCGACTGTTCGGTACCACGAGGGAGCAGATTGCCGCGGTCGCTGCCAAGAATCACCGCCATTCCACCCTGAACCCGCTGGCACAGTATCGCTTCGATCTCACGGTGCAGCAGGTCCTCGATGATCGCCCCGTGTCCTGGCCCCTGACCCGTGCCATGTGCGCTCCCGTGAGTGATGGAGCCGCTGCCTTGATCCTCTGTCGGGATGACGCGCTGGAACGCACGAAAGCCGGTAGCCGCGCGGTCCGGATCCGTGGTATCTCCCTGGCAAGCGGCAGCGAACGGGAGGCGGACGACCTGGACCGCCACATTGGTGCCGTGGCAGCCCGGCAGGCCTACGAAGCGGCGGGTATCGGCCCGGAGGAGGTGAGCGTGGCCGAGGTCCATGACGCCACGGCCTTTGCGGAGATCCTGCAGGTGGAGAACCTGGGGCTGTGCCCGCGGGGTGCCGGCGGGCGTCTGGCGGAAACGGGCGCAACCGCGCTCGGCGGCAGCGTACCCGTCAATACGTCCGGCGGGCTGATCTCCAAGGGTCATCCGATCGGTGCCACCGGAGCGATCCAGCTTCATGAACTGGTCCTGCAGCTGCGCGGTGAAGCCGGGGAGCGGCAGGTGGAAGGAGCCCGGGTGGCAGTCGCCGAGAATGGCGGCGGCTTTCACGGATTCGAGGAAGCCGCCACCGTCGTGACGGTGCTCGCCCGGCACTGACGTCCGGGGAAGTTCGCCAGTGGATACAGGAGAGATTGATGATGGAGTGGCCCCTGGCGCTGCGCGTGTACTCGGGCGCCGCCCCCTCGCAGTGTTCCGCGGTACTGGAGCGGATGGATCCCGAACAGCTCACCGCCGGCGAGGTGCTGGTGGGTACGGCCTATTCCAGCGTCAACTACAAGGATGCGCTCGCCGTTGTTGATCCGGCCAGCGTGCTTCGGGGCTCGCCGCGGATTCCGGGGATCGACGTCTGCGGTAGCGTGCTGTCTGCCGACGTGCCTGGCGTGCAGCAGGGGGATGCCGTCTTTGCCTCGGGCAACGGGCTTGGCGAATCACGGGATGGTGGCTTCTCGGAGATGGTCCGGTTACAGGGCCGGGAAGTGATCGTGCTGCCGAAGGGCGTGGAGCCGCGCCAGGCGATGATGCTCGGCACGGCAGGGCTTTCGGCCATGCTTGCCCTGGAACGGATTGAATGGGCCGGGGCGACGCCCGCCACGGGACCGGTTGCGATCACCGGGGCCACGGGTGCGGTCGGAGCCGTCGCCGTTGCCTTGCTCGCTGCCCGTGGATACGAGGTCGAAGCGGTAACCACCAAGCGCGACGCCGGATCATTCCTCGGCCGGTTGGGTGCGGCCGCGGTCGTCCATCAGGAAGAGCTGATGGCGGACCGCAGGCCGATGCAGCGGGCACGGTGGGCCGCCGCCATCGACAACGTGGGTGGAGACCTGCTGCCGCAGGTGACTGGCTCCCTGCGACATGGCGGGGCGGTTGCCGTGGTCGGGCTTGCCGGGGGGCATGCCTTCCCGGGCTCGGTCCTGCCCCTGATGCTCAGGGGGTTGAGCATCCTCGGGATCTGCTCCGATGACATCAGGCCGGAGAGGAAGGCAGGAATGCTGGCGGAACTACTGCGGCTGATCCCGAAGGAGCGCCTGGATGTGATCGCACCGCTGGAGGTCTCGCTTCGGGATGTGGACCGGACCTTCTGTCAGCAGCGCCTCACCGGCAAGCACTTCGGACGCGTGCTGGTCCGCACCGCTGTCTCCCGGGCCTGAAGCGCCCGCAGGGGAGGCGATACCCCCGACGGGTTGTCCCTGGCGTCAGGTAGGAATCACCCGCATGCGCTGCGCAGCCGCCACCCCGCACATCCACGGGATGGCGCCGCGTCCGACAACTAGTCCGTGATCAGCTGCCAGGTGCCGTCCCGGATCTCCACCATGCGGAAGCTGGTCTCGATGTCCAGGCCCATGTGGTCTTCCGGACTCATGTCGTAGGTGCCGGTCACTCCCTGAAGGCCGCTGGTCTGCTCGATGGCATCACGCAGTTCGTGGGGGTCCGTGCTCCCGGCACGCTCCATCGCATCCACTGCGATCATCAATGCATCGTAGGCATAGCCGCCAAAGGGAGAAGGGCGTTCGCCATAGGCTTCCTGGTAGGCGGAGAGGTAGTCCATGGCCGGTCCCTTCTGCGGGTCTTCATCGGGCAGCAGCTCCGCCACCAGGATGGGCGACACCGGCATCCGGATCCCTTCCGCTGCGGACCCGGCCAGCTCGAGGAAATTCTCCGAGGCGACGCCGTGGGACTGGTAGATGGGTGGCTCCATGCCCAGATCCCGGGCATTCCGTGACACGATCGCCGGACCGCCCCCGAAACCGAACACCAGCACTGCCTCGACGTCCCCGTTTCCCCGGATCCGGGTCAATTGCGCGGACATGTCGCTGTCAGCCGGTGCATAGGTCTCGTCCTCGATGATCTCGATGCCGTAGTCCGCCGCGACTGCACGGGACTGTTCGCGACCGGAGGCACCGAAACCGTCCGTGCCGCTGACCAGGGCGATCCGGGAGATTCCGCGTCGGGTCATGTCCTCGTAGATCTGCTGCACCGCCATGCGATCGGTCTCAGGGGTCTTGAATACCCACTTCCGGACCGGGTCGATGATGACGATGGCACCGGCCATGCTGATGAAGGGCCGCTCGAGCCGCTCCGCGAGCTCCACCACGGCCATCGTGGCGCCGGTGGTGGTGCCGCCGATCAGCACATGGGCGTTGTCCCGCGCCAGCAGCCGACGTGCGTAGGAGCGCGCCCGGTCGGGACCGGACTGGTCATCGTAGAGGGAGAGTTCCAGGGGGCGTCCCAGCACACCTCCTTCCTCGTTGATTCGCCCGATCATGAGTTCCAGCGTCTTTCGCTGCGGATCGCCCAGGTACGATGCCGGGCCGGTAGCCGATACGAATGCGCCGATCCTGACGGGCTCCTGGTCCGCGGCAGCGACGCCGGACAGAGCCAGTGCCGCCGCTGTGGACAGGGATATCAGTACGTGCCTTAACATAGGTACTCCTCCACGTTTTTTAACCTCGCACCGGAGTCGGCGCGGTTGGTTCCCGCTACAGGTGCCGGGCGCACCGCCATCCCTGAAGGTTTTCCGCCCGGGCTCCACCGGTGGCGTGACCAGCCCGATTCCCGCATGCCTTCCCGGCCGGATTTGCCGTGTGAGGCGAATCCAATGTTTAACCGACCGGTTGGCTTATTATTAGAGGTTTGCTGCCGAGGTGTCAATTCAGGACCTGCCAGGCTATTCAAGGGGCGGGGCCCCTCCCGCCCGTTGATGAATCCCCGCCTTGTCACCGACCGATCCCCCTCGTCATGACGGCAGTCGGGGAACCGGTGTCCCGGACAGGACAGTTCAGTACGTTCCCGGGACAGTGCCGGTGGCGGCTCAACTGATACAAAACCGGAACGAATCGAACAGCTTCGAACCGGAGACCGCAGCGATGGCCGATTTCCCCAGCAGTGCAGATGTGGTGATTATCGGACAGGGGGGGATCGTCGGAGCATCGGTTGCCCACCACCTGATCGAACGGGGCTGGAACAACCTGGTCGGCCTCGACAAGTCGGCGATCCCCACGGACATCGGCTCCACCTCGCATGCTTCCGATTTCTGCTACATGACCTCCCACGACCACCTGTCGTGCTACACGACCATGTACAGCGCCGATTTCTATGAACGACGCGGCCACTATGCGCGGATCGGAGGCCTGGAGGTCGCGCGGGTGGGGGATGACGAGCGCATGGAGGAACTCAGGCGCAAGGTCGGCTCGGGGAAGGCGTTCGGGACCAACGTCCGCCTCATCAGCGCCCGGGAGGCCAAGGAGCGCTTCCCGTTGCTGGACGAGGACATGATCCAGGGGGCGATGTGGGACCCGGACGCCGGCCTCGTGATACCCCGGTCCCAGCAGGTGGTCGGCGAACTGGTGGAAGAGGCGAAGACGACGGGCAAGCTGCGGGCATTTGCCAACGTGGCTGCTACGGGCATTGATGTCCGGGACGGGCGTATCCGGGGTGTCGAGACCCGCAAGGGGTACATCGAGACCTCCCGGGTGGTCGTCTGCGCGGGTCTCTGGGGGCGACTCATCGCGGAAATGGCGGATGAGGAGCTGCCGATGATGCCGGTGGATCACCCGCTGCTGTGGTTCGGCCCGTTCGACGAGTTCGCCGGCACCGGCAAGGAAATCGGCTATCCGCTGTTGCGGGACCAGGGTAATTCCGCCTATCTGCGGGATACCGGCGATCCCGGAACCAGCGAGGGAGGCTATATCGAATGGGGCTATTACGAGGAAAGGGAGCCGCGGCTGGTACACCCGAGGGATATCCTCGAGAAGGAACACGCGCGTCTGTCGCCGTCCCAGCGGGACCTGGAGATGGAGCAGATCATGGAGCCCCTGGAGCGGGCCATGGAGCTGACGCCGATCCTGGCGGAGCTGGGCTACGACGAGAAGCGCTCGTTCAACGGCCTGCTGTCGGTGACCTCGGATGGTGGTTCGATCATCGGCGAGTCAGTCGCCACGCGCGGGTTGTGGTTCTGCGAGGCGATCTGGGTGAAGGACGGCCCCGGGGCCGGCAAGCTCCTTGCCGACTGGATGACCGACGGCTGCACGGACCTCGATGTCCATGGCGTGGATGTCGCGCGTTTCTATCCACTGCAGAAGGCCCCGACCTTCATCCACGAACGCTGCTACGAGACCGCGTGCAAGATCTACAATCCCCCGGTGCACAGCCGCGAGCCCTATACCCGGGCGAGAAACCTGCGCCGCAGCCCGTTCTGGTCCCGGGAGCAGGAGCTGGGCGGCTACTTCATGGAGGCCGCGGGCTGGGAGCGGGCGCACGGGTACGCAGCCAATGAAGCGCTGCTGGAGAAGTATGGCGAGCGCATCCCGGAGCGGCTGCACGAGTGGGATACCCGCCATTTCTGGCGCGTGGCCAATGCCGAGCAACTGGCCATGTCCGAGGACGTGGGCATGATCAACCTCTCCCATTTCGCCCTGTATGACGTCTCGGGACGGGATGCCGAGGCATTGATGGAGTACCTCTGCGTCGCCCGGGTGGGCGGGGATACACCGATCGGCAAGGGCATCTACACGCACTTTCTCGATCAGCGTGGCGGCGTCCGCGCGGATTTGACAGTGATCCGACTGGCCGAAAAATGCTGGCGGGTCATCTGCGGCGGCGATACCGGCTACCGGGATTATGCCTGGATGAAGTGCGTTGCGGACGATTGCGGATTCGATGCGGAGATCCGTGCCCGGACCGATGAGCTGGCGTGTCTGGGGCTATGGGGACCCAATGCCCGCACCATCCTGCAGACAGTGGCGGACCGGCCCGGGGATCTCGACAACGACCGCTTCCCGTTCGCCACGGCCCGGGAGATCACGGTCCGTGGCATTCCGGTCCATGCGTTCC
>SLLM01000030.1 GCA_007134055.1 Ectothiorhodospiraceae bacterium | reverse complement strand
TCCCATCCCGTCCGCAGCAGCTTCGCTTCCAGCCCATTGCCAAGCACCGGAGCAAGGTAGTCGCTGTAAACGATATGTCGAATATTGAGACTGTCCTCGGCGAGCATGAGAAACAGCCCGGCGAAGAGGAAGAAATAGATACGCCGATGGGTATCCAGCCCCAGTCTGCGCGATTGCACAAGTAAATGCAGAGTAGCGATGCTGGCAAGACCAAGACACAACCACTGCAGCATTTCCACTGCACGCCCTTCACTGAACAGGTGGTACCACAGAAAGGGGTAGGTGAGGCTTCTGCGCATGACGGCCTGTTGACTGTCCGCGAGATTCACCATGTCGACCATGACAACGGCAATCCACGCCGTAAGGAGCAGCAGGAGCAACGCGAAGAGGGCAAGGTTGGGAATGAGCCTTCCGTTCAGTCGAAGGATCGGCTGTATGCTTTGCAAGGTCACGACGAAGCCCCCTGACCTGTCCGGCTAGATGAGAAAGAGGGCCCCGGATGTGTATCCGGAGCCCTCTTTCGCTACTTCAGATATTCCCGCCAGACGTTACGGGGTGGCAGCCTCGCCACAATTGCTGGCATAGGCTTGGTCGACAGTGGTCGTGCACTCCCAGGTGCCTTCATCCACGTCCATCGTGTAGATAACGGTTTGCCCCGAGATGCGGGGACTTGCACTCGAAGCACCGGCGCCAAACGTATAGGTGACGTCAAACTCGGTGTCGGTGCTATCCCAACCCGAGGTGCCAGTTATCTCGCCGTGCTGGCCGTTAAGCTGGATACCCAGTTCGTCAGCGGCGGTGGCGATCGTATCGTCGATCTCCCGGCCCTGATAGATTCGATCCTGGGCAGCAGTGCGAACACCGCTCAGCAGGTTGTGCGCCTCGGAGAACTGAGCCCGGGCCACGTAGTTCTGGTACTGCGGGATGGCGATGGCCGCCAGGATGCCGATGATCGCAACAACGATCATCAGTTCGATAAGAGTGAAACCCTTTTGTGCCTTCATGTCGGTGCTCCTTGTGATGGTCGGCTCAGTGCCTGACGATCGTTACCAGGTTTGCGAACGTCCCGGTCCCCCGAGGGTGCCAGTGTTCTGGTTGTAAACGTCTGCACAGGGCGTGCCAGAACCGTGTGTGGCGGGTTTGCGGCGGGTAGTCGACGTGGAAATGTGATGGAGTTCACGCACTGTGCCTGGCGGGTGACGCTCAGCGGCAGGGGTGTGGGTGGTGGTGACAATATGGGGCACTGCCGCCAGGCGGCACCGCAGGCTACTCGAGCCCGAGCTTCTTCAGTTTGTAGCGCAGGGCGCGGAAGCTGATGCCGAGCAGCTGGGCGGCGGCGGTCTTGTTGTTGTCCGTCTTCTCCAGGGCCTTGGTCACCACGCTGCGCTCGATGTCCTCCAGATAGTCCTCCAGCAGGAACCCCTCGTCCGGTTCCGGGATCGCGCCACCACCGAGGGCGGGGACGGGGCTCATGGGGTCGTGCTCCGGCAGCATCAGATCGTCCGCCGTGATGAGGTCGCCTTCCGCCATGGTGAGCGCGCGTTCGAGGATGTTTTCCAGCTCCCGGACATTGCCCGGGAACGGGTAGCGGCTCAGCGCTTCCATGGCGTCGTCGCTGAGTCGCAGCGCCTGCCGGCTGTCGCCGTTGAGCCGGCCGAGCACGTGCTCCACCAGCATGGGGATGTCCTCGCGGCGCTGGCGCAGGCTGGGTACGTTGAGCTGGATGACGTTGATCCGGTAGAAGAGGTCCTGGCGGAAACCGCCTGCCTCCACCAGTGTCGCCAGGTCCTTGTGGGTGGCGGAGAGGATGCGCACGTCCACCGGGATCTCCGCCTGGCTCCCGACCGGGCGGACCGCCCGCTCCTGGATGGCCCGCAGCAGCTTTACCTGCATGTGCTGGGGCAGCTCTGCGATCTCGTCCAGGAACAGCGTGCCGCCGTCGGCGGCCTGGAACAGGCCTTCCTTGCTGCTGGTGGCGCCGGTGAAACTGCCCTTTACGTGGCCGAAGAACTCGCTTTCCATCAGCTCGGCGGGAATGGCGCCGCAGTTGATGGGCACGAAGGCCTTGTCCGCCCGGCCTCCCTTCTCGTGGATGGTGCGCGCGACCAGCTCCTTGCCGGTACCGGATTCGCCGCTGATGTAGACCGGGGCCTGGCTTCGCGCGAGTTTGACGATGGTGCCGCGAATACGCTGCATGGCATCGGAATCCCCCAGCAGCGTGCGCCGGGAGCGCGGGTCCGGAAGCCGGCCCCGGGAGAGCTGCATGGCGCTGTCCACCAGTTTGCGCAGCATGCCCAGATCCACCGGCTTGGGCACGAAGTCGAAGGCGCCGGCCTTCAGCGCTTCCACCGCAGCGTCCATGCTGCCATGGGCGGTGATTACGGCCACTGGCAGATCGGGGTGGTGCTGCTGTACTTCCCGGACCAGGTCGAGACCGCTGCGGCCGGGCAGCTGCATATCAGTGAGGCACAGGTCGAAAGGCTGATCCCGCAGCAGCCGCTGCGCTTCATCGACGGTCCCGGCACGCTCGGAGTCGATCTCCATGCGCTCCAGGGTGAGGCAGATCAGTTCACAGATATCCGGCTCGTCGTCTACGACCAGTGCCTTGGCACGTTGCATGGTCCGTTCCCCTTCAGGACAGAAGTGCCCCGGATGTGGTGATGCGGAAGCAGGCGCCCTGGCCGTCTGTCTGTCGCAGGGTCAGCCGCGCCTGGTTGCTTTCGCACAGCTCGCTGCACAGGTACAGGCCGAGGCCGGTTCCCGTGGTGGCGGTGGTGAAGAATGGCTC
>SLLM01000011.1 GCA_007134055.1 Ectothiorhodospiraceae bacterium | reverse complement strand
GAACCGGTCTCCGCCAGCTTGCGGGCGGTGCGCTCCACCCGGTTCGCCGGCATGGCGGAGCCGGCGACCTCCGGGGCTTCACCGGCGAGGCTGCCCAGCAGCTCCCGGGCTGCCTTGCCCTCCAGGGCAAAGCTGTTGTGTTCGGTAGCAACCTGCGCAAAGTTGTGACCCTCATCGACGATATGGAGCGTCTCCTCCAGTGGCGGCAGCAACACGCCACCGCCCAGGGAGACGTCACTGAGCACAAGGCTGTGGTTGGCGATGATCACCGTCGCCTCGCGCAGGCGGCCACGCTCGATGAAGTACGGGCAGGCGCTGAACTTCGGGCACTTGTTGCCCAGGCAGCGGTGCTGATCCACCGTGATCCGCCGGGTGACCGGCGCGTCGACGCGCTCCGGCCAGTGATCCAGATCACCGCTCCAGGTCCCGCTCTGCAGGGTCTCCTCCATGGACTGGATCACGGCCGTCACCGCTTCGGAGGGCTCGTCCTGGTCACCGGCAGCCTCGGCGTCGTCCTCCTCGAACAGCGATCCCTGGGCCCGTGCCCCGAGATACAGCTCCATCCGATATGGGCAGACGTAACGGCCACGACCCTTGGCGATGCGGAAGGTGATATCGAGATCGGCGGCTTCCACCAGCGCCGGCAGGTCGCGGTCGACGAGCTGTTGTTGCAGGGCGACCGTCCGGGTGGAGACCACGATCTTGCGGCCCCGATGGATCGCAAGCGCGACGGCAGGAATCAGGTAGGCGAGCGACTTGCCGGTGCCGGTCTGCGCCTCGATCACGCCAATCGGCTCGGGGGCGGCCTCGCCCACCAGAACCCGGGCGACATCGGCGATCATCTGGAGCTGCGCCCTGCGCGAACGAAAGCCCTCGGTGTAGGTGCGTACCTGCTCCAGGATCGTGCGCATGAGGTCGCGCTCCGCGTCGGTCAGCGCCCTCCCCTCGTCACTGCTCTCCTCCCCGGTGATCTGTGTGTCGTCACTGTCCATTCGGCCTCCGCATCACCTGCATCCTGACCATCCCACCCATGACCACGGGCGGCATCACAGTATGGCGGCCTCCGGCCGGATCAGACAGCCTGCCGTGGACGGCGCCACGATCGACACGCGCGTCCGCTGCAAGAGGATACCTGCCACCCTGGTGAGCCGGACAGAGGGCCTTCGTCAGCTTCGACCGGAGATAGTGCTTCGCCTCTGGCTGCCGCATGCTGCCAATGCCATCATGAGGTGTCGGGGGGGTTAGCAGGCAATGCAAAAGGGCAACGGGGGCAGCGAAGTACAACGCGAACTCAAATACGTCTCCGGGCTCCAGCGGCTCCTCGTCGAGATCTCGCGTGCGTTTCTCGCCGGTGGCTCGACGGATTTCGACGGCCTGGTCCATGATGCCCTCGCCCATGTGGGTGAGCATTGCAGCGTCGATCGAAGCTACGTGTTCCGCTTCCTCGGCAGTGGTTCGGACCACGCCAACACCCACGAATGGTGCGCACCCGGCATCGAGCCCCGGATCCAGAGTCTGCAGCAGGTCCGCGGTGACGTCCTGCCAGCGTTGATGGACCGGATCACCCACCATCAGGCCGTGCGTATCGCCAGCGTCCCGGCCCTCGCGCACGGGTGGGAGGCCGAGCGGGCCTTCTTCGCCGGCCACGGTATCCGCTCGCTGGTGATCGCTCCCATTCTGGTCGACGGGGAGCTCTACGGGCACATGGGATTCGATTCGGTCCGCCGGGAGCGGGTCTGGTCGGATGAGGAGGTGCGGCTCCTCCAGGGGCTTGCGGACATCATCGGCGCTGCGATTCATCGGGACTACACGGAAGGGGCCCGCCACGCCATTGACGCACGGTTCCGGGCCATCGCCGAGCACCTGCCCGGTAACGTGTTTCAGCGCACGATGGATGCCGAAGGCAGGATTCACCTGACCTACCTGCTACTGGGTGACAGGCAGGCGTACGGGCTCGATCCGGCAAGGATACCAGTGGAACTGGGCGAACTTCTGGAGGTGATCCATCCGGCGGATCGGGCCTTCTACGAGCATGCGGTCCGGGAGTCGGCCAGGACCATGGAGCGGCACGACATCGCTTTCCGCATGCGCGCCGCCGATGGCGGCTACCGGTGGATCCGGACGCTCGCCAGGCCCCGCCGGCTGGAGGACGGCTCCGTCATCTGGGACGGCATCGCCATCGACGAGACGGAGCGCACGCTGGCCGAGGAGCAACTCCGCGACACCAAGGCGTTGCTGGAAATTGCCGGCCGGGCGGCCCGGCTGGGTGGCTGGAACGTGGATTTGGTGAACAACCGGGTGACCTGGTCGGACGAAGTCTGCGCGATTCACGAGGTACCGCCGGGCACCAGGGTTACCCCGGACGAGAGCCTCACCTTCTATGCCCCGGAAGATCGCGAACGGGTGCGCCGCCTCTTTCGCGCCTGCGTCCGCGATGGCACACCATTCGACGAAGAACTGTCCATCATCACGGCGCAGGGCAACCGCGTCTGGGTGCGCACCATCAGCGAGGCAGTTTGTGATGACGATGGCAGGACAATCCAGGTGCGCGGGGCGTTCCAGGACATCACCGAGCAGCGTCGGGCGCGCGAAGAGATCCACCGCCTGGCTGATCGCCTGACGACCACCTTGGAGAGCATCACCGACGCCTTTCTGACCGTGGATAACGAATGGCGCATCACCTTCGTCAACCGCGAAGCCGAGACTCTCACCGGTCGCTCCAGGGAAGACCTTCTGGGCAGGATTCTCTGGGAGGAGTTCCCGGAGGCGATCGGCACCCGGGTCGAGCAAGAGTAT
>SLLM01000255.1 GCA_007134055.1 Ectothiorhodospiraceae bacterium | reverse complement strand
TTTTTCATACCCAACATCGTCGGTTACGGCGGTGGTCCCGCGATCATTCCCCTGATCGAGGCGGAAGTCGTGGGCCGTTACGGCTGGATGAGCGGGCAGGAGTTCGCCGAGACCCTGGCACTGGGCAACGCCCTGCCCAGCCCCATTGCCACGAAAATGGCCGGCTACGTCGGCTTCGAAGTAGCCGGACTTGGCGGCGCCGCAATCGCGGTGCTGGCAACGGTGCTGCCGAGTCTGGTGCTGATGCTCGGCGCCCTGGGGTTGCTGTATCGCTACCGCAACTCCCCCAAGGTGCAGCGCATGAGCCAGTGGGTCCGCCCCATCATCGCCTTGATGATGGCCTGGCTGACGCTGAATTTCTTCCTCGAGGGCATGGATGGAGCCGGCCTCATCCACATGCTGGTCATCGCTGCGGCGGCGGCAATCGCCCTGCTGTGGTTCCGGGTCCATCCGGCCTTCGTCGTCCTGGGGGCACTGATCTATGGAGGGTTGATACTCGGCTGAAGACGGTGACCGACTGGGAACCGGCAATTCTGGAAGGACGCACTGACACCGGTGGTTCTCGATCCACCGTTCGTCTGGCGACATGACAGCGCCCGCGGGCGCAAATCACGGGAGGGCATGACGTGGAACCGGTAACGCTGACACTTTCACACTGGGTATTTCTGCTGGTCATACTGTCGATATTCGTATCCATCGGTTTTCGGAAGGGCGTGATCGTACCTTCCATCATCGGTATCTTTCTGCTGGGACTGCTGTCGGATCTGGCTTCTCCCGGCTTTCTCAACAACATCATCTTCGCCGTGCAGGTGGTGTTCCGGGCGCTGCTCAATGCCGGTACGGCGCTATTCGACATCATGCTGGTCATCGCGTTAATGGTGGCGATGCTGAAGTCGCTCCAGGCCCAGGGCGCGGACAAGCTCATGGTTGCACCCATGCGCAAGCTCATGGTGGGGCCCTGGACCGCGTTCTTCGTGCTCGGCATCACGATGTACATCGCCGCTGCCTTCTTCTGGCCCACCCCCGCGGTGGCGCTGGTCGGCACCGTGCTGATTCCGGTGGCAATGCAGGTGGGGCTTCCGGCGATCGGGGCTGCGGTCGCGGTCAACCTGTTCGGCCACGGCATGGCCCTGGCGGCGGACCCGGTGATCCAGGGAGCCAACCGGCTTACGGCTAGCGCTGCCGGCATCGACGTGACCAGCCTGCTGCCCTATACCATGATGTTCTCGCTGATCGTCGGTATCGTGGCCATCACGATCGCCGTCTATACGATCCGCCGGGACATGCGCAAGGGCGTGATCTCGGCGCCGGAGCGTGACGAAGTGTTCGCGCAGCCCGCGGCCAGCTCCTCCACTTCCGAGACGGTGCAGAAGTATGTCTCCGAAGAGGATCAGGAGCCCGGCCCCTGGGCCCGCTACTTCGCCATCGGCGTGCCGGTCATCCTGCTGGCCATCGTCGCCCTGATGATCTACCGGGCCCTCTGGGATCCGGACCAGGCCATCCGCGGCGGGGGAGCCACGGCGCTGCTCGGCGGTACGGCAACGTTGCTGCTGGTGCTCTCCTCCTTCGCGGGTAGCGGCGCCAAGGGGCTGGACAGCATTGCCCTTCACGCGCGTGAAGGGTTCTTCTTCGCCATCAAGATCTTTGCTCCCATCATACCCATTGCCGGCTTCTTCTTCCTGGGCCATCCGGGTCATTCCGGTGACGTGATCGGCGAGGGCACGCCCGGCTTCCTGTTCGACATCGGCAACAACATGGGGCAGTACATCGACGGCAACGTGGTGCTGCTCGCCTTCGGCATTGCCGTGATCGGACTGCTGAGCGGAATGGACGGCTCCGGCTTCTCCGGCCTGCCCCTGGTCGGATCCCTCTCCGGCGCCCTCGGCGCGGGAGCCGGTGTTGATCCAGCGGTTCTCGCCGGCCTCGGCCAGGTGGCTGCCATCTTCGCCGGCGGCGGCACCCTTGCAGCATGGGCATTCGGGGTCGCCGCGGATGCGGGCATTGCCGGGGTATCACCCCAGGACCTTGTGCGACGGAACTTCGTGCCGGTGATGACCGGGGTGTTCGTCGCCTGTCTGGTGGCAATCTTCATCATGCTCTAGGCGATTGCACGGGGAGATTCAGCCGGCGGGCCTTCCGGGTCCGCCGGCTTTTGTTCGCACTTCCTACGGGGGATGTGCGAAGCCTTCGGGAAGCAGGGTCAGGTTTCAGCGTTGTTGTGCGGCTGCAGCCAGATCAGTGTCGCCATGCGGCCGGTATGCGGTCCATCCCGGCGATGGGAGAAAAACCGGTCCGCTCCGAAGAACGTGCACAGACCGCTTTCGCGGATGTCCCTGACCCCCAGCCCGTGCAGCCGACGGCGTGCCAGGCGCGGCAGGTCGGCAAGCCAGTGGCCGGGACGCCCGGGACGGAACGCGGCCGTGGCACCGGCATCCAGCCGCAGGAACCGCTCCGTTACCTCCTCGCCCACCTCGAAGGCATCCGCACCGATGGACGGTCCGAGCCAGGCCAGCAACTCCGCTGACTCCACCTCCATCGCCGCTACCACCCGTTCCAGCACGCCCGCGGCAAGCCCGCGCCAGCCGGCATGGGCGACGGCCACCCGCCGGCCGGCGCGGTCGCAGAGCAACACCGGCAGGCAATCCGCAGTCAGCACCGCGCACACGATGCCCGGACGATCGGTCCAGGCGGCATCGGCCTCGGGAGGCCCGCCGCAGCAGGCATGGGCCTCCACCACGGTAGTGCCATGTACCTGCCGCAGCCATACCGGCGCCGCAGGCAGGCCGGCCCCCAGCCGCAGCCGCGCGCGATTCGCCTCGACCGCACCGGGAACATCCCCCACGCCATCACCCAGGTTCAGGCTGTCGTAGGGCCCCTCGCTGCATCCCCCACGGCGGGTGGTCTGCAGCGCCCGGACCGTTCGGGGCGCCGGCCAGTCGGGGCGGATCCAGTCGGGGTGCATGTGCTGACTCGCTACGGTCTTTTTTCCGGGACATTTCATCATGACCGGGCCCATTGTAGGCCGGATCCGCGCGTCGGCGCGCGGACATGGTCATGCATACCGGAAAGAATAGTACTGACCCCTTGCCCGTACCCTGGCAGCGTCCTCCCGGAGTGCGGCACAGATCACTCCGCGGCGGCGTCGAACGCCCGCAACCGTTCCAGCAGTGCTTCGAAATCCGCCGGGCGCGGTGCATCCCAGCGCAGGGGTTCGCCGCTGCCGGGATGCAGCAGGCCCAGCCGGGCGGCATGCAGCGCCTGACGGCGGAAACCGGCGAGTGCCTGGCGGATGTTCGCGTCGGCACCCTTTGGCAGCCGGGGGCGACCGCCATAGAGGGGATCCCCCACCAGCGGATGACCGATATAGGCCAGATGCACCCGGATCTGGTGGGTACGCCCGGTTTCCAGATGCACCCGCAGCAGGGTATGGGCAGAGAACCGCTCGAGCCGGCGGTAGCGGGTCACCGCCGGCTTCCCCCCGGAGACCACGGCCATGCGGATACGATCCCGCGGATTGCGGCCGATGGGCGCGTCGACGGTACCACCGCCGGTAAATGTTCCGGACGCCAGGGCGTCGTATTCGCGGCCCACGGTCCTGTCCTGGAGCTGTGCGACCAGGGAGGTGTGCGCCTTCAATGTCAGCGCCACCGCCAGCAGCCCGGAGGTGTCCTTGTCGATACGGTGAACGATACCGCACCGCGGGATGCCCTCCAGCTCCGGATGACGGTGCAGCAGCGCGTTCTGCAGGGTGCCATCCGGATTGCCGGCACCGGGATGCACCACCAGCCCCGGCGGCTTGTTCACGACCAGCAGATGCTCATCCTCGAACAGGATGTCCAGATCCATGGCCTGCGGCACCACGGCGGCCTCGTCACCAAGCTCCGCCCGCACTGCCACTCGCTCGCCGCCCCGTACCCGATCCCGCGGCCGGCAGGTGTGCCCGTCCACCAGGATACTCCCTGCCTTCAGCCACTGTTGCAGACGGCTGCGGGAATAATCGGGGAACATCTCCGCAAGTGCCTGGTCGATCCGTTGACCGGCGGCACGTTCGGGGATGATGTCATCATGGCGGATGTCGGTAGACATACTAGCCTTCAAGGAGATAAAGCCATGCCTCAGTGGTTTCTGTGGCGGCGCTGGACGGACTATCCGACTTCCGGTACCGGTGGTCAACTGCAGCCATCGGGCTGTCGGGCTACCAGGGCAGCGGACGGCTGTTCCCGCTCCCGGGAGTCGCCTACAATAGGGCGTCCACTCACAACGCAACGGCCTTGAAGATCCCCAGATGCGCATCCTGATTCTCGCCATGCTCGCCCTGACACTGGCCGCATGCTCCGGTAACTCCCGGGAACAACCCCTGGATCCGATGGATCCGCTGGCAACGACCCGCGGCGAACGGACCGCCGAGGAGCTCTACGCCGAGGCGCAGCGATTACTGGCCCGTGGCGATCACCGCACCGCTGCCAACCGGCTGCAGGATCTCCAGGCCCGGTATCCATTCGGCGGCTACTTCAAGCAGGCCCAGCTGGACACGATCTACGCCTACTACAGGGCTCAGGAGATGGAATCGGCCATTCGCGCCGCGGACCGCTTCATCCGCCTCAACCCCCAGGAGCCGGAGGTGGCCTACGCACTGTACATGCGCGGCCGCGCCAACCTGGAACGGGGCAACGACTTCCTCACCCGGACCTTTGACATCGACCGCCGCATCCGCGACCCGGGGCCCATGCTGGAGGCGGTGAATGATTTCCGCGACCTGCTGGAGCGGTATCCGGACAGCAGATTCGTCGATGACGCCGAACAGCGCATCAGGCAGTTGCGCAACAGCCTGGCGCACAACGAACTCCACGTGGCGCGGTTCTACATGAAACGACAGGCCTACGTGGCTGCCGCCAACCGGGCGATGGGGATCGTGGAGAACTACCAGGGCACGACCAGTGTGGAGGACGCCCTGGGGATCCTGGAGCAGGCGTACGCGGCGATGGATCTCACGGACCTGAGGCAGGACGTGCTCCGGGTGATCCAGGAGAACTTCCCGGACCATCCGTCACTGCGGGAGCGGCCCGCCTTCCTGCCGGACTTCGGCGCCTAGCTCCGGGGACAGGGTGCGGGGCGGGGCGGGCACGCTACAGCGCCTCGTCCCCCTCCTCGCCGGTGCGGATCCGCAGGGCGCGGTCGACGGTGGTGACGAAAATCTTGCCGTCACCGATCTTGCCGGTCTTGGCGGCGTTGACGATCACCTCGGTACAACGCTCCACCTGGTCATCCGCCACCACCAGCTCCACCTTCATCTTGGGAAGGAAATCCACCACGTACTCCGCTCCACGGTAGAGCTCCGTGTGTCCCTTCTGCCGGCCGAAGCCCTTCACCTCGGAAACCGTCATGCCGGTGATGCCGACCTCGGAGAGTGCTTCGCGCACGTCGTCGAGCTTGAAGGGCTTGATGATGGCTTCGATCTTCTTCATGGAGCACCTCGGTGAATTGCCAGCCTTTAACAGGGAGTATTGTCACGTCTCCATTGTCTTCCGGTCCACGGAGGGGGGGTGGGCAGCTCGCCATCGCCTGCATGAGCGACGGGCAACGCCGCCCCGGTTGCCGGGAAGGTCACGGTAGCACGGCCGGGCATGACAATGCTTCCCGCCCGGTCACCCCGTCCACGGCTTGTAGCCGGAAGTGATCGGGTAGCGGCGTTCGCGACCGAAGGCCTTGCGGGTCACCTTGACGCCGGGGGCCGACTGCCGCCGCTTGTACTCGTTGCGGTGCAACAGGCCGACAACCCGACGGACAACCGCGGCCTCATACCCCGCCTCCACCACCGAATCAATGGCACAGTCGCCATCGATATAGCGCTCGAGAATGCCGTCGAGCA
Organism: Ectothiorhodospiraceae bacterium; assembly: GCA_007134055.1. Lineage (GTDB taxonomy): Bacteria > Pseudomonadota > Gammaproteobacteria > Nitrococcales > Aquisalimonadaceae > Natronocella. The sequence continues at coordinate 5,163 of SLLM01000255.1, read as the reverse complement.
CCGGATAGGGGGGCAGCGAATCCTCGTCCTTCTGGTCCGGCCGCAGTTCCGCTGTCGGCGCCTTGGTCAGGATGCGCTCGGGTATCACGCGCCCGGAGCCGTTGCGCAGCCGTGCCAGGCGGTAGATGCTGGTCTTGTAGACATCCTTGAGCGGAGCGAAGCCACCGCACATATCACCGTAGAGCGTGGCGTAGCCGACCGCATACTCGCTCTTGTTCCCGGTACTGAGCACCATGTGGCCGAGCTTGTTGGAGAGCGCCATCAGCATCAGACCTCGACTGCGGGACTGGATGTTCTCCTCGGTGGTATCCGGCGGGCGCCCTTCAAAGGCGGGCTCAAGCTCCGTGAGGAACTCCCGGAACGCTCCCTCGATGGAGAGGCTGCGGTAGTCGATGCCGAGCAGCCTGGCGCATTCCGCTGCGTCCTCCAGGCTCTCTTCGGAGGTGTAGCGGGAGGCGAGCATCACCGCATGCACCCGCTCCGCTCCCAGCGCGTCCACGGCAACCGCTGCCGCCATGGCGGAATCGATGCCGCCGGACAGCCCCAGTACCACGCCGGGAAAACCGTTCTTGTCGACGTAATCCCGCGTACCCCGGACGAGGGCCCGGTACACCAGGGCGTCATCATCCTGCTCCGCGGCCACCGGACCCGGCACCGGCACCAGGCGCCCGTCCTCCTCGCGCCGGAACTCCACCAGGTGGAGGCCTTCCTCGAAGGCGGGCGCGCGGACCGCCAGTCCCCCGTCGGCATCGTAGACACAGGAGGCGCCGTCGTAGACCACTTCGTCCTGGCCACCCACCAGGTTGACGTAGACCACCGGCAGACGCGCCTCGTGCTGGCGGGCGCGGATCACCTCTTCCCGGTCCCGCGCCTTGCCGGCGTGAAAGGGCGAGGCATTGATGTTGATTACCGCCTGGGCGCCTTCCGCCGCCGCCCAGCCATAGGGGCCCGGGTGCCAGATATCCTCGCAGATGCTGATTCCGAGCCGGGTGCCATGCACCTCGAAGGTGAGCGGGGCATCCCCGGACTCGAAGTACCGCTTGTCATCGAAAACACTGACGTTGGCCAGGTGATGCTTGTGGTACACCCCGAAGACGGCGCCATCCTGGAACACCGCCGCCGAGTTGTACAGCCGCCCTCCCTCCTGGTGGGGGAAGCCCACCACAACGGTGATACCGTTGACGGAGTCCCGGACCCGGGCGATGGCCTCCCCGACCTGGTGAATGAAATCGCCGCGGTGGAGCAGATCCTCCGGCGGGTAGCCGGTCAGGCTGAGTTCGGGGAAGACGATGAGATCCGCCTGCAGTCCCTCCCGGGCGTGGTTCGCGGCTTCGATAACCCGTCGCGCGTTGCCCGGTACATCGCCGACGCGCATGTCCAGCTGGGCCATCACCAAGCGCAAGGTATCGCTCATTCCCCACCTCGTGGTTTCGAGCGGAAGCGATTGCCCCCGCAGCCTGGCAGGCTGCGGGTCAGGGGTAGCGGCCGACCCGGTTACGCGTTGAGCAGACCCTTCATGGTCTCGCCGATATCGGCGGGCGAACGTACGGTGGTCACGCCGGCAGCTTCCAGCGCGGCGAACTTGTCATCCGCCGTACCCTTGCCGCCGCTGATGATCGCGCCGGCATGGCCCATGCGCTTGCCCGGGGGCGCGGTCACCCCGGCAATATAGGCCACCACCGGCTTGTTCACACTGGACTTGATGTATTCCGCGGCCTCTTCCTCGGCCGTGCCGCCGATTTCACCCACCATGACCACACCTTCCGTGCGCGGATCGTCCTTGAACAGTTCCAGCACATCGACGAAGGACATGCCCTGGATGGGATCACCGCCGATCCCGACGCACGTGCTCTGGCCAAGGCCCGCGTCGGAAGTCTGCTTCACCGCTTCATACGTCAGGGTGCCGGAGCGGGAGACGATGCCGACGCGGCCCGCCTGATGGATATGCCCCGGCATGATGCCGATCTTGCATTCGTCCGGCGTGATGACACCGGGGCAGTTCGGGCCGATCAGCCGCACCCCTGGATAGTAGTCCAGCGCCGCCTTGACCTTGAGCATGTCCAGCACCGGGATGCCCTCGGTAATGCAGGCGATGACCCGGATGCCGGCGTCCGCCGCCTCGAGAATTGCGTCCGCCGCGAATCCGCCGGGCACGTAGATCATGGAGGCGTCGGCGCCGGTGTCCTGCACCGCGTCCCGCACGGTGTTGAACACCGGGCGCTCCAGGTGTGTTTCCCCGCCGCGGCCGGGGGTGACGCCGCCGACCACGTTGGTACCGTAGGCGATCGCCTGCTCGGCGTGGAAGGTGCCCTGCTTGCCGGTGAAGCCCTGCACGATCACCTTCGTGCTCTTGTCGATCAGAATACTCATGTATCGTCCCTCGCAGTCGTTCCGGTGGCTTCAGGCGGCCTTGCCGATCGCGGCAACCACCTTCCTGGCGGCGTCGGAGAGGTCATCGGCGGCAATCAGGTCCAGGCCACTGTGCTCGAGCAGCTCCTTGCCCTTCTCCACGTTGGTGCCCTCCAGGCGCACCACCACCGGCACGTTGACCCCCACCTCCTTCACCGCGCTGATGATCCCCTCGGCGATCATGTCGCAGCGCACGATGCCCCCGAAGATATTCACGAGGATCGCCTTCACCGACGGACTGGAGAGAATGAGCTTGAACGCCTCCTCGACGCGCTCCTTGTTGGTGCCGCCCCCCACGTCCAGGAAGTTGGCCGGCGAACCGCCGTTGAGCTTCACCACGTCCATGGTGGCCATCGCCAGCCCGGCGCCGTTGACCATGCAGCCGATGTTGCCGTCCAGGGTGATGTAGTTGAGGTTGTGCTCGGCAGCCTCCACTTCGGTCTCATCCTCCTGGGACGTGTCGCGCATGGCTGCGATCTGCTTGTGCCGGCCCACCTCCAGGGCGTTGTCATCGACGTTGAGCTTGGCGTCGAGCGCCAGCAGGGCGTCGTCACCGGTCACGATCAGGGGGTTGATCTCGATCAGGCTGAGGTCGGTTTCCACGAACAGGTTGTAGAGCCCGGTCATCACCTTGACCAGCTGCCCCACCTGCTTGCCCTGCAGGCCGATGGCGAAGGCCATCTGGCGACACTGGTAGGCCTGCAGGCCGGCGACCGGATTGACTTCCACGGTAATGATGCGCTCGGGGGTATTCGCCGCGACCTCCTCGATGTCCATGCCGCCCTCCGAGGAGGCCATGAACACGATGCGCCGGGTCGCGCGATCCACCACCGCGCCCAGGTACAGCTCGCTCCTGATGTCCAGGCCCTGCTCGACCATCACGCTGTTGATGGGCAGACCCTTGTCGTCGGTCTGGTGGGTCACGAGGCGCGTGCCCAGTATGGAGTCGGTGTACGCCCGCACGTCGTCCAGGGTCTTGCACACCTTGACGCCGCCCGCCTTGCCGCGACCGCCGGCATGTACCTGGGCCTTCACCACCCACACGCTGCCGCCGAGTGCCTGCGCGGCAGCCACGGCCTCGTCGGCGCTGTTCGCCACCCGCCCCTGCGGGATGGGAATGTCGTACGCGGAGAATAGCTGCTTCGCTTGATACTCGTGAAGATTCATCTGCCCCCGACCTCCCGAGAAAATGGAGCGGCAATTCTCCCGCAAACGCCGGCCCAAATCAAAACGCCGGGCGTCCCTGCGCGACGTGAGCCAGTCCCTTGCGCGGGGGAGGCAAACCATCGACACTCTGTGCCTCCGGCCAATCACGACAGGGAATCATGCAGGCGCCGTCCACGCTACAGCAGACGAAGAGCCTCGAGGAGAATCACGGCTGGCGCCCCATGCGGTTGCTGGCCGTCTATCGATTGCTGGTTGCGGTCATCATCCTTGCCGGGTTCGCCAGCGGCCTGGAACCGCTGGTGATCATCGCCGGTCAACCCACGCTGTTCCTGCAGGTTGCGCTACTCTATTTCCTCTTCGCCCTGGCGGCGCTGCTCCTCGCCCTGCAGCTCAACTCGCATTTCCGGATCCAGGTGATGTTCCAGGCGGCGGGGGATATCGGCGGACTGCTACTCCTTATCTATGCCGCCGGCCTGGGTGACAACGCCCTTGGGCCATTGCTGATGGTAGCCGTAGCCGGCCTGGCGACTCTGGTCAGCACCCGCCTGGCGGCGTTTTTCGCCGCCGTCGCGACGCTCGGGCTACTCGGTCAGCAGGTCGTGTTCCTGCTGCATGTGGATGGCGGCGGTGCCGGATACTCCCAGGTAGGGATGCTGGGCGTGGGCATCTTCATCACCGCACTGGGCGGCAACCTGCTCGCCCGCCGCGCCCGGGAGAGCCAGGCTCTCGCGGAACAGCGCGGCGTGGACCTGGCGAACCAGGAAACGCTGAACGGTTATATCGTCCAGCGGCTGCAGGACGGTGTCATCGTGGTCGATGCCGACAACACCGTGCGCCTGCTCAACGCCGCTGCCTGGAGCCAGCTCGGCCGCCCCAGCCACTCCACCGCCCCGACCCTGGCCAACCTGAGCAGCGAACTGGATGCCACGATCCGAGCCTGGCGCCACAATCCGCAACTGGAACCTTCGCCCCTGCTACCCATCAGCAGCGGTCCCGAACTGCAGCCGCGGCTGCAGCCGCTGGGCCAGGGCAGGGGCGGCGCACTGCTGATATTCCTGGAGGATCTCTCCGAGCTGCGGGCGCAGGTGCAACAGGCGAAACTGGTCTCCCTGGGCCGGCTCACAGCAAGCATCGCCCACGAGATCCGCAACCCGCTCTCGGCCATCGCCCACGCCGGACAGCTGCTGGAGGAAAGCGAGCTGGCCGCCGCCGACCGCCGGCTGCTGCAAATCATCCACAAGCAGAGCCGGCGCCTGAACGGCATTATCGAGGACGTGTTGCGCCTCTCCCGGCGGGAGAACCCGAACCGGGAGATCATTCCCCTGGCGGACTGGCTGCAGGAATTCACCCGCGAGATCGCCATGCAGCAGAACCTGCAGGCCGCGCGGCTGGATATCTCCGGCGTGCCCGACGACATCACCCTGCCCTTCGACACCAACCACCTGACCCAGGTGCTGACCAACCTGGTCCGCAACGCGGTGGAGCACGGCGGTGTCGACGGCCCGACGCAGATCACCTTCACTGCCGGACGCGATGCCGGCGGCCGCCAGTGGCTGGAAATTTGCGACAACGGTCGCGGCATCCCCG
>SLLM01000215.1 GCA_007134055.1 Ectothiorhodospiraceae bacterium | reverse complement strand
TTCATGAACTCCTTCCCGGGTCGCCGCGCACCGAATGCGCGATGGAACCATATTCCGGGAACCCTGGCAAAATCCCCACGCCAACCGGAACCGCGCATTGCTCGTCCCAAACCCTTCACCAGGCCTGAAGACACAGGACATCCGGACGGAAATCCTGTAGCCTTTGCGGCCATGAAAAACGACCATCTTACCGATACTACCTTCAAATCCTTCGGCCTTACCCAGTGCCTGCTGGACGCGCTCGACGAGGTGGGGTTCAGCCACTGCACCCCCATCCAGGAGGCGACCCTGCCCATGGCGCTCCAGGGCCGTGACCTGGCCGGCCAGGCACAGACGGGCACCGGCAAGTCCGCCGCCTTTCTCCTCGCCACCATGCACTATCTCATGGAAACCCCCGTCTCCGAGGAGAAGCGGGGCCCCTGGTCCATCATGCTTGCCCCGACCCGGGAGCTGGCACTGCAGATCCACAAGGACGCCGAGTCCCTGGGCCGGTTCACCGGCATGGAGTTCGCCGCAGTGTACGGAGGGACCGGCTATGAACAGCAGCGGCGCCAGTTGCAGGAGGGCGTCGATATCATCATCGGCACTCCGGGGCGCATTATCGACTTCTACAAGCAGCGGGTGTTCAGTCTGGACGATATCGAGGTCGTGGTCCTGGACGAAGCGGACCGCATGTTCGATCTCGGCTTCATCGGTGACATCCGCTACCTGTTCCGCCGCATGCCGCCGCCAGACAAACGGATCAACTACCTGTTTTCGGCCACCCTCTCCCAGCGGGTGCTGGAACTGGCGTATGAGCACATGAACGACCCCGAGGTCGTGCGTATCGAACCCGAGCAGATCACTGCCCAGAATGTCACCCAGAAGCTCTATCACGTCGCCAAGGATGACAAGATCCGCCTCCTGCTCGGCCTGTTCGGCCAGCACACCCCCGAACGCACGATCGTGTTCGTCAACACGAAGCGGGGCGCCGATCAGGTGACGGGCTACCTGAAGGGGAACGGATTTGACGCCGAGGTGATCTCCGGCGATATTCCGCAGAACAAGCGGGAGTCGTTGCTACGTCGTTTCCAGGAGGGCGATCTCCCGATTCTGGTGGCGACGGACGTCGCGGCCCGTGGCCTGCACATCCCCGGGGTCAGTCACGTGATCAATTTCGATCTGCCCCAGGATGCGGAGGATTACGTGCACCGGATCGGCCGCACCGCCCGGGCCGGGGAAAGCGGCGATGCCCTGAGCCTGGCGTGCGATGAGTACGTCTACTCCCTGCCCGATATCGAGGCCTACATCGAGCAGAAGATCCCCTCGGAGGTGGTCACGCCCGAACTGCTGGTGGAACCCAGGCCGCCGGTGCGCATGAAGCGGCCTGCATCCGGCCGGCCGCGCTCCGGCCAGAACGGCCGGCGGCGCCCGCGCAGTTCATCGGCAGACAGCACCTGAACCTGGCGGTCACGCTTCCGTCGGAGCCCCTGGCACGGCCCGGAGGACTGCGTCACCCCCTTGTGATCCGGGGGCGACCGCCCGCCACAGGCCAGCACGGGACGATAACCCGCGGGCTGGCAACCCGGGTATGCGGACTGTCCCCCCCGAAAGGGCTTTGCGCGCCCGCTTATCCAGAACAGGGCAATGAACTACCTGGCACACTTGTACCTGGCAGATCCGGATCCGGAGCATCGCCTCGGCAATCTGATCGGGGACTGGATCAAGGGCCCGCTCGAAGGCCGGAACCTGCCGCCACGGGTACTTGCCGGAATTCGTCGCCACCGCATGGTGGACAGTTACAGCGATACCCATCCCGTCATGACCCGGGCCCGTTCCCGGTTTCCCGGCAGGCACCGACGGGTCGCGGGAATCGCTCTCGACGTCCTGTGGGATCATTTCCTGGTACGCCACTGGCCACGGCAGCGGTATGGCCCGCTCGAAACCTTTCTCGGGGACTGCTACGCGGATCTGTGGTCCGTGCGCCATCTCTGGCCTGACCACGCAGCTCCCCAGGTCGAGCGCATCATCCGCGAAGACTGGATCAGTGGATATCATGACCTGCGCCTGGTGGGAAACGCACTCGCACGTATTGGCAGGCGTCTCAGTCGCGATCCGGGGCTGTATGACATCATCGACTGCGTGGATGCAAACTATACCGAGCTCGAACGGGATTTCCTCCGTTTCCCCCTCCTGCATGCCAGACAACCGGTGACGCGCGTGTTGCTAACGGGCCGAATTGAACAGGGACATCCGTGAGCACCCCTGAGTCCGCCAATTCCCCCCTCCTACTGTTCGCACTTCTGGCGGGCAGCAGCCTCACCGTAATGGCCGGTGCCGCGCTGGCGCCGGCCATGCCGGCGATCACCGAGGCGTTCCGCGATGCTCCAATGGCGGAGTTCCTGACTCGTCTGGTTCTGACCATGCCGGCCCTGTTCATCGCCCTGTGTGCTCCACTGGGCGGCTGGATGGTGGACCGCATCGGTCGGCGCCCCGTGCTGATTGGTGGGCTCTGTCTGTATGGCCTGAGCGGGGCGGTGGGGCTTTTTACCGAATCGCTGACGTTGCTGCTGGTCAGTCGGGCCCTGCTGGGTGTCGCAGTGGGTGGCATCATGACTGCCTGCACGACTCTGATCGGGGATTGCTACCAGGGCGTACGCCGAAACCAGGTACTGGGCCTGCAGGCCAGTTCCGCCGCTCTCGGCGGTGTGCTCTTCCTCTCCGGCGGCGGGCTGCTCGCCGAACTTCACTGGCGTGCACCATTCACGCTCTACCTCGCGGCCCTGGTATTGCTGCCAGTCATGCTGGTCGCGCTACGCCGGGTGGTGCTCACGGCGGAGCATACCTCCACTTCCAGGCGCATGCCCGTGGACTCCCGGCCACCGGGCACCCCGGCACTGGCTGCCCTGTATGGCTGCATGCTGCTTGGCATGGGGCTGTTCTATGTGGTGCCGCTGCAGTTACCCTACCGCTTGGTGGAACTCGGTTACGAGGGTGGTGCCATCGCCGGTGCCGCGCTGTCCGTCAATACCATCTGCGCGGCATTGGTCAGTTTCCGCTACCGGCGCTTTCACGGCCGATTGCCCGAGTGGCAGTTGCTGGCACTGACCTTCCTGGCTATCGCCGGAGGGCTTGCACTGGTCGGCATTGCCCAGGGGCTGGTACTGATCGTGCTCGGGCTGGCGCTGGTAGGTGGCGCCCTGGGGCTCATGATCCCGACGGTCAACCAGCTACTTCTGCAACTGGCGCCACTGCACTTGCGGGGACGGATCCTGAGCGGCAGCACCGCCGGTCTGTTCCTGGGGCAATTCATCTCGCCGTTTCTAAGTCAGCCGCTGGTCTCCGCCATTGGTCTTGCCGGCAGTTTCATCATATTCGGCGGGGTCGCGCTGCTGGTTGCGGTCGTCATCGCCGTCATGGGATACAACGGTCGCGTGGACACCCGCCCCGAGAACCCTTCCGGACACTGATGTTGCAATGCAGCGTGCCAAACTCCCTCTCGGATTGCATAGTTCCCTGTGGGCCACGAGACCGTGGAGGCCGAGTCATGACGAGGCGCCTGGGACGGTTGTCCGCCAGCCCCCTGCTCTTACTGCCGCTACTTCTTGGTATTATCGCCTGCGGCGACTCCGCGCCGGAAACCCGCACGCCGGCGGAAGCCTACACGGCGTTCTTCGAACGGCTGGAAAGCGGTGATCGCACCGAGGCGCTCGAAACCCTGGCTCCCGAGGGTGTACTGGGGGATACCTTCCGTGGCGGCAGCTACTTCATGACCGCCGAGGTAGTGGAGGAACAGATCGAGTCCCGCGGTGGACTCGACAGCATCATCATAGACGAAGAGGCCGAGCTGCCCGACGAGGAAGTCAGGGTGGAGGGGCGGTTGCGATTCGCGGATGGCTCGGAAGAACCGCGTCGCATCATTTTTTTCCGGGAAGGTGACCGTTGGGTGGGTCGGCTCTGAGCGCCGGACACCGGTCCACCGCTGCGCTGTTACCATCACTCAGAAGTGAAAGCGCAGACTGGTGGTTGCCGTGTAGTAGAGGCGGGCGCTGACGCCCAGGTACTGAACCCCGCCATCCAGCACTGCCTCCGTTCGTTCTCCCAGTCGCACCCCGGCGCCGAGTCCGAAACTCAGGCGCCCCTGGCGGTCACGATCCCCCCCGCCGCGGTCAACCTGCCGATAGATCATACCCAGTCGACTACGCAGGAACATCCTCTCGGACAAGTGACTGTTTCCGGCAAGATGCGCCCCGACCAGGAGGACGTCCGCGGTTGTCGAGCGGCGGTGATCCGGGCGCACCTGGCGTATGCTGTCCGCCAGACTGAACTCCAGGGACACATAGGATCGCGGTGTCGAGGGTGACTGATAGCCACTGCGATACCCCAGCTGCAGACTGCGGGTGTATCCCTCCCTGCCGCCTTCAGGGGCAACCATACCCAGCCCCGTGCCGACGTACCATCCCGGCCTGGGAAGCGGCTCCACCGCCATCGACAGTCCGGGCACCACCGCGGCGAACAAAGCCAGGCTCCATACCTGCCGGATCATCGTCTCACCTCCGCTGCCCGTCCCTCTCCTGCCGCTTGACCTGCTCCCAGGCCGCTTCCCGCTGTTCGAACGTGGCTTCCTCGATGGCGATGCCGAAAGATTCCAGACAGTGCTCCATCGCGCGAAAACGGAATTCGAATTTCGCGATCGTCCGCCTCAGGGCCGATTCGGGGTCCACTTCCAGGTGTCGCGCCAGGTTGGCGACTGCGAACAGGAGGTCGCCGAGTTCCTCTTCCACGGCCGCTCGTACGCTACCACTTCCGCTTCGCGCTTCCTCCAGCTCCTGCAATTCCTCCGCGATCTTCCGCAGCACGCCGTCCGCGTCCTCCCAGTCGAACCCGACGCGAGCTGCCCGCCGGGTAAGCTTGACCGCCCTCGGCAGGCCCGGGAGGGAGACACTGACACCGTCAATGGCGGACCCGGGACCATCCTGCCCCGGGCGCCTTGCGGCGCGTTCATCCGCCTTGATCCGTTCCCAGTCCCTGGACTGCTCGGCAACCGAAGGTTTCTTCGCATCCCCGAACACATGGGGGTGCCTGCGCACCAGCTTGTCGCTGATCGCGGTAACCACGTCCTCGAAGCCAAAGGCGCCCTGCTCCTCCGCCATGCGGGCATGGAACACTACCTGGAGCAGCAGGTCGCCCAGTTCATCGCGCAGCTCATCCAGGTTACCCCGCTGTATGGCATCGGCGACCTCGTAGGCTTCCTCGATGGTATAGGGGGCGATGCTGTGAAAATCCTGCTGCAGATCCCATGGACAGCCGCCCGTCGGATCGCGCAACCGCGCCATGATCTCCAGAAGCCTCTCCATCGGATCAGCCATTGCTGCTCCCCGTCCCTTCATCCGTTGCCAGGGACCGCCTCCGGCGGACACCGCATCCTCCGGCGACGCCGGTGATGGCCTCTGTACCCAGGGGTGCCAGGCATCGAGTGTCCGTCCGGGTCAGCGGCGCTGATACTGGGTTTCCCCGAACAGGATATCCCTGGCCGCATCATCCATCTGTGTTGTCCGATCCTTGAGGACTGCCATGCCGCGGGCGACCGCGGGCCGTTCTCCGATCTCCGCCTGCCAGCGACGCACATTGGCATACTCGGCGATGTCCACACCCTGCCTTTCATGCCCCAACGTCCAGGGATAGCTGGCGATATCGGCGACGGAGTAGGCATCCCCCGCCAGATACCTGGCTTCCGCCAGTCTCCGGTCCAGCACGCCGTAGAGGCGATCTGCTTCCCGGGTGTAGCGGCGAATGGCGTACTCGACCCGTTCCGGGGCGTACTGTGTGAAATGGTGGGCCTGTCCCAGCATGGGGCCCAGACCACCCATCTGGAACATCAGCCATTGTACCGCAATCGCACTGCCCGCCGGGTCCGGTGGCAGCAGGGCCCCGTGCTTCTGCGCCAGGTAGAGCAGAATGGCGCCGGACTCGAACAGGGCCAGGGGCTCACCGCCGGGCCCGTCCTGGTCCACGATTGCCGGAATCCTGTGGTTGGGGCAGATGCGCAGGAAATCCGGAGCAAACTGATCGCCGGCACCGATGTTGATGGCATGTACGGTATAGGGAACGTCCAGTTCCTCCAGCAGGATATGAATCTTCTGGCCATTCGGTGTGGGCCAGGAATAGAGATCGATCATGTCCTTCCTCGTTGTCGGCTGAGGCGCGCCAGTTTGGCACCCCGGCGCCGATCTGTCATTCCCGCGACCGTGCGCCCCGGCCGTAATGGGTACCCGGGCGCTGCATGCTCAAGGAGCCAGGCCATCGCTGGCTGTGCGGCATGGACCGGACAGGTCCACCGCTTCCACCACGTCCGCCAGGAGGCAGGTTACGTAGGCATCCGCTGCCCGTGCCGTGCCCCTGCCTCGCATCCCGGGGCGGGCATCCCGCAGGTAGGCAGCTCCCCTGCGCATGTGCACTACCCCCAGGTTGTGTGCTGCCTCCGGATAATCGGGTTCCAGCTCCAGTGCCCGCTCAAGGGCTCGGGCAGCGGCTTCCAGGTTGCCCTCCCCCGCCTCCAGGTTGCCGAGGCGATACCAGCCCACCGCGCTTGCCGCATCCCTATGTGCCAGCTCCCGGTAGAGTTCCAGGGCCTGCTCCGCCTCTCCTGCATCGTACGCCGCCATGGCAGCCGCGTTGAGCCGCAAGGGTTCGAGCCGGTCCGGTCCGGTCAGGCTGGCGCAGCCGGCCAGCAGCAGAATCGCCGGAAGCAGGGCAAGGAAACGCGCGGAGCACACTGGCACAGCCATTATCCCCTCCGATTCGGGTGATTTCGATGCCTGCCTCCGCACCGGGGGTACCCGGCGCGACAAGCCATGGATCGTTCCAGTATGATGACGCTGCCATGCGCCAATGCCTCCGGCATGGAAAACCACGAGAAACCCTGGAACGATGATCGACGACACACTCCCACAGAGACGACAGACTGTACCGGTAGACATCGGCGGCGTCACCGTTGGCGGTGACGCCGCGGTCGTGGTGCAGTCCATGACTGACACCGACACTGCCGATGAAGTGGCAACAGCCGTACAGGTTGCGGACCTCGCCCGGGCAGGGTCGGAGGTGGTCCGGATCACCGTCAACAACGAGGCGGCGGCAGCAGCGGTGCCGGGGATACGGGCGCGACTGGACGCCATGGGCGTGGGGGTGCCGCTGGTCGGTGATTTCCATTTCAACGGGCACAAGCTGCTGCGCCGGTTTCCGGAATGTGCGCAGGCGCTGGCGAAATTCCGCATCAACCCCGGCAACGTCGGTCGCGGTGCCCGGCGGGACAGCCAGTTCGCGGAGATGATCGAGATCGCCTGCCGCTACGAGAAACCCGTACGAATCGGGGTGAACTGGGGCAGCCTGGATCAGGACCTGCTGGCACGGATGATGGACGACAATGCCGCAACCCGGCACCCCAGGGATGCCACCGTCGTCATGAAGGAAGCGCTGATCACCTCGGCCCTGGACAGTGCCCGCCGGGCCGAACAGCTCGGCCTCGGCCATGATCGGATCGTGATCTCCTGCAAGCTGAGCGGGGTTCAGGATCTGATCACGGTCTACCGCGCACTGGCCGCACGCTGCGATTATCCATTGCATCTCGGGCTGACCGAGGCGGGCATGGGCTCGAAGGGAATCGTTGCCTCATCCGCAGCCATGGCCATTCTGCTTCAGGAGGGCATCGGCGACACAATCCGCGTCAGCCTGACTCCGGAGCCCGGCGGTCCGCGCACCGGCGAGGTCGTGGTGGCCCAGGAACTGCTGCAAACGATGGGACTGCGCGCCTTTACCCCCCTGGTCGCGGCCTGTCCCGGGTGTGGTCGGACGACGAGCACCTACTTCCAGGAACTCGCCGGCGAAATCCAGCGATACGTCCGTGCCCGGATGCCGGAGTGGCGGCAACGGCATCCGGGCGTGGAGAGCATGTCCCTGGCGGTGATGGGATGCGTGGTGAACGGCCCCGGAGAGAGCCGTCATGCCGATATCGGCATCAGTCTGCCAGGAACCGGGGAACGTCCGGTGGCCCCCGTGTACGAGGACGGCGAAAAGACCGTCACGCTGAAGGGCGCACGGATCGCCGAGGAGTTCAAGGAGATCATCGAACGTTACGTGGCCCGGCGTTACTGACCTTCCAGGACGTACAGCCGGCTTTCACGCGCGGGCCCCGGCAGCGCTGCTTCGGTAGGACAGTGCGCCGCAGGTGTCGCAGCGCCAGGGGCTCCGGCGGTACTGGCGTTCAATGCTCGCCCGTATTTCGGGGCGTTCCACCAGGTCCGCCAGGGTCATGCCATGAAGGAATCCCCGGATACGGCGATCCAGATCCCGCCATACGACCCGGTTGAGCGACCCGTCATCCCGTTCTGGAACGCGTTCCTCCAGCGCCTCGAACACCGCGCCGAGGGGAATGTCACGCGGCGACCGGCCTAGCCGGTATCCTCCTCCCGGGCCGGGGATTCCCGACACCAGGCCATGTTCCCGCAGCCGGGAGAAGATCTGGTCGACATAGGACATGGAAATTCCCTGGCAGACGGAGATCTCCGACAAGGGCACCGGGCCTGCGCCATTGTGCATTGCCAGGTGCAACATCGCGCTGACCGCATAACGCGCCTTGGCGGGAATTCTCATGGCCTACCTCGCATTGAACGGAAGAGAGGATATCGCGACCACCGATTTCGGACAATGCCCGCCACCACCGCGTTCCAGACCCCCTACTCCCGCGCCGGTGTTGCCGTCCCCTTCCCGGGGCCGGAAGCCAACCGGGCCCGGCACAGGGTGTGCGCATGGTTGACCGGGCCACTGCCGCTTCCAAGCCCCGGGGCAGTGCGTATCGCCTCGAGCAGGAACAGTCGCGCCCGGACCACCGCCGCGGCAAGCTCTTCACCCTGAGCGAGCCCGGTGGCAATGGCCGAGGCCAGGCTGCAGCCGGTGCCGTGGGTGTGCGGCGTCGGAATCCTCCGGTGCCGGAAGACCAGCGTTTCGGCACCGTCGTGGAGGACGTCAACAAGTTCCTCGCCCTCGAGGTGTCCCCCCTTGAGCAGAACCGCGGCTCCTGTCAGCGCGTGCAGACGCTGCGCCGCCCCCTCCATGTGCGCAGCATCGGCGATTCCTTCGCCCAGCAACACTTCGGCTTCCGGCAGATTGGGAGTGACCAGCGTGGCGCGACCCAGAAGCCGTTCCCGCAGGGCAGACAGGGCCGATCGTTCCAGCAGACTGGCACCCGACTGGGCAATCATGACCGGATCCACGACCAGCGGAATCCCGTCCCCCCAGCGATCCAGCGATTCGGCTACCGCATCGATCACCGCGGCGTCATGCAGCATTCCGGTCTTGATGCAGTCGGCCCCGATATCCTCGAGTACCACGCGCATCTGCTCGGCAATGAAGGCCGGGGGTACCGGGTGTATTCCGCTGACCCCGAGTGTGTTCTGTGCGGTTAGCGCGGTCACCGCCGTGGCGGCGTAGCCGCCCAGGGCCGCCACGGACTTGATGTCCGCCTGAATTCCGGCGCCGCCACCGGAATCGGATCCTGCCACGATCAGGACGCGCCCTGTTACCCGCACGGGATCAGCCGTCATTGCCGCCCTCCCGATTCGCGGGCGAGTGAAACAGTTCGCGCAGTGCCGCGCGATCCAGCTTGCCGGCGCCGGTTACCGGTAGTTCGGACACCAGGCGGAGTTCCCGGGGCTGTCGGAATCCCGCGAGACTTTCCCGGCAGTACCCGCGGAGCACCTCCGCGAGGGCATCCCCCGCACTCGGTGCGGCAGGCACCACCGCTGCTCCGGGAACGTGACCCCAACGCCTGTCGCTGAGCGCCACCACGCCGGCCTGGGCCACGTCCGGATGCGCGAGCAGTACGGCTTCAATCTCCTCCGGCGAGACATTCTCGCCGCCGCTGATGAACATGTTGTCGACCCGACCGACGATGCGTACATACCCTTCGCCGTCTTCCAGGGCAAGGTCGCCACTGCGGATCCAGCCCCCATCCGTTACCACGGACCGGGTACGGTCGGGATCGTCAAGGTAGCCGTCGAAGTTGTGGGGACTGCGCATCCACAGCTCGCCCACGCTTTCCGGGGGAAGCGCTTCCCCGGTCTCCTGATTCACGATCCGGTAGTCGCAATGCGGCATGCTGGTGCCGACGGTGCGGTTGTGCTGCCACAGGGATTCGAGATCGTTGTCGCCGCCCCCGTGGATGAAATTGGACGGCCCCGCTTCGGTCTGCCCGTACGCCTGTGTGATGGCAATGCCGCGGTCGATGAAGGAGCGCATCACCGGCTCGGCACAGGGTGCCCCGGCGCTGGTGATCCGCTCCAGGCTCGTCAGTCCGGAACGGGGAAAATCCGGGTGCTCCAGGATGAACCGGAACATGGCCTCGACCCCGCCAAAGTGGCGTATCTGCTCGGCATCCACCAGGCGAAGGACTTCTCCTGCATCGAACTCCCGCATCAGCACCGCGAAGCCACCGCCGTGCAGGATGGGTGTCAGCGAGTTCCAGCCGCCGATGTGAAAGAACGGGAATGTGATCAGTTCCCTGGAATCGTTGGTACCGCCCCCGACGACCATGAGATCAAACGAATTCCATATCATCTGCCGGAACGGCACCACGCAGACCTTCGGAGTCGCCGTGGTGCCGCCGGTGTGGATGTAGAGAAATGGTTCCGACATCGCGTTCGGCCGGTTGATGTCGCGTGGGGAGATAGTGCGGAGCATCTGCTCAAGCCCGCCTGCGCCATCCGTCATGCAGACTGTGGACCGAACCGAGTCCGGAACCTCCAGGGTGTCCACCAGCGGCTGGAAGCACGCCTCGTGAATCAGCACCCGGGGCCGGATTCGTGCGAGCAGGTCGTTCAACTCTCTCGCCCGCAGGCGGAAGCTGAGGGGAGCCAGCACCAGTCCTGCCTTGCCACAGGCCAGGTAGAGGTCAAGCGCCTCGATACGGTTGCGGCTGATCAGGCATACCGGATCGCCCGGGGCCAGTGCGAGCTCGTCGAGCAGCCATGTACCGGTCCGCTCGGCCCTGCGTCCCAGGTCGCCGTAGCTGAAGCGTTCCCCGC
>SLLM01000395.1 GCA_007134055.1 Ectothiorhodospiraceae bacterium | reverse complement strand
TGATTTCGGAGCATCACGCCAACATCGTCCCCTGGCATCAGCTATCGCAGAGGCGAGGTTGCCGTGTCGAATTCGTGCGACTCGACGATGACCTCCAGATCTCGGACCAGGCGGTGGCGGAGTCGCTGGACCGATTTCGCCCCAAGCTGTTCGGGTTCGGGGCGGTGAGCAACGTACTGGGGACGGAGTACCCTGTCGCCCGCTGGACGCGGATGGCTCACGATCATGGCGCCACCGTGTTGATCGATGCGGCGCAAGCGGCCCCCCACCAGCCGATCGACGTACGGGATTGGGACGCCGATTTTGTCGTGTTCAGCGGACACAAGGTGTGTGGCCCGTCCGGGATCGGTGTGCTCTACGGCAAGCGGTCCCGCCTGGACGGGATGCCCCCCTTCCTGGGCGGCGGTGCGATGATCCGCGAAGTGACCACCGACGGTTTCGCTCCCGCGGCATTGCCGGAAAAGTTCGAGGCGGGGACGCCGCCGATCGCCCAGGCGATCGGACTCGAGGCCGCCGTGTGGTATCTCCGGGATCTCGGGTTGGATGCGATCCATCGACACGAGCGGGAACTGCGACGGATCGCCGAATCCGGCCTGCGGTCGATCCCAGGCGTGCGACTGCTGGTCCCCGGACATGAAGATCGCGGCGGGATCGTCAGCTTTACCGTGGAGGGGGTCCACGCTCACGATATCGCCCAGCACCTCGACACGCGCGGTATCGCCGTCCGGGCGGGCCACCACTGCACGATGCCGCTGCACCGAGCCCTGGACGTCAAAGCGACCACTCGGGCAAGCTTTTTCCTCTACAACACGCCGGAAGAGGCGAATCGATTCGTCGAAGCGGTGGCGGAGGTTCGTGACCGATTCGGTGCCGGCGGCCGCCGGCGGCGACGTCGGTGAATCGGGCCGGCTTACCAATCTTTCGGTTCTGATTCGGGGTCAAATCTGACTCGAATCGAATCTGGCTCGGGGTCCAAACTGGCTCGGGGTCAGAGCCTATCCGAAGGGTCCGACCCTTTGTCGATTTCGAGGTGACATAGAAACAGACCGCTTTTCTGCGCCCTTTTTGGTGACGACGCGTTCTTTCCAAGAGAGGGTCGGAGACCTTTTCGGATAGGCTCCCAGACGCCCTTCCCCCCGGAACGAACGGGGCCAGCGGCACGACCGCCCCCATCGTTGCCGCTTTTTCCCATGGGCACCGAAAGCTCGCCGCGAATCTTCGTGATCGGAGCCCCTCGCTGACCTAGCGTTTCGCGTCGGCCGCACTCGCCGCCGGCTTGTCCGCTGGCGTGGGCCCGATCGCACCGGGGAAAGCTGATCTCGCTCACGCCGCGGCCCGCATCCGCACCGTGGGCGAAGAAACGATGTTCAGCAGCGTCCTTACACCTCGGGTCTCCGCGGCCGGCCAGGTTCCGGTCGCCATCTCACCGGTCTTGCCGGAAGTCACTTTGGCGAGGACGCGGCTCGAATTGATGGAGGCGTTTCGGCTGTTGTACGACTCGTATGTCCGGGCCGGTTTGGTGACGGAAAACCGCCGAAAGCTTCGGTTAACGCCTTTTCATCTGCTGGACACGACGGAAGTCTTTGTGGCGAAGTGGCGGGGCGAGGTGATCGCCACGATGACGGTCGTCGCGGACGGGCCCCAAGGCCTGCCGATGGACGCGATGTATGGCGACGAGGTCGTACGTTTTCGCGACGCGGGACTTCGCTTGGCGGAAGTCGGCTGCTTCGCCGACCGCCGTGGCATGGAGCCATCTTTCTTGAAGGTGATCGGCGAACTGGCAAAACTTGTGGTCCAGGTAGCGAGGGCCCGCGGCGCCGATGGCTTGGTGGCCGCCACCCACCCGCGTCATGCAAGATTCTATATTCGCGCCCTGGGGTTTCAGCAGTTCGGCGGGTTAAAGGAATGTCCCTATGCCCAGGGAAATCCGGCCGTCGCACTCGTGCAAAACTTCGCGCTGCTTCGCGGGAGCGACGTTCACGAGCGGCTTTTCGGGACGGAATATCCACCCGAAAAGCTGATGCGAACGAGTTGGGACGAGGCGACACGGCGTTATCTCCGCAGCCTTGCGGAACCGTTCCGGACCGAGCAACGGCCGGTCCGCACCCCGACCTAGCATCGTGTCCGGGCGGGACGCATTGCTACGCCGCCCCGCGATTCGGTCGAACCTCTCGGGCGTGGATCGCGTCGAGCGTGTCGCGAAACAGTCGCCGATCCCGCTCAGGCAAACGTGACGTTCGGCTGTCGAAACGCTCGCCGGCATTGCGAAAGAACAGTTCGCGCCACGGTTCGGCGTAGGCGTCTTCGCGACTCGGGTCGCCGCAAACACAA
Organism: Ectothiorhodospiraceae bacterium; assembly: GCA_007134055.1. Taxonomy (GTDB): domain Bacteria; phylum Pseudomonadota; class Gammaproteobacteria; order Nitrococcales; family Aquisalimonadaceae; genus Natronocella. The sequence continues at coordinate 490 of SLLM01000395.1, read as the reverse complement.
ACGGCCGCGTGACCGTTGACGCGAGGGTCGCGAACCGGGCCGGACAAACGTCGGAATCCCATCGCTCGGACGTAAAAACGGGCGTGCCGCGGATGGACGGCGGCGATCATGCGCTCGCAGCCCCGGTCGCGTGCGATCTGGATCGCTGCACGGGTCAGTTCGACGTAAATCGCCGATCGATATCCTTCCTCATCCGCGACCGACGCCAGACATCCGATTTCCACCAACCGCATCCCGCGATCGCGCAGTCGGTTCATCGGGATGGGAAACAGGCGATCCATCGGCAACAGGGTCTCCCCATCTGCGATGAGCGAAACGGTGCCCACGATTTCGCCTCGCCGTTCGGCGAGCACGACCAAGCACTCCCGGGAAAGCTGGTGTGGGGCGATCCTCAATCCGTAGGCGTTGGGCGTGATCAATCCTGCGGAGAGATAGCGTCGATAAATCAGACCGAAAGCGCCGAGGTAGTCTCGCCGAGTTGCCGCCAACC
>SLLM01000327.1 GCA_007134055.1 Ectothiorhodospiraceae bacterium | reverse complement strand
GAGGAGCGAGTCGATGAGTCCCGAATTCGCGGTGGAAATCGGTCAGCAGGCACTCTGGGTGGCGACCCTGCTGGCAGGGCCCATCCTGCTCGCTGCGCTGATCACCGGGGTGCTGGTCGGCATGTTCCAGGCGGCGACGCAGATCAACGAACAGACCATGAGCTTCGTCCCCAAGCTCGGGGTGCTGGTGCTGGTACTGTTCCTGCTCTCGCCCTGGATGATCTCCGTACTCACGGATTTCGCCAACACCCTGTTTACCAGTATCCCCGAATGGGTGAACTGACGGAGTTCGCGTTGTGGTGACCGTTGGCACCGGTGAGCTGATGGCCTGGATCGGCGGCTTCCTGTGGCCGTTCATGCGGGTCGGCGCGATGATGTTCGCCGCGCCGATCTTCGGCAACACACAGGTGCCGGTGCGGATCCGGCTGCTAATCGCGGTGGCCCTGACGGTCGCGGTGATGCCGGCTGCCGGGACCGCCCCCGCCGTGGACCCGTTGTCCGCGGAGGCAGTCCTGATCGCGGTACAGCAGATGGTGATCGGCCTGGCGATGGGGCTCATGCTGGCGCTCGCGTTCCAGACGGTGGTCATCGCCGGCGAGAGCATCGCGCTCACCATGGGCCTGGGTTTCGCCACCATGGTGGATCCTCAGAGTGGGCAGTCGGTGCCGGTGGTCTCCCAGTTTCTGCAGGTGGTGATCACCCTGCTGTTCCTCGCCGTGGGCGGGCACCTGATGTTCATCGAGCTGGTGGCGGCGAGCTTCGGTACCCTGGAGGTGGGCGGTCCCGGGCTGGTGCAGCAGGATCTCACCCTGGTGTTCGGCTGGGCCACCCAGATGTACGCCGGGGCGGTGATGATCGCCCTGCCGGCGGTGGTCATGCTCCTGGTGGTCTACCTGGCCCTCGGGGTAATGACTCGCGCCGCGCCGCAGATGAACATCTTCTCGGTGGGCTTTCCCCTGACCATGCTGGTCGGTTTCGTTCTCCTGTTCACCCTGATCATCCCCTCGCTGCCGCGGCGCATGTCCGCCATCTGGAGCGATGCCTTCAACACCCTCGGTCGGGTGCTTGGCATCCATTGAAGCCTGCTGCGTCTCCTGGTGCTTCCCGAACGGTTGGCAAGTCCCGGTACAGCGGCACGGGCGTGCAGGGCATGAGTCAATCTGGCCCCGATTCTGCATGGACATGGCGGACCCCAGCAATCGCGCCGGATACCTGTCATGGCTGAGGAAAACGAAAACGGTCAGGAGAAGACGGAACAACCGACGCCGAAGCGTCGGCAGGATGCCAAGGAGAAGGGCCAGGTTCCCCGTTCCCGGGAGCTCAATACCACCGTCATCATGGTACTGGGTGCCGGTGGCCTGCTGCTGTTCGGCGGCTTCATGGCCGGGCAGCTCTTTCAGGTGTTCGATCTGGCCTTCAACATCTCCCGGGAACAGGCCTTCGATCCGGAAGCCCCGCTGAACCTGTTCCGCCATGCCATCGCCATGGGCTTGCTGGCGGTGGCGCCGTTCACTGCCCTGATGCTGTTCGCCGCACTGCTGACCCCGGCGGTACTGGGCGGCTGGACCTTCAGTGGCAAGGCCCTGCAACCCAAGTTATCCAAGATGAACCCGGTGAAGGGGCTGGGGCGGATGTTCGGCGTCAAGGCGGTGGTGGAACTCGCCAAGGCGCTGGCCAAGGTACTGGTGGTGGGAGGGGTCGGCACCGTGCTGGTCTGGTCGCTGCAGGATCGGATTCGCCAGCTTGCCGTGGAGCCGCTCGGATCCGGCCTGAGCGAAGGGGTGGTGATCTTTTTCTGGAGCTTCTTCGCGCTGGCGAGCGCGTTGATCCTGGTTGCCCTGGTGGACATCCCCTACCAGCTCTGGGACCACACGAAAAAGCTCAGGATGACCCGGCAGGAAGTCAAGGACGAGTTCAAGCAGACGGAGGGCAAGCCGGAGGTGAAGAGCAAGGTCCGGCAACTGCAGCAGCAGATTGCCCAGGGGCGGATGATGGAGAACGTGCCCCAGGCGGACGTGGTCGTCACCAACCCCACCCACTTCGCCATTGCCCTGCGCTACGACCAGGCCCGCATGCGCGCGCCCCGGGTGGTGGCCAAGGGGGCCGGCGTGGTGGCCCTGCGGATCCGCGAGATTGCCGAGGAGCATCGGGTGCCGCGGGTCGAGTCGCCGCCGTTGGCACGGGCCTTGTATCACACCACCGAGCTGGAGCAGGAAATCCCCGCGGGGCTGTATCTGGCGGTGGCGCAGGTGCTGGCGTACGTGTATCAGGTGCGCACGGTAAACCGCTACGGCGGGAGGCGCCCGCAGCCGCCTGAGCCGACCATCCCCGAGGAATTCCAGGAATACGCCCGGCGTGGCGCCGCCGGAACGGGCAATGAAGGAGCGCCGGGTTTCTGACACGCGGGCGTCTGGAATCCGGCACGCCGAGAGTAGAGGGCAGCAATGGCAACGGCCGTGTTGAGCAACATCCGGGAACTGGGCCGCAATGGCCTGGGAACGCCCATCCTGCTGATGGCGTTGCTGGCCATGATGGTCATCCCCATGCCGCCGCTGGCGCTGGACATGCTGTTCACCTTCAATATCGCCCTGTCGCTGGTCATCATGCTCGTGGCGGTGTACACGCCCCGTCCCCTGGAGTTCGCGGTCTTTCCCGCTGTGCTGCTGGTGGCTACGCTGCTCCGGCTCGGGCTCAACGTGGCTTCCACCCGGGTGGTGCTGCTGGAAGGGCACACCGGCACGGACGCCGCCGGGAACGTGATCCAGGCCTTCGGCGAGTTCGTGGTCGGCGGCAACTACGCAGTGGGCTTCGTGGTGTTCGCGATCCT
>SLLM01000314.1 GCA_007134055.1 Ectothiorhodospiraceae bacterium | reverse complement strand
TGGATGCCAATCCCCAACAGCAGAATCTCGTCGCCACGCATGCCGTCGCTCCTCTCCGGGTTGCCCACCCGAGCATGGCTCAGTAACTGATCGGATTCCACTCAGGATGACGAGGAGCCGAGATTGTGCACTTCCGAAATCCCTCGTCCGGGTGCCAAATATGGCGAATCGGTCTACCCGATTCTTGCGCCGCCGCCCGAACCACGGCCGCGGTAGACTCCGTGCTCCCGTCGTCGGCGATAATAATCTCGAAATCCTGGAAGGTCTGCAGCTCAAGTGCGGCCAATACCAGGCGCAGTGCTCGGGGGTTGTTGTAGGTGGTGACTACCACCGAAGGCTGGAGCGTTTCACCCGACTGCTTGCGAACATCTAGCGTGCACATTCAGATCATCCATTTTTCGTTTTCCGACCAATTGCAGCTCAACCCTCCTCTGCAGCCGCAAGCGGAGTTCTTTGCAGCAATCGTGTCAGGATTGTTCTGCCTGAATAATGTCGGACTTGATCGGCCTCGCGGGCACCGCCCCAGAGCGTATTCGGCGGCATGTCTTTTCTCGGAACAGCGCAAGTATAGGAATCGAACCGGCTTTCGGAAACCGGATGTGCGGTTATAGCCAGGTATGCGGGACAAACCGCCACTCGTGCGTCGCCGAGCGTACAGTTTGAGGGCGCTGCCTTCGAGTCCAATCAGGTTCATGGCCTCCGGCGCTGGGCGTCGGCGGCCAGTGGTGAAGCATCGGTCATACCGCGGTCATCCTGTCACCGCTGTATCCGCCGAGAGTACGGGCCGGCCCACGCCGCTGAGTCCGTTACCGTCTGATGCCCGCGGATGCCAGTGGGCATGGGGGTCTTGATGTCGTCTATCCTCGAACAAGGGATGGCACGATTGGCCCAGGAGTGCGGTACATGGAGCAACAGGTTGTTCACGGTGTATTGGTAGAATGCGTGACGGGAGACATTGTGCACCAGCCGGATATGGATGCGATCGTCAATGCGGCGAACGCCCAGTTGCGCATTGGTGGTGGCGTGGCCGGCGCCATCCACCGCGCCGCGGGACCCGGCCTCGAGGCCGAGTGCCGGCCCCTTGCTCCGATCGCACCGGGGGAGGCGGTGATCACGGCCGGGCACAATCTGCCCAACCGATTCGTCGTCCACTGCTTGGGACCCGTGTATGGGCACGATGAGCCATCGGCAGGGCTGCTCGCGGCCTGCTACCGAAACGCCCTGCGGCTCGCCGAGGAGGCAGGGATCCGAGGGATCGCCTTCCCCGCGATTTCCACCGGCGCGTTCGGCTTTCCGATGCAGGCGGCAGCCCGGGTGGCGTTGCAGACCGTGGCCGACGAGGCCTTGCGACTGCGCACGGTGCGCCAGGTGCGTTTCGTGCTGCACGACAAGGCGGACCAGGCCGTTCACGCACGGATGCTGGAGGAACTCGACGCCTGATCGATCCGACCAACAGCAATAGCTATCGCAGAGGGATGAACGCATGGGCCGCACAGCCCCGCAGGTACCGGTCAACGTCGACGTGTCGTGTACCTAGGACACTCCATCTCATACGCAGCAGCACACGGACACCAACGGACGAAAACCGAATCATTTCCCGGCCCTGTACGCCAGGAGTTCTGCGCCCGCTGCATGCCAAGCCTCGGTGAGATTTCCGACCCGTTTTTGTGGCACAAGCCGACCGTAACGGTCGCTTGCCCGGGCGGGGTCTAGGCCAACGCGGCAGCCAACGGATCAATGCCCGCCGGCGCCCAGTTCCACACCCTTGTCGTGCAGCGCCAGCTTGTCGTGCTGTTCGCGGCCGGCTCCCAGCGGGTCCATCACCTCGACCTCCATCCCGTTGCGCCGGAACTTGCCCACGACCTTATCGATCGCGGCGACCGCGGAGCTGTCCCAGAGCGCGAGTTCCTGGAGATCGATGATCACGTTGTGCACCGGCTCGCGGTAGTCGAAGCTGTCGATGAACTTGTCGACCGCGACGAAGAACAGCTGTCCGCGCACGGTGTAGGTGCGGGTGTTGCTGCCCTCCGGCCGGCTGCTGTCGATGTGGATCGAATTGGCGATCTTGCGCGCGAAGAAGATCGCGCTCAGCAGCACGCCGGCGAGGACACCCTTGGCGAGGTCATGCGTGACGACCACGGTCCCGATCGTGACCAGAAGCACGGTGGCATCCGTTCGCGGGAGCTGGTGCAGGGTCTTCAGTGAGTTCCAGTCGAAGGTGGCGAAGGCCACCATCAGCATGACCGCCACCAGGGCGGCCATCGGGATCAGCGACACCAGGTCGCCAAGCACCAGGATGAAGAACAGCAGGTAGAGGCCGGCGGCCAGCGTCGACAGGCGCCCGAGGCCGCCCGATTTGATGTTGATCACCGACTGCCCGATCATCGCGCAGCTGGCCATGCCCCCCAGGAAACCGGTGACGATGTTGGCGATCCCCTGACCCTGTGCCTCGTGGTTCTTGCCGCTGGGGGTGTCGGTCAGGTCGTCGATGATCGAGGCGGTCAGCAGGGACTCGAGCAGGCCGACGATGGCCAGTGCCAGCGCGGTCGGGAAGATGATCGACAACGTCTCCAGGTTCAGCGGCACGTCCGGGAGCAGGAACACGGGCAGTCCGTCGGGCAGGTCGCCCATGTCGCCCACGGTGAGGGTCGGCAGTCCTGCGAAGAAGGCCAGCGCGGTCAACGCCACGATGGCCACCAGTGGCGGCGGCAACAGGCGCGGGCAGAACGGCAGCATCGGCAGCCCGTAGATGATGATCAGCCCGCCCGCGACCAGCAGCCACATGGTCACGTCGCCGTCGATCAGGTAGGGCAGCTGCGACAGGAAGATCA
>SLLM01000132.1 GCA_007134055.1 Ectothiorhodospiraceae bacterium | reverse complement strand
CCGTGTGGCGTGTCGGTGCCGGCGCGATTGCCCGCCCTCATGCGCGTGGGTAGACTTGGCCGTTCCTGCGAATATCCGGACAACCAGCAATCGCCATGACCCAGGACCTGCCAGCCGACTCCGTGGGGCTCGTCGCGCCGCGGAAGCGGCACTTCGACCAGCCATTGCACCTGGACTGCGGGCAGACGCTGCGACAGTTCGACCTGGTCTACGAAAGCTACGGCGAACTCAACGCCGAGCGCTCCAACGCCGTGCTGGTGCTGCACGCCCTGTCCGGCGACCACCATGCCGCCGGCTACCACGAAGGCAGCACCAAACCCGGCTGGTGGGAAGCATGCATCGGCCCCGGCAAGCCGATCGACACCAACCGCTTCTTCGTGGTCTGCAGCAACAACCTGGGCGGCTGCCGGGGTTCTACCGGCCCCGTTTCGGTCAACCCCGGCACGGGACGCACCTATGGCGCGGCATTTCCCATCGTCACCGTACGGGACTGGGTGCGCAGCCAGGCCATGCTCGCCGATGCCCTCGGTATCGAGTGCTGGGCGGCGACGATTGGCGGAAGCCTGGGGGGCATGCAGGCGATCCAGTGGGCCATCGATTATCCCGACCGGCTGCGCCACGCCATTGCCATCGCCGCGGCGCCCAAGCTCTCGGCCCAGAACATCGCCTTCAACGAGGTGGCGCGGCAGGCAATCATGACCGATCCCGAGTTCCACGACGGCCACTACTCCGACGAGGGTGTGATCCCACGCCGGGGTCTGGCCCTTGCCCGCATGCTCGGTCACATCACCTATCTCTCGGATGATGCCATGCGTGCGAAGTTCGGTCGCGAGCTCCGGGAAGGCAAGATCAACTTCAACTACGATGTCGAGTTCGAGGTGGAAAGCTACCTCCGGCATCAGGGGCAGTCGTTCGTCAACAAGTTCGATGCCACCACCTACCTGCTGATGACCAAGGCCCTGGACTACTTCGACCCTGCCGCCGAACACGACGACGATCTGTCCCGGGCGCTGGCAAGCGTCAGGGCCGCTTTCCTGCTGGTCTCCTTCACCAGTGACTGGCGCTTTCCACCGGGCCGGTCCCGGGAGATCGTCCGCGCACTGCTGGATAACAACAAGGATGTCTGCTATTCGGAGATCGAGGCCAACCAGGGCCACGATGCGTTTCTCATGCCGATCCCGGACTACCTGCGACTGTTTTCCACCTACATGGACCGGGTGGCGCAGGAGGTCGGGGCATGAACCGGACACCGAGTCCCGAGTTCAACATCATCAGCGACTGGATCGGGCCCGGCTCGAGGGTGCTGGATCTGGGCTGTGGCGACGGCTCCCTGCTGCGGCACCTGTGGGATACCCGGCAAGTCACCGGCTACGGCCTGGAGATCGCCCACGAGAACATCCTGCGCTGCGTGGAAAACGGCGTGAACGTCATTCAGACGGACCTGGACGAGGGGCTGGAGGATTTCGACGCCGATTCCTTTGACTACGTGATCATGACCCAAACCCTGCAGGCCGTGCACTATCCTGACCGGCTCCTGGAGGAAATGCTGCGGGTGGGCCGCGAGGGAATCGTCACCTTCCCCAATTTCGCTCACTGGAAGCTGCGCCTGAACCTCGCGTTCCGCGGGCGGATGCCCGTAAGCCGGGCGCTGCCCCACACGTGGTACAACACACCGAACATCCACCTGTGTACCGTGCGGGACTTCGAGGAGCTATGCCGCGACAAGGGCATCCGCATCCTCGAACGCAACGTCGCCGACGAACACTACCGTCCGCGCCCGGGCCCGAGACTGCTGCCGAACCTGCTCGGCGCCGTTGCCCTCTACCGCTTCGAGAAGGCGCGGGAATAGACACCGCCACCGGGGAGGCACCATGACCCTGATCCGTTTCCTGACGGCCCTGCTCGCCGCACTGTGCGTGGCCCCCGGCGTCGCATTCTCCGAGCAATCCGAACGGCACGGGGATTTCGAGATCCACTACAACGCCATACCCACCACCTGGCTGTCGCCGGAGGTGGCGGAGAGATACGGTATTCCGCGCAGCCGGGTGCAGGGAATGCTCCTGGTGTCGGTCATGGAACACGACACACCGGTCACTGCCAGCGTGCGCGGCCAGACACGCGACAGCGACGACCCGGCACGGGACATGGATTTCCGCCGCCTTGCCATCGGTGAGCGAACCTCCCAGGTTGCGCTGTTCCCGATCCGGGACGGCGCGACGATGCAGTTCGAACTGGTGGTGCGTCCGCGGATGCAGGACGAAAGCTACAGCATCCGCTTCCGGGAGACGTTTCACGTCGAGTGACCCCGGACACAAGGCGCTGCGCCCGGGGGATCCCGTTGCCAGCCTTGCAGGCAGTATCATGTACGGACACACCGAACCCCTGTCCGGAGCCGAACCCATCATGAAGACACTGATCCTCACCCACGAAAGCTGTCTTCAACACGACACCGGCGCGGGCCACCCCGAGTCCCCGGCCCGGCTTCAGGCGGTACTCGACCGCCTCCGGCAACCGGATTTCGCCGGGCTGGAATGGAGGCAGGCGCCCCGGGCCACCCTGGAGCAGATCAAGCGACTGCACGACCCGACCTACGTGGATCAGGTCCTAGCCAGCATTCCCGACCAGGGACTCACGCACCTCGACGGTGACACGGTGGTCTGCCCCGAATCCGGTGAAGCGGCGCTGCGTGCGGCCGGCGCAGCCTGCGCGGCGGTGGACGCGATCCTGCGGGGCGAAGCCGGGCGTGCCTTCTGCCCGGTGCGCCCCCCCGGCCACCATGCCGAGCCGGACCAGGCAATGGGCTTCTGCCTGTTCAACAACGTCGCCATTGCCGCCGTGCACGCTCGCGAGCGCCACCATCTGGACCGGGTGGCGATCATCGACTTCGATGTGCACCACGGCAACGGTACCGAGGCAATGCTTCGCAGCCGCCAGGGCTACCTCTACGCTTCCAGCCACGAGCACCCACTGTACCCGGGAACCGGCAGCGGCCCCCTGCCCGGCGTGAATAATGTCTTCAACGTGCCGTTGGGGCGCATGACCGGATCGGAGGAGTTCCGGGATCGGTTCCGGGGCGAGATCCTGCCGCCCGTCCGGGCATTCGGTCCCCAGCTCCTGTTCATCTCGGCCGGATTCGATGCCCATGCCAGCGACCCTCTGGCCGGACTTGACCTGGAGGCAGAGGACTTCGCCTGGGCCACGGCAGAACTGGTCGCGATCGCCGACCGCTTCGCCAACGGCGCCGTCATCTCCTGCCTGGAAGGGGGCTACGATCTACGAGCGCTGGCCGAGTGCAGTGCCGCCCACGTACGGGCACTGATGGCCGGTGATGGCTGAGGCGGGCCTGGTCGGGACGACTACGGCAGTGGACCAGGTGGGTAGCGGAGCCGGGGGATACTCGATGTCATGCCCTTGCCAGAAGCGGTTCCGTATCCGCCACTGCCGTGCAGCGGTCAGTCGCCCCGGAGGGAGGCGTCCGGCACTGTAACCACCGCAATGATCGGACCCATTGGCCTGAGAAAGTCACGGCGCTGCAGGGCAGGAACATAGAGGCTGGACATGGAGCCATCCAGGTACAGGGCGTTGTCGCAGTCAAGCTCGTCCCGGAACAGGCGGGCGAATGCGTGAAAGGTCACCGGTTGCTCCGTGATGACAAGTGTCACCCGCCCGTCCCCCGGAGCGCAGACACCATTGCGGCGTTTGCGGGAGTTGCTGTCCGGCAGGAACCGCGGGTGAATGCGGCCGTCGATCACCAGCATGGGTCCGGACTGGGTGGCGAACTGCGGCTCCGGGTGCCGCTCCAGGTACTGTCCGGTCTCCAGTACCCCGGCCCGTTCGCCATCGACGAAGAACACCCCGTTGGGCTTCATGTGGAAATTGCCGGGCCCGTCTGCGGTGTTCGCGGGCCGCAGTTCCTCGCCTTCCTCCACGTACAGGCCGGCGGGCGTGAGATCGGGCAGATACATGCCGGCATTCATGGCCAGCAGCAGCCTGCCGCCGCCGGCCTCGGGGGGAAGTCGCTGGAACGTGCCGTACGGGCGGTCCTGCTCATCCTTCCAGTACATGCGCAGTTCATGCTGCCGCAGATCCACCGTACAGACGGTGAAGCGCAGATTCTCGAATACATGCTCACGACAAGGCGCGGAAGCCGTCGGCGCTGCCTCTGCCGGCAGGCCCACCGGCAGCAGCAGACACAGCATCGCCGACAGCCTCAACCACCCCACCATGCGGTCTCCCGGCAGGATCCGGACGGCTTGACAAGGCCCGGAACACCTGTTCTGTCCACATCCCGGATCAGGTTCCGCAGAATGGCTCCGTCGCCCGGCCCCGGGCCTGCCACGGCATCCGACCGCAACGCCTAACCTGCTAATAAAAAAGAAAAAAAGGATCATGGCCAAAAAGTAACCGAATTGACAGAAAAGCCTGAGTCATGGGCATTCCGGCGCCTTTTCTGCACATGGTCCACAGAGTTATCCACAGATAATGTGGAAAACTGGCGGTTCCGTTTTCCTGCCAATCGGTTATGCGGCTGCAGCTAAGAAACCACTTTAAGTTTCGTCTGCGGCGGAACCCGCCCCGGCGGGAGGCCAGCCCACGCACCAGTCGCCCATGCCCGTACGCCCGTCGCCGTCCACGGCGCGGGCCTCAGCTTCCACCGGCCTCCGTCGCGGCAGCGGTACGCCGGGTCACCGAGACGTCATCCAGGTCCAGCCAGCCTAGCCTCGTTGCCCGGAGCATCTGCCCATTCGGCAGGCTGGGGTACACGCGCCGGCGGGTGGCGTGCACAAACCCGTCGAACACGTCGTGATCCGCCAGCGTCTGGCCCACTCGCCAGAAGGCCCCGTACAGGGTGGGAGCGTAGTCAATGCGGTGAATCAGCCCCCCGGCATCCGCGTAGAGAACCTGCTCGGGCGCAGTTCCGGGAACATCCGCCGGAAGGACCAGGCGCAGCAGTTGCCAGCGTTCCCCGGCAAGGTCCACCGGTTCCAGTTCCTGCACCTCGCACCCTGAGCGCAGCGCGGTGAACGGCAGGCACAGTGCCTGCCACAGGCACAACCCGCAATAGTAGAGGACGTCGAGCTGATCCCACCAGAACCAGTGTCGCACCGTCCGGAACGTGGCTCCGGGAGCGCACCGCTCCTGCAGCAACTCTCCTTGCGGGCCCTCGATCCAGACGCGATTGGGGGTGAAGTGGCCCACGCGCCCCTCCGCCGGCCAGTGGCCGATGGCCACCGCCGGCGTCGACGCGGACACGGTAACTTCCGCGTCTCGCAGCGGAGCACCATGCATGCGGGACGTGAACTCCATGCCACCCATGGAGACCCGTGCGAGAATATCGCCTACCTGTCGCCAGCGCTCCGCCCCTCCGTGGGCTTCGACGATGCGATCTACCAGAGCTGTCACAGCCAGTTCCCCCGGGCATCCTCTGGAAGCCTGCCACCACCCCGGGCCGACGTCCACCCCGGGATCCGGGCATCACGCCTTGTGGGGCCGTCCCAGATACTCCAGCGACTGCATCTCCTGTAGCCGGCTGACCGTTCGCTGGAACTCGAAGCACAGGCGCTTGCCCTGGTATAGCTCCTCCGGGCGTTGCGCTGCGGAGATCAGCAACTTCACGCCGCGATCATAGAACTCGTCCACCAGGCTGATGAAACGCCGGGCCGCTTCGTCCCGTGCACCATCGAGTACCGGTACACCGGAAACAAACACCGTGTGGAACTCCCTGGCGATCTCGATGTAGTCCACCTGGCTGCGTGGGCCATCGCAGATGGCCTCGAACTCGAACCACACGACGTCGTCCGCATGGGCACGCACCGGGATCTCCCGGCCCTCCACCAGTATGCTGCCGTCGTAGCTGGGTCGTTCCGGGGCAAGGTGCCGGAACTCCTCCTCCAGCGCCGCGTCGGCAGCGGCGTCCGCGGGCACGTGGTAGGTGCGGGCGGTGCGCAGGTAACGCAGCCGGTAATCCGTGTCGCTGTCCAGTTCCAGCACCCGGGTATGGGCCTCCAGCAGCCGGATTGCCGGCAGGAAACGTTCCCTCTGCAAACCATCCCGGTAGAGCTCGGCCGGCGGCACGTTGGATGTCGCTACCAGGGCGACGCCACGGCAAAACAGGGCGTCAAGCAGGCCGCCCAGAATCATGGCGTCGGTTATGTCGGCCACGAAGAACTCGTCGAAGCACAGCACCCGGGCATCGGCGGCAAACTCCTCGGCGACCAGTGCGAGCGGGTTCTCCCGTTCCCGGATGCCCTTGAGTTGCCGGTGCACGCCGTGCATGAAGCGATGGAAGTGCATCCGCCGCTTCTGCCGGAAAGGCAGGCAATCGAAGAACGCATCCATCAGGTAAGTTTTCCCCCGGCCGACACCGCCCCAGAGGTAGAGACCCCGCACCGGCTCGGGTCGCCGTGCCCGACCCAGCCAGCGGGCGAGCAGGCCTGTCGAGGGAGAATCCGGGATCGATTCCAGAAGCCGGTCATGGAGATCCTGCAGGGCATCCACTGCCCGGCGCTGCGCTGGATCGGCGACGAAATCGGCGCGCTCGAGGTCGGCCTGGTAGCGTTGCAGGGGGGTCATGCCTCGCCGTGTCCTTCAGGGAGTGCGGATCAGGAGCGCCGAGTATATCCAGACTGGCGCCGGAGGGGGAAATCGCGGCCCGGCGCAGTACCATGAACAAGGGCCGTGTCCACCGTGGAGGTATCAGGCCCACACGTCCAGCCGCGCCGGCGGGAGGCGTTCCCGGTCGGCCATGGCCTCCACGGCCCGGAACATCCGCAGGGCTACCTGCGGGTCCCCTGCGCCACCACCATGGATGGCTGCAACTGCCGTGCTCGCCCGGTCCCGCTGCGGAACCGTTATGGAGGATGGCGGGATCGAAACCGGCGGCCCGGTCGGATCCAGGCGACGCGCCGGTACCGCAGGGGAGTTCGCGTCCCCGGCAGCACCACCAGGAGCTGCCGCCGGCTGCGACGCCGACCCCGTGGTCATGCCTGGTGCGGAGAGCTCGGGAATCATCATCCGGTCCGGCGCCGATTCGCTGCGGGGCTGGCAGGCTCATGCGTCGGGTCCGGAGCCGGCCCGACACTGCTACAATAGACAGCTTTCGGCAACAATACACGATCGCCGCACCGCCCTTCGTGGCATGGCGGCCTGCAGCGATGCGGCATACTGCACGAGGAGTGACCGACGCATGACGGACAACAAGCGCAGCAAGGTGGTGACCGAGGGCGTGGCGCGCGCTCCGAACCGGGCCATGCTCAGGGCGGTGGGCTTCCGGGACGAGGACTTCGGCAAGCCGATCGTCGGTGTCGGCAATGCCCACAGCACCATTACGCCCTGCAACATGGGGATCGGCGCCATCGCCGCGCGTGCCGAGGAGGGCCTGCGCCAGGCAGGGGCGATGCCGCAGAACTTCGGCACCATTACCATATCCGACGGCATCTCCATGGGCACCGAGGGCATGAAGTACTCGCTGGTCTCCCGCGAGGTGATCGCCGATTCCATCGAAACGGTGGTCAACGGGCAGAGCATGGACGGCATTCTTGCCACCGGCGGCTGCGACAAGAACATGCCCGGCGCCATGATCGCCCTGGCCCGCCTCAACGTACCCGGCATCTTCGTCTACGGCGGCACGATCAAGCCCGGGCGGTACAAGGGCCAGGATCTTACAATCGTCAGTGCGTTCGAGGCCGTGGGCCAGTACTCCGCGGGGAATCTGTCGGACGAGGATCTCCGGGGCGTGGAGAGCAATGCCTGCCCGGGGGCCGGATCCTGCGGTGGCATGTACACGGCGAACACCATGTCCAGTGCCTTCGAGGCCATGGGCATGAGCCTGATGGGGTCATCGACCCAATCCGCGGAGGATCCGGAGAAGGCCGACTCGGCGGCGCGCTCGGCGCAGGTCCTGGTGGACGCGATCCGCGCCGGACGCAAGCCCCGGGACATCATGACCCGGAAGGCGTTCGAGAACGCCTTTGCGCTGGTCATGGCGACCGGCGGCTCCACCAACGCCGTGCTGCACCTGCTGGCCATCGCCAACGCCGCCGAGGTGGATTTCTCCATCGACGATGTCGAGACCATCCGCCGCAGGGTGCCGGTGTTCTGTGACCTCAAGCCATCGGGGCGCTATGTCATCACCGATTTCCACGCCGTGGGTGGTACGCCGCAGGTGATGAAAATGCTGCTGAACCAGGGCCTGATGCACGGCGACTGCGTGACCATCACCGGCCAGACCGTCGCCGAACTGCTCGCCGACGTACCGGATGAGCCACCGGCGGACCAGGACGTCATCCGCCCCTTCGACCGCCCGCTCTATGATCAGGGCCACCTGGCGATCCTGCGCGGCAATCTGGCCGAGGAAGGGGCGGTGGCGAAGATCACCGGACTGAAGAAATCCTCGATCACGGGTCCCGCCCGGGTATTCGATTCGGAAGAACAATGCATGGAAGCGATCATGAACCGGCGCATCCACGCCGGTGACGTCCTGGTCATCCGCTATGAGGGACCCAAGGGGGGACCGGGGATGAGGGAAATGCTCTCGCCGACCTCCGCTATCATCGGTGCCGGCCTGGGGGACGAGGTGGGGCTGATCACCGACGGCCGCTTTTCCGGCGGAACCTACGGCATGGTTGTCGGCCACGTCGCGCCGGAAGCCTACGTGGGAGGCAACATCGCGCTGGTCGAGGAAGGGGACACCATCACTATCGATGCCAGTCGCAACCTGCTGCAGGTGGAACTCGACGCGACGACCCTGGAGGAACGACGCAAGCGCTGGCAACGGCCACAGCCCCGCTATCGGCGGGGCGTTCTGGCCAAGTACGCCAAGCTGGTATCCTCTGCACGGTACGGTGCGGTGACCGACAAGGACCTGGAGATCTGATGCTCCCCGACGGTGCCTGGAAGCGGCCCGCCGCAATCGGCGCGGTGCGTGCGTAACGAGCCGCGCCGGCGGGTGGGCAGTGGTGCCCGCGTCCCCTACCGGGCCTGGGACAATTCGGGTAATTCATTATCTGCGACCGATGCGTCGCGGGTTTCGCGGGTGGGGAGCACCCGACGGAACCAGGCGATTACGCCGGCGATGCCCTCGAACAGGACGCAGAGCAATGGATTGGCGACTCCGATCGTGATCTCCGCACCGCGGACCTCCGCATACAGGCCGCTCTGGAAGGAATCGTCGTTCACGGAACGGGCCAGGGCGTGCGCACGATCGGCGTCGTCGAGATTGATCCGGATTTCATGGTTCATGACAGGACTCCTGGCTGGTTATGCTGCGTTGCATCATACCAGATAAATCGGTGGTAATTTATTCCACATGGGCACAGGACCTGGTTCCGGGACCGCCCCCCCGCGCTGGCGCGGGCACTTTCCCGGGTCGGCGCTGTCTTCCCCGGGACCCCGCCCGGCATCCGGTACTGCCGGGTACACGCAACCGCAGGAGGCTCGATGGAGTTGCTCGCCGACTACGGCCTTTTTCTCGCCAAGACGCTGACCCTGCTCGCGGCAATACTCATTGTGGCCGGCACCCTGATCGGCCTGGGCAGCCGGGGCCGTGATCGGCATCGGGAGCAGCTTGTCGTCAGGAACCTCAACCAGCGGTATCGGGACATGGAGACGACCCTGCGCCAGCGGATGACGACGAAACCCCGCCGGGGCTTCCGGCTATCCACCCTGCGTGAACGCGGCAGGAACGACCGCAGGGAGCCTGATGAAAAGAAACGACGGGTATTCTTCCTGCGCTTCGATGGCGACCTGCGGGCGAGCAAGGTGGACAACCTGCGGGAGGAGATCTCCGCCATCCTCACCCTGGCCCGCCCGGAGAAGGACACCGTGGTTGTCGCCATCGAGAGCGGAGGCGGCCTGGTGCACAGTTACGGACTTGCGGCATCGCAGCTGGCACGGCTGCGCCAGCGTGGCATCGGGCTGACGGCCACGGTGGACAAGGTCGCCGCCAGCGGTGGCTACATGATGGCTGCGGTGGCGGACCGTATCGTCGCCGCCCCGTTCGCCATCGTCGGCTCCATCGGCGTGGTGGCCCAGATACCCAATCTGCACCGCTTCCTCAGGAAGCACGACGTCGATCTGGAGCTGCTCACCGCCGGGGAGCACAAGCGGACGCTGACCGTACTCGGGAAGAACACGGAATCCGGGAGACGCAAGTTCCAGCAGGAGCTGGAAGCTACCCACACGCTGTTCAAGGATTTCGTGCACCGCTACCGTCCGGCACTGGATCTGGACCGGGTCGCCACCGGCGAGCACTGGTACGGTGAACAGGCCAGGGAACTGGGATTGGTGGACGAACTGCGGACCAGTGACGACCTGCTGATGGACCTGGCCCGGGAAGCGGACGTGTTTCAGGTCACCTTCAAGCGCAGGGAACCGATGTCCCGGCGCCTGACTCTCGCGGTGGAAACCATGGTGGAACGCTGGTTGCGGCGCTCCTGATGACCATGGCTCGCCGCGATCCGGAAGAACCCGGCACTATTCTTCACCCTTTTCCACCAGGAATACGAACACCCCGTCCTCTTCCCAGTGGCGCAGCATGCGGTGGCTGGATTTCCCGGTGAATGCCAGAAAATCCACCACCGCATGAGGGTCCGTGGCCTCCACCCTCAGGACCTCTCCGGGCTTCAGACGCACCAGCTCCCGTCTGGTCCGCAGGATGGGCAGGGGACAGGACAAACCCCTGACATCCAGCATATGCTCGCCCGCGTTCATTGCGCGATTCTCTCCGCCCCTCGACTGCGGTTCGCCGGTACAGGCCGGGAGGATACCACGGGCGCCACGCCCGCCCGTTCACCGGCCCGGGAGCGGCCGGACCGACAGGCCGCCCGTGGCTCCATGGATGCCTGGCCCCGACGGCGAACCGCACAACGACGCCAGGAGCGGACAACACGTCCTGAAAGGTTGGTAGTAGACTACGACCCGGTCCAGACTAGCGTCGCATCGGCAACTCCGGAGGTGCAGCATGCCGAAATCCCGCGAAGACAACACCGTGGATCCGCGCTCGGTCACCGACAAGCGCATCCTGGAGGAATACAGCCGCGAGGAGGTGGAGGCCTGGCGCAGGGAAGCCGTGGAACGGCACCAGCGCTGGATGGAGGTCATGCATAACCAGTACGGCAAGGACTAGTGTCCACTGCCGGGAACCGGCT
>SLLM01000121.1 GCA_007134055.1 Ectothiorhodospiraceae bacterium | reverse complement strand
GAACGGCCGCCAGTCGCTGCGACCGTCGTGCACCGGGCCGACCCCGAGAGTGCGGCGGGAGCGGCGGCCGAACCGGAACAGGAGATTCCGGGTATCTGGGCCGATCCGGACGACTTCTACAATCGCCTCAGCCAGGCCATGGGGCATCCGGTGCATGCCGACACCGGGCTGGAACGATCGATCCGCGACACGGAAGCGTACCTGGCCCGCATGGAGGAGCTTGCGACGCTGCAGCCGGGAGCCGGCGAGCGGCGCTCGGACTGGTGGAACGTGCCCGATCCCGTCGGCACCCTGCACGTCGCGCCGGCACGGGATCGCGAGGGCCAACTGGTGGATGCGGCGCACAACTTCCGTGAGCTGCCGGCCCGGCTGGAGCTGGACCTGGATCTGCCGGACCATCACTACGTGGAACATCTGCTGGTGCGCTGGATCGACACCGCGGCGGGAGAAGTCGTGGCGATGGAGATTGTGGAATCCGGTGATCTCGCCGGCTCCCTTGCGTTCTCCAGCAGTCCAGATGTCTCTGGCGCGTCCGGTTCCTACCGGGTCGAGCTCTATGACGGCGGACGCGGACTGGAGTTCGTTACCAGTGCCTCCATTGCCATCGGCCCCCATCATCACGTGGCCGTATCCGAGCGCCGTTGAAGGTGATCCGGGACGGCTGCGCATCCCGGGAGCGTGGGCTGGTTCGCGGGCCGTCAACCAGATGGGCGATGCCGCCGTGGCCCACGCCTGTTAAACGTTGACTGTAGGGCAGTCCGTATCAGGAGCATGACAGCATGATCAGGATGGGCATTGCGGCGCGTCTCGGCGCTGTATTCACGGCTGCGATCCTCGCGGTCGCCTGTAATAGCAGTGGCGGTGGCGGTGGCGGGAACGGTGGCTCCGACTCCGCGGCGGAGCTCGCGGAGAGCATCAATGCGGTCAACATCGCCGGCGCCCAGGGTGTGGTGCTCACCGGCAGCGACGGTGACGCCGATGCGCTTGGTGCCGCCTCCGCAGACGAGGATCTGCTGGAGCCGAACAGCGTCTACAAGGTGCTCCCGGACGGTACCCTGGAGCGGGTGCCGGTGGAGGATGATGCCGGCGAGGAGCTGCCGCGGGGTTCCGTGCAGCCGGTCGGCGTCTTCGACGTCAGTTCGCGCTTTGTTGCCATGCAGTTCTGGGTGCCCGGGTACCGCACCGATGCCGACCATCTGTGGGTGCGGCGGGAAGACATTGTTACCTACCTGGTGCATAAGGAATCCGGTCGGGCCTACAACGCCACGGATATCCTGCCGGCGCAGAAGGTGGAGATCCTCGGCGAGGAAGGCAATGCCGATGATCCGCCGATGCCGGTGGTGGCGATGGATCTGGTGACCATCCGGGAAAGCGAGGACGACCGCCTCTACATCAGTTCCCCGGACGAGGACAGCATGACCGAGCACCTGCCGTGGGACCGCGGCACGATCCTCACCCGCATCGATATCACCGACGTGGGGAACGACCCCCTGCAGGCGGAGGAACTGCCGACCTTTGACGAGCCTGTGGGGCGCTTCGAGCTGCACGCCAATGGCGACTTCATGATCTACACCAGTGAACCGGATTACCAGGGGACCGCGATCCGGCGGGTGATCAATCTCACCGGCAGCGGCGCCGCGTCCATGCTGCTGGACGAGATCCCGGGGGAAACCTGGCCCAACGGCGAAGCGGTTCGTCCGGATAACTGGATCATCCGTGGCCTGGACGGCACGCTCTACATATCCGCCGCGTACGACGGCATGGAGGAGGACCTCATGCCGGAGGAGCGGCCCGACATACGGTTTTACCCCATGGAGGGTCTGAGCAGCGACGGTCAGGTGATCTTCGGCGACTACCTGGAGATGACCACGCTGGATGCGGGGACCCGGGAGCCGGGGGAAATCTCCGCGGAAGGTGCTACGTGGCAGGTCCGCAACGAAAGCGGCCTGATCTGGTGGGGCGGCCACGTCATCCAGCGCCACGAGATCGGCGGGCGGATCCTGTTCCTTTCGAACCTGGATTCGGGGACGCCGCGGATCATCGAGGCCAGTCCGGCCACGCAGGAGATCATCATTCACTCCGAATACGCCCGCGGGCCGATCGAGGACGTGACCCAGGTCTCGGTGTCCGAGAACTACATCTGGATGCTGGGGCGCAGTGGCGGCGCGGCGGTGGATACGGTAGTCCGCTACAACCCGGCGCAGGACGCCATCCATACCGTCTCCGTCGACGACCTGGAAATGTCGCGATTCGAAGTCATGGGGAGCGACCGGGTGCTGTTCGAGGCCCTGCGTACCAGCGACGCCGCCCGGGTGCGGGGCCAGATCTCGATCACCGGCGGCGAGGCCGTGCAGATCGAGGAAGTGAACCCGTTCGAGCCGCAGATCTTTGCGCTCAATCCCATTCGCCCGGTGGATTTCATCACCATCGACGGCAATCCGCAGGAATGGCCGCTCGATGCGCGGGTGTTCTCCGACGACGGCGATGGCCCGGAGGGAGACAACCTCACCCATTACAGCGAGCAGATCGGCAACAACCGCTATTACGGACTGGTGGAGTTCGAGGGGGACATCGATCCCCACAACTGGACCGTGGTACTGGTCTCGGACACCTACGAGATCCAGGTGACCGGGGAAGACGCCCGGCTGGTGGATGGAACCTCTGATGAAGCCCACTGGTTCGGGGACATCGGCGGCCGCTTCGCCATCGGCGAGGCCGTGGAGTTCTTCGTGCCCCTGGAGGCCATGGAGTTCGTCGACCCCGCCGCCACCTGGGTACGCCGCTACAGCGGCAGCGGTGACCAGCCCAACACCAGTGACCTGAGGGACGAGCTGCCCTGACGG
>SLLM01000356.1 GCA_007134055.1 Ectothiorhodospiraceae bacterium | reverse complement strand
AGGGCGCGGGGCAGGGACAAACGAACAACAGCGGGGGTGACATGGCACTCGGGCGTGGGCGCGATGCCATCTGGTGGGTGGGGCTGGTACTGCTTCTCTCCGGCTGCTTCAGCGGCAGCGGGGGCGACGACCCGACCACCGTGGTGCTGGAAGGCAGCATCGACATTGCGCCCCACCATGCGGTTGACGGCACCGTGAATGATCCGGGGATCCCGGAACCGGAAGTCCGCAACAACCGGGCCGCCGATGCCCAACGCATTCCCAACCCCGCCATTCTCGGCGGTTTTCTCACCGAAGAGCCCACCGGGCGCGATGATCGGGGAGACCGCTACGCCCGGGAGGCGGATCCGATCGACATCTACCGGATATCGCTGGAAGCGGGTCAGCGGGTCACCGTGGAGGTGGCGGATTTCGCCGCCGGCAGCCACGAGATCGACCTCTTTCTTTTTGACCGGGAGAACCTTGACACCCCGGTGGACACATCAGTCGGGCCGGTGAGAGTCCAGCAGGTGACCGCACCACGGGACGGCGAATACCTGGTCGCACTCTTTGCATTCAGCGGCCAGAGCAAGTACGTCCTGCTGGCGGGGCAAACACCGAGCCTCCAGCAGCTCGCCCTGCCCGAGCCCCTGCGGCCGCACCTGGCAGCGGAGACCCGGGAACTCATCATTACCATGGGTGAGGGTGCCGGAGCGCTGGCGCCGCCGCGGCATGACGCCGGCGGGCGGTTGTCCGCACAGGCGCTGGCGCACGCCTCGGGGCTGGAGGTGGCCGGTCACGGAGACCGCCAGCACCTCATGCGCATGCCCGAGCACCTGGACACCCGGCAGGCACTGCAGCAGCTCGGCCAGCGCCGGGCCGGGCCGGCGTCGGGACTCCGGCTGCCGGGAAAGCCCGAGCTGGCGCAGGCACTGGAGACTCTCGCCCTGGATGACACGCTGCTCATGGCCCGGGCCCTCGCCCGCCAGGGGGGCGTGGAGCACGTCTCGCTCAATTACGTCATTACGAGTCAATCGACACCCAATGACCCCTTGTTCGACCGGCAGTGGCACTACCGGCTGATCAATCTGCCCCAGGCCTGGGAGATCACGCGGGGATCGGACGCCGTCACCGTCGCAGTGCTGGACAACGGCGTCTTCCTGGAGCATCCGGACCTTGCCGGCAACCTCACCCACGACGGCAGCAGCGGCGACGGCTGGGACTTCGTGGACCGGAACAGCACCCCCGGCGACCCGGGCGGGGGAAGCAGCGGCCAGCTGGATAGCTGGCACGGTACCCACGTCTCCGGCACCATCGGCGCGGTCACGAACAACGACGCCGGTGTTGCAGGCGTGGCCTGGGACGTGCGGATCATGCCGGTGCGGATCATCAACGAGTTCGGCAGGGGCAATACCTTCGATTTCCTGCAGGGGCTGCGGTATGCGGCGGGCTTGAGCAACTCCTCGGACCGGACGCCGGACAGGCCGGCCGATATCATCAACATGAGCATCGGCGTGGCTTCACCGATTCCCGGCGCCGGCTCGCTGGTGCAGGAGATCTGCGACCGGGGGATCATCCTGGTGGCCGCGGCAGGAAATACGGGCGGCTCCGATGAAATCTACCCCGCCGCCTACCCCTGCGTGGTCTCGGTGGCCGCCACCGATGCGCTGGGCAGGCGTGCGCCGTATTCCACGGCGGGGAGCAGCATCAGTCTGGCGGCGCCGGGCGGTAACACCCTGGCCGACGAAACCGGGGACGGCTATCCCGACGGCGTCCTGAGCACCACGGCGCGCCGCAGCTCCGGCGGCCTGCAGCCATCCTATGACCTCCTGCAAGGCACTTCCATGGCAACACCCCACGCTGCCGGCGTCTTCGCGCTGATGCGTGCGCTGGACCCGGAACTCTCGCCGGATGGGCTGCTGAACGCAATCAGCGCCGGGCAGCTGACCCAGCCACCGCCGGGGCTGGACGCCGGCGATCGCAACCAGGAGCTGGGCTACGGCCTGCTGGACGCAGTGCGGGCCGTGATCCACGCCGGGGACGGCCAGCAAGCCACGTTGTTCGCGAGCAGCTACTCCCTCGACTTCGGGGAACTGACCGGCGAACTCCCTTTGCGCGTCAGCGCCGCGGAGGGTGGATCGCAATTCCCCTTGATCATCGAGACCGACGCCCCCTGGCTGACGGTGGAGCCTGTCGAGGGAGAAGTGGACGAAAACTCCCTGCTGGGCGAGTACCGTGTCACCGTTGACAGGACCGCGCTCGACCCCGGCCCTCACAACTCACGCATCACCCTGCGTGCAGGGCAGGAGACCATCGTCGTCAACGTCGCCCTGCGGGTGGCAGCAACGGATGTCACCGCCCTCAATGCGGGCCGCCACTATGTGCTGGCCGTGGACCTCGATACCGGCTTGACGGTGGCCCAGGCGGAAACCGACGCCCGGAAAGGCCGCTACGACTTTTCCATCGAACTGGAAGAGGGCGACTACATTCTGGTTGCCGGTACGGACCTGGACAACGACGGCTTCATCTGCGGCAACGGGGAAGCGTGCGGGATGTACCCGACCCTGGGCCGGCCGGATGTCATAAGCGTGCCCGTGCCCGCCGACCGGGCTTTCGATTTCACCACCGCCTTCATGCATGGCGTCGGCCAGTCGCTGGAACCCGCCGTGGAACCGCAAGCGCGGCAGCCCGGCACACGAGGGGAGGGTGACCGCCGCTCCGTGCCGCGGGAGTTATTGCGACGGTAGGGATGCTTGGCGGGATGGTGCGTTTCGCTGGCGCTCAACGCACCCTTGTGTCTTGCGGTTTACGGGTCGCTACCATAGACCGCACCGGTCCCGGGGCAACCCGAACGCACCCTGAGGTCTT
>SLLM01000124.1 GCA_007134055.1 Ectothiorhodospiraceae bacterium | reverse complement strand
TGAATGGCGCTCGCGCCTGTGCCGATAACGCCCACCCTGCCGCCCGTCAGGTCATGTCCATGTGCCCACTCTGCGGAATGGAAGTATTTCCCCTGGAACTCATCTAGGCCCGGGAACGATGGATAGGCCGGCCGGTTCAATTGGCCCACGCCGGAGATTATCGCTCGCGCATGCACCTCACCCTTTGAGGTCTCCACACGCCATATATCTTCTTGCTCGTCAAAGGTCGCCCGTAGGACTTCGGTGTTGAAGCGCATGTGCCGACGCACGTCGAACTTGTCGGCGCACCATTCCATGTACTCCCATATCTCCGCTTGATCGGCGAATTTGCGGCTCCAGTCGGGTTTTAGCGCGAACGAGAAGGAGTACAGCATGGACGGGACGTCGCAGCCTGCACCAGGGTAGGTATTGTCCCGCCATACTCCACCGAGTTGTGCTCCTTTGTCGAGGACGATGAATGACTCGAGTCCGGCGCTCTTGAGCCTGATCGACATGCAAAGCCCGGAAAACCCGGCGCCAATGATCAGCACGTCAACGTGGTTAGGGCTATCCATGCTTTCCTGAGGAGTTTGACGCGCATCAGACGTGGTAGCCATTGGTTCTCCTCTTCCCGCGGTCGAAGGTGGTGCTGTGCTCAGCCGCGCGCATGGTTGCTGCTCGGAGCGAGCGTCGATTCCAGCCAATCATGATTTCGTTGCCGTGGCAACAAAATCATTTGTAGACTCTAACCGACACCCGGTCAAGAGAATCCCGCAAAAATGGTTCATCGCACTTGACCGGGACAAGCGGCTTTGGTCGTCAGCAAGAGGAGGTCAACGTTGCGGTATGCACAGGCCATGCGTTTGAAGACCAGCCGTACGTGCTTGTCCTCGCGCAACTGGTTGCCCGGATCCGTAGCCTCCCCCATGCGTAGGGGCTACGTTCCCGGAGCCTTTCGTTAGCTGTACCGCCAGGAGGTTGTGGTGAGAAATGACCGATTCAGCAGGTCCGAGATGGTCGCCATCCTGAAGGAGGCTGACGGCGGCATGGAGGCCTCGGATCTCAAACGCATGAAGAAACTTGAAGAGGAGAACCGGCGGCTGAAGCAGATGTACGCCGATCTGTCACTCGAGAATCACGACGATGAAGGATCTCATCCATGGGTTCTACACTACCCTTCGACTGGAATAACGCCGCAGGTTTGACCGGTTGCATTCGAAGCATTGAAAGAGCCCCAGGTTTCGACTAGCGTTTTCCAATTAGCGCATGGCCATTCCGACGCTTCAAGCCGTACCGACCCCACCCCTGAAACGGCTTACGGAGGGACCCCATGACCTACCTGGTAATGGAGCGCACGTTCGACGAACCGATGCTCGACGCTGACCTGGAACACATGGGTGAGCGCCTCGGACCCTGCCTACGGGATCACAAGGTACAGTGGCTTCGCAGCTACCTCTCCAGCGACCGGCGGAGGATGATCTGTACCTTCGAGGCGCCGGACGCGGAGGCCGTCCGGCTGGCGTACCGCACGGCGGGCTATCCGTTCGAGCGGGTCTGGCCGGCCATGGTGCTGCCCACGGACGCGGGCCTCGCACCGCCGGCAACGCCCTAGGCGGGACGGGTCACATGACAACGCCGGACGTGCGCCGGCTCGAAATCCGCCTGCTCGGCAGGTCATCGATCCTGCGCGATGGTGCCGAGATCGCCTTGCCGCGCTCGCGCAAGGCCCGCGCACTGCTCGCCTACCTGGTTACCACCGGCCAGCCGCAGTCCCGCGAGCACCTCTGCGACCTGTTCTGGGACGGCCCCGCCAATCCCCGCGCGGAACTGCGGTGGTGTCTGGCCAAGATCCGACCTCTGCTCAACGATGACACCACCATTCGCCTGCTCGCCGAGGGCGACTACCTGCGGTTTCACGCCAAGGACGTCACCCTGGACGTCACCCGGGTGCGGGTACTGATTCCCTCGTCATCGGAGGATGCGGCAACCGGTTCCCTCACCCAGGCGGCGGAGCTCTTTCGCGGACCGTTTCTGGAGGGACTGGATCTGCCCGAGTGCTACGGTTTCGATGCCTGGTGCGTCGCGGAGCGGCAGGCCCTCCACCAGCTGCACGACGGGGTCCTGAGGGCACTGGTACAACGGCTGCAGGACCGGCCCGATACCGCCCTGCCTTACGCCCGCGACCGGCTCGTGCTGGACCCATTCTGCGAAGACGCGCACGCGGATCTGATCTTCCTCCTTGTCGCAATGGGCCGGACCAGCGAGGCACGGGAGCGCTACGAGCTCTGCCGCCGAATGCTGCAGCACGAACTCGGCCAAGCCCCCTCGGCACGCCTGGAAGCGCTGCATGCGCAACTGCGTGCGATCCCGCGTCCGCTTGCCACCCCGTCGTCCTCACCGGCGCCATCGCTGATCGCCCCACCCCTGGTGGGCCGGGAGCGGGAACTGGCCTCCCTCCGCGAGGCGCTGGAGGGCGGTCTCCCCCTTCTCGTCAGTGGTGATCCCGGCATCGGCAAGTCCCGCCTGCTGCAGGAAGCCGCCACGCGGATGCGCCAGGAGGGCGTCACGGTGCTCAGCGGACGGGCCTACGAGATGGACGCGGCGCGTCCGTACGCGCCGTGGATCGACGCCCTGCGCTCGATCCCGACACCCGCGGCAACACTACCCCCGGCGCTGCAGCCGGAGCTTGCCACACTGTTGCCGGAACTGGGGTCCACGGCCAGGGACACGGGGGACCGCAACCGCCTGTTCAACGCCGTCACCCAGGTGCTGCTCGGGATCACCGGCGCCGGCGTGCCGGTGGCCGTGATCCTGGACGATCTGCAGTGGGTCGACGAGGCCTCGGCAGCGCTCCTGCACTATGTGGCCCGCGCCACC
>SLLM01000383.1 GCA_007134055.1 Ectothiorhodospiraceae bacterium | reverse complement strand
ACACCCAGCTCGAGAACATCATTAACCGGTGCCACTTGGTAACGGAATGGCAGCCGCACTGCCATGAGGCAGTGCGGCTGCGTCCTGCCTAGTTGGGAGTGAGCTGATAGATTTCACCTTCATCAAGGGCGACGTACAGGTCACCGTCCGGCCCCTGCACCACTGACCGGAAGCGACCAGCGGGCATGGGCAATGGCATCGTGGTGACGTCGACGGACAAGCCGTCCTCAGCGATGTCGAGCACGTCGAGTCGATGACCGATCGGCGTTCCGTGGATCCCGATCCCCAGGAAGCCGACAACCATCCGGCCTTCCCAGTCCTTCCACTGCGAGCCGGTCAGGAACACGGCAGAGGACATGCCCTGCGACAGTCCGTTGTTGGTCCAGGCCGGCCTTATCGCATCCGGGAAACGTTCGGTGTCCGTCATCGGCATGTAAGCCATCCGCTCTTCCGGGTCCATGGCCTCCATCTGGCTCGGCATGTAGCCGCAGTAGTCGTCGGGGCAGTCGCCGCGGCCGCCCACATTGGGGCGCGGATCCCACCCGGCGTTGCCACCGGCTTCCAGCTTTTTCACCTCATCGGAGTGCCAGGGCCCGTGTTCCGCCGCGAACGGCTCGTGGGTGCCCGGGCGGAAGGCGATGCCCTGCACATTGCGGTGACCGTAGGTAAAGATTCGGGGATCGAAGTCCTCCGGCGGGTTGTTGCCTTCCGCGGCATTGCCGTCCCGATCGATACGCAGCACCTTGCCGCCAAGCATCGTCGGATGTTGCGGCACCTCGCCGTTGTGGGTATCGCCGGTGGTCACGTACAGGTAGCCGTCGCCCGGATTGAAGCGGATACGCCCCCCATTGTGCGCGCCGGCGTCGCCGAACGGGTGATCACTTGCCTCCTGCTTGTAGGCGATGTCCTCGACAATGTCGGTGCGGTCGGACACCGCAGTGAGATCGTCGTTGACCGTCAGCCGGATCACGCGGTTGTTGTGGGGCGTGGTGAGGTTCGACGCGGAGTAGACGTAGACGAATCGGTTGTCGTCGAAGTCGGGATCGATCGCCACACCGTTCATGCCCGCCTGACCATGACAGAACAGGTCGTCCGCGGTTTCGGCATAGCCGTCAGTATCCTGCATTCCAAGCAAGGGGTTAATGTCACCCGAGGGAAGCCTTACCGACAGGCCGCGGCACTTCTCAGTGAAAAACATGGTTCCATCGGGCAGAAACGCCATGTCCCAGGGGTTGTCCAATCCGGACAACACACTGGTATGAGTCAGCCTGGGAACGTCGTTGCCTGAGCTTGCGGCATGTGCCACACCATGAGCCATGCCAGAGGCCAGCAACGCGCAGAGCGACAACTGGGTTATACGCTTGATCATGGATGCTCCTCCTATGTTTGAACTTCTTTTTTCCTTGTTATTCGGCCCTCTTCGAAACACCCCGCGGCAGCGCGGGAAACCATCAGCGTCTCCTTCGGTCACTCGAACGTCGTCGAGATGTAGGCAGCCAGGTTGGCGATATCATCATCAGACAAGTCGGTGGCTGCCGGCGCCATCAAGCCGCTGTTCGGCCCCACCTGTTCTCCGGCACGGTACTGCTTCAGTCGCTTGGCAATGTAGTCTGCATCGCGACCGGTAATGGACGGGAAACTCGCCATACCCCGCCCCGATGCGCCGTGGCAGGCGACACAGGACTCGGCGTACAGGGATTCTCCAGCAACGATGTCGTCAGCCTGGGCGGGCGCCATACCAAAGGCAGCGACAGTGCCGATGACCAGAAGTCCTCGTCTATTCATTGCGGTCTCCACACGATAGGTTGGAGGCGTAGTTTTGCCGAATCGCCACGGAGATTGGCGCGTCCGCTGTGTTACCCCTCAATTCCGGTGGACCGGCCGTTCCGTATTTGCTTATCGGTCCGTTGAATTCATATAGCCCCACCACACCTCACCGTCAATATCGGCAGCGATCGCCTCAGCGGGACGTCGGCGAACCAGACATCCAGCCTGACCACTGGCCAGGTACTTCGTGGAGTGGACGTAGCCCGGATGACAGGCGTTGCGCTGACGGCAACGTTTCTCTCAAAGCAGGTTATTCTTTCTGGAAGGCATCGCACATGCGCCGGACTACAGCGCATGGGACGGCGCCGGGCAGACCAGCTGCTGGGAGAGTCGTGATGCCGCCATCCCCCACCCTTCCGTCAGTGTCATACCGCCCCGAGATCGAGATTGACGGCACGAAGCATCCTTCACTTTCCTCAACCCTCATGCTGGCGGAGGTCACGCACACGCTGGGGATGCCTGCGGCGCTAACCCTGCATCTTCGGATGCAGTCCGTCGGCAGCGAAGAGCCTGCTGCGGACCTGTATGCCACGGTCCGGTTGCTGGCAGGTGATGCAGTGCTGTTCGCCGGTCACATCACCGCGATCGAGCAACGCCTGGGTGCGAGCGGGCCAGCAGTTCTGGTCCTGGAGGCTCATGATGCACTCCGACATGCCATGACCGGGGAACACGTCAGACAATACCGGAATGAAACCGCCCGCAGCGTGCTGTCCCGCATCGCACAGCAAGCGGGGATCACCCTGGAGACCAACGCCTTGTTGCTGGACCGCCCGCGCACGTGGTCTCAGATCAGGCAGACCCATCTGCAACTCCTTACCCAGATTGCCGCGCACTGTTGCACGGAGTTCTGGTGTGACGGCGACAGTGTCCTGCACGTCGAAGATGCCCTGTCGGCACCAAGAGCGACGCAGTCGCTGCGGCTGGGAGAGGCCCTGCGGGATATGGGCATTCGCCACGATCTGTTTGCGTCGGCCACGGGAGCAACGGCGGCGGGATGGGACATGGCGGTTGCGCAGGCGATCCTTGAGCAACAGGCGTCCCTCGGGGCAGGCTCGCAGGCAACCACCGCAATCACGCGGCTGGCGGAGCTCGGGCTGAAGAGCGAACGCATCGTCCCGGTAGCTGCCTCGTCGGTCGACCACGCGATTGACCTGGCAAGCGGAACCTATACCCGTCACGCGTTTCGCTACTCGCTGGCCACCGGAATCGCAACCGAGACCCCCTGGCTCAAACCCGGTCACTGGCTGCTGCTGCAGGGCATCGACCGGGAGCTGGACACCGAGTACTACCTTCGGTCCGTCACTCATCACTACACCCCGCAGGATGGTCTGCGCACCCACTTTCTTGGGGAGCGGCCGTCGGCGGGCCACCAGGAGATCCGACGCCATGCCGGTGAACATCGAAGAGATCCAGGTGACCACATCCCCATCAGCGGAGAACCGGCCCGCCCCATCCGTACCATCGACACACTTATCTCCCTCCTGGGGCGCATCCGTCGATAGGCAGGCCGAGAGGGACCGGAAGGCCCTGGAGGGCGAGCGGCTCCATGGTGTCTACACCGGGATCGTCATCGACGATAAACTCGTCCGTCAGCACGCCCTACTCCGGGTCGTTCTGCCGTCCATTGCCGAGACGACGGATCACCTCCTGGAAGTCGAGGCGCGACTGGCACAGTTTCTCGCCAGCCCAGGCCGCGGCGCGTGGTTCGTGCCTGCCGTGGGTGACGAAGTGCTGGTGGCTTTCGATGCGGGAGACCCGAGTCGCCCGTTCGTCATTGGCTCGCTCTGGAACGGGAAGGCCGCGCCGCCGCCTGCGGCGGATACGCCCCACAGATACAGCATCACCACGCACAAGGGCACACTTGAGATCGACGACGACCCGGAACAGGGCTCCGTGACGATCGCGCTGAGCGAGGGGGAGATTTCGGTGACTCTGCGAGAAGACCGCGGTGTGGAGATCCGCAGCGGTGACGCGCGCGTGTCCGTCGGCAACCAGCAAATCGAAATCGATGCGGCGACGGAGGTGAGCATCAAGGCTTCGACCGTCAAGTTGAGTGCCGGGATTGTCAGCGTTGACGCCGGCATGCTCAAGGCGTCCGGCGTGATCCAGGCCGATATGATCATTGCATCCACGGTGTCAGCAGCCACCTACACGCCCGGAGCGGGAAATGTCTGGTAGTGCGGATAGCCTCTCTTTGTAACTGCGTCGGCTTTCATTCGTCTTGTCAGGTTCCATCCTGAATGGCTACTTCCGCAACCGCACCGGCGACAGCTACATAGGCGACGACGGGAACCGCTACGGCTGGGACCGCATGTGGCAGCGTTTCATGGCGAGAGTGCTCGCAGAGACCGCGATCACCGAACGGCTCACCGGGCACGACCTGCGGGCAAGAGCCGGCTCAGGTGCCGGCAGCCTGGAGCTTGCCCAGAAGTTGCTGGCGCACACCGACCCGGCCACTATTAACCGCATTTACCGCCGGAAGCCGACGCGCGTGGAACCCGTGAAGTGAGTGCCCGGGGGGAAATCTATGGGACAGGCGTTGCCCTAATGGGATCGTAACTCATTGAAAAATGGCGCGCCCGGAAGGATTCGAACCTCCGACCACCTGGTTCGTAGCCAGGTACTCTATCCAGCTGAGCTACGGGCGCGTTGTCCTTCGAGGTCGCAGAGTATCCCGAAATTGAACCGCAACGTCAACGGGCGACGACCGGCCTGCCTGGGACAGCCAATCCCCGAGAGACACCGGCTTTTCAGCTCTCATCAGCCGATCACCAGTATATCCAGACGAATCCGAGGTTGTACCAGGCATGCAGCAGTATCGGGGTCGCCAGCCCGTTATGGCGCTCCCGGAAATAGCCGAAGATCAGGGACGGAAAGAACACGAGGGCGGCCATCAACCCCGGATTCAGAACGATATGGGCGGTGGCGAACAGTACGCTGGTGATCAGGTTCGCCTGGCTCACGGGCCCCCAGGTACGTGCGGAACGCGCGGCAATCCAGCCCTGCAGGTAACCACGAAACAGGATCTCCTCCACCAGTGGATGGACCACCACCGGCAGCACCAGTACCCACGGATTGACCAGTGGCTGCGGGGGATCGGCGGTGGGCCCGAGCAGTGCCGCAAGCAACAACCAGGTTGCGGGCCCCAGGGAAAGGGCCAGCCAGGAGTGGGGATCCCGCCAGCCGATCCGGCTGACCGAACACAGGCGGATGATGTCGTTCACCAGCTCAGTCCTGCAATGACGCCACGGGTGGGGTGTCTCCTACCAGGACGGGCCCCGCCATTGCGCTCCGCAACGCCCCTCCGGTACCCACGATCATCACCGCCGTAGGGTTGCGGCCCGGCTTGCCCGGAGTCTCATCCTCCTGCATCCTCCGCTTCCGAGCCGAAGTCAGAATCCAGCTCCGGACTTGTCAGTGGCCCATGAAGCCGTAGCGGGACCGAGCGTCCCTCGAGCCACTCCAGCAGCTCGTCACTCTGGGTCTCGAACACTTCCACCAGCATCAGACTGATGCCGTAGTCCAGATCCAGGGAACGCAGGTCCAGTGTCCCCTGCCCTTCGGCGCGGAAGTGGTCCGAGCGTGCCCGCGCCTCGGTATTGCGCAGGATTCCGTCGCTGATCGTGAATTCGCCACCCAGATTGCTGAACGCGGTGGTTCTGTCGTCGCCGAAGGCATCCATGTCGGCTCCCCCGAGGATCCGCGGAACGGCGTCCTCGATCAGCCTGGTCAGGCTGAAGCCAAGGATTGCACCATCCTGGAACAGGAGGCTCATTTCCCCTTCCAGCGAATCCACGATGGTATCCGGATAATAGCCCGCGAAGGCCACGCGCGCCTCTCCATCCAGCCTGCCACGCACCACGGCCATACCGAATAATGTCTCCTGCAGGTCACGAACCCGCAGGCCCGCAAGCTGCATGTCCAGGCTCACGGGCACGGGGTCGATACCCAGCTCGGCATCCATCACCGCCTGCAGGCTGCCCCCGGCCACCCTGGCACGAAGCGGTTCCGCACGCAGGTAGTCACCATCACCTAGAAGCCGGAGCTGGAAATCCTGATAGGAAACGCCGAGACTTTCCATCGCGTCGACTTCCAGTTCGCCTTCGACACGCACGCCTTCAGCGGCATTCAGGAGCGTGCGTACGATCATGCGGATGTTGTCGGGATCAAGCACCTCCGGCGTATAGCGATCGACATCCACGCGATCGCCATGAAGACCGAAACGAAATTCCCTGTGGGGTTCCCCGACGTAGCTTGCATACCCTTCGACGCGGGTATCGTCCAGCTCCACCACCAGGCTGCGCAGCTCCAGTGAGCCTTGCTCCACCTGGAATCCTCCCTCCATGTGCACCCTACCCAGCACCCCGGGATCTTCCGTGTCCGGTTCCACTCCCAGGAGATGCGTGATGGTCTCGCGCAGGGCGTCGTCCGCCAGGACAAGGTCACCGGTAACACGGGGTTCACCCTGCTCCCGGGTTGCATCCAGACTCAACTCTGCCGTCATTCCGTATGACCGTAGCCACAGGTCCGGCACCCGGACCGCCGAGCGTACCGTATCCATCATCACGGTGGCCCGGACTGCTACCGGCACGGATCCCGCCGGCAGGAGGTCGCCGTCTACCTCCACCGATGACTCGGACAGGTGAACCACCCAGTCCCAGGGGTCCTGCCGGGACTCCAGTTCCGCCATGAGCGGGCCAGCCGCCATCAGGCCGTGGGTCGTTTCCAGGTTCCAGTCGCCCGCAAGAAGTGCACGGGTATCCGGCGCAAAGCCTTCAAGGCGAAGATCCACGACGCGGAGACGATATTCTTCGCCGCCCGCTGCATAGGTGACGTCCAGCTCATCCAGGTGCGCCTGCTCGATCCGCAAGTCCCGCAATTGGCCTGCCATGCCGGGCCCGTTCTCCACGCCCCCTGCCGGGCCTTCGGTAGTTCCGGGACCTGTCGCCTCCAGGGCAACCGACAATCGTGCCGCCTGGGCTTCCTGCACGACCAGCCGACCCCGCAGTAGGGAGACCGGGCGCAGCACAAGCGTCACGCCCTCCAACCCGGCACTGGCGGCGCCAGATCGTTCCCGGGCCGCGCCGACGGAAATCGCCTCGGCGCTCAGCGTCAATCGTGGGAACAGGGACAGCTCCAGGTCTCCATGGAGACCTACGGGGGTACCGGCGACTCCACCGAGATACTGCTCCAGTCGTTCGCGGTAGTCTTCCGGATCCAGTGTGTGGACGAGTGCGACCATGACCGCAAGCACCAGCGCACAGACTAGCAGTAACGTCAGAACAGTACGGAACAGGTAGGGCAACATGGCTTGACAGGGTATTGACAAACGGTGATGCCGGCCAGCGAAAAGACCTCTGTCGTCATCCCTCCCCGTGGTGCCCGCTGCGGGCAAGGCCGGCCAGCGCCTCGAGCTCCTCACCCGCCGCGTCCCGGGCTTTCCGCTCCATGGCGCGGTACAGGGCAATCACCCGGTGGCCGGCCTGCGTCACCCTGGCTCCTCCCCCCCGGGAACCGCCGGAGCGGCTGGTCACCACCGGTTCGCCGAGACCCTGGTTGACGCTGTTCACGAGCAACCACGCGCGGCGATAGGACATGAGCATCTCCCGGGCGGCCTGGGAGATTGAGCCGCTCTCGGCGATGGCCTCCAGCAGGCGGATCTTGCCAGGACCCAGCCGGACCCCACCCGCCAGCGTCAGGCGCAGATGCAGATGAACTCCATCGTCCATGTAGGCACCGGGATCCCCTTCCTGCATGTGCTTCCCGTAGCTCTTTCGTCCCGGCATCGCGCTATCCGTGACATTCGACCCCGCGGCAACGTTGTCACTGCACCACGGAGGAACGGCAGTTGTTGGTGTCATCCGACTTCGTTATATTCCATTGAATATAACGCGCTTGCCCAGAGGATGACAGCATAGGGAGTTCTGACGGTGACCATACTTCGGCAGCTGCTCATGCCGACACTGATCCTGCTTGGGCTGTTGTCCGCTGCCAGCACACCGGTGCTCGCGGAGCGGCCCATCGTTGCCGCAGCCTCCGACCTGCAGTTCGCGCTGGAGGATGTTGCATCCCGCTTCCAGGCGGACAGCGGGCATACGGTCCGCCTGAACTTCGGTTCCAGCGGCAACTTCCGCCGTCAGATCGCCCAGGGAGCGCCCTTTGAACTCTACCTCTCCGCCGATGAGGCGTACGTCGAGGCCCTCTACCGCGACGGTCACCTGGAGGACGAAGGGGTGCTGTATGCCATTGGCCGGGTAGTGATCGCCGCACCCGCCTCGCGCCCCGAGCTGGTGGACGGGAGTCTGGAGACGCTGCGGGGCGCCCTGGAGTCCGGTCGTATCACACGCTTCGCCATTGCCAACCCGGACCATGCCCCCTACGGGGTGGCAGCGCGCCAGGCCTTGCAGGCCGCGGGTTTGTGGGAACGCATCGAGCCGTACCTGGTATATGGCGAGAACGTCTCCCAGGCGGCCCGTTATGCCTTGTCCGATGATACCGACGGTGGCATCATCGCGTACTCCCTGGTGCGGGCCCAGGCGCTCTCCGAGCGGTCTGCGTACGAGCTGATCCCCGAGGATCGGCATGAGCCGCTGCGCCAGCGCATGGCACTGGTCAACGGTGCGGGTGCGACCGCACGCGCTTTCTACGAGTACCTGCAACAGGACCCCGCCCGGGCCATCCTCGCGGCGTACGGCTTTGTCCTGCCGGAAGACGACTGAGCGACAGTGGACTGGACAGCGTTTCGCCTCAGCCTGGAACTCGCTGCCTGGACCACGGGGATCCTCCTGCCTCTGGGCCTCATGATCGGCCGCTGGCTCGCCTACCATCGGTTTCCGGGACGGGGGTTCGTCGAGGCGGCAATCGCCCTGCCCCTGGTCCTGCCGCCGACTGTCCTCGGGTACTACCTGCTGGTCAGCTTCGGCCGGGACATGCCCATTGGCCAGTTCTGGGCCGGACTAACCGGCTCCGGACTGAACTTCAGCTTCGCCGGAATCGTGCTGGCTTCGATCGTTTTCAACCTCCCCTTCGCCATTCAGCCGGTTCAACGTGCCTTCGAATCGGTTCCACTCCACCTGCGGGAAGCCGCCTGGTGCTCGGGACTATCCCCCTGGCGCACACTCTCTGCGATCGAACTGCCACTGGTATGGCCTGGCGTGGTATCGGCATTCGTGCTGACGTTCGTCCACACGATCGGCGAGTTCGGGGTCGTGCTCATGGTGGGCGGCGCGATTGATGGCGAGACCAAGACCGTCGCGATCGCCATATACGACCGGGTCCAGGCATTTGACGACGAGGCGGCTGGCGCCATGTCCTTCCTGCTTCTTGTCGTCTCCTTTGTTGCCATCGGCCTGGTATACGGCCTGGCCGGACGCGGGAGAATCCCCGGTGTCCGCTGACCTCACACTGGATCTGACGGCAACCCGGCCCATTCCCCTGGACGTCCGGCTGCGCGTGGCCGCCGGTGAGCTGGTGGCGCTGGTCGGCCCGTCCGGAAGCGGCAAGACCACGATTCTGCGAACGATCGCCGGGCTGCACGGTCGCGTACACGGCCGCATCTGCTGCGGAGATGAAACCTGGCTGGACACTTCCTCGGGCATCCGTCGCACACCGCAGGATCGCCGCGTGGGCATGGTTTTCCAGGACTACGCACTGTTTCCACACATGACCGCCCGCCGCAACCTGACACTGGCCATGGGCCGCGGCAACCCGTCCCGACAGGCGGAACGGGCAGCCGGGCTGCTTGCCCGGGTCCGCCTTCAGGGGCTCGAAGAACGCTACCCGCAGCAGCTTTCCGGCGGGCAGCAGCAGCGGGTGGCGGTCGCCCGCGCGCTGGCGCGGGATCCTCGCGTGCTGTTGCTGGACGAGCCATTCTCGGCCGTGGACATGATGACCCGGGGGCGATTGCAGCGGGAACTGGCGCTATTGCGCCGCTCCATCGACATTCCCATCATCCTCGTGACTCATGATCTTGCCGAGGCCACCGCCCTGGCGGATCGCATTTGTGTGCTGCACAACGGGCGCGGGCTGCAGACCGCCATTCCGGAAGAGCTCTTCCGCAAGCCCGCCTCACCCCATGTCGCACGCCTGCTGGGACGACAGAACGTATTCGCCGGCATCATCCGCCACGAAGGCACGAGTGAACGGCTATCCTGGGGCCGTCACGTACTGGAGCTGGCCCGACCGTCCGGCCTGGCGCCCGGGAGCCGTGTGCACTGGTACATCCCGGACTCCGACATCGTCCTTCACCGGCGCGGCCGCCCCTCGCTGGGAGAACGGGAAAACCCGGTCAGTGGGGTCGTCCAGGACTGCCTCGTGCTGGGTGCCCAGACCTCCGTCACCCTGCAATGCGGGGAGGTCGACCAGCTCCTGCGCCTGACCGTGTCGACCCACGCGGCCCGCCGAAACGGTCTGGAGCCCGGTGTCGAAGCGAGCGTCTCGCTCCTGAGCAATGGTATACACGTGATGCCCGAATCCGGCACGCGCCCCCCTGGCCGGGCGGTATCGCGGCAAGGAGAAGCAAACGATTGAGCATCGCCTGTCCGCTGTGTGAACACATCCCGCCGCAACGATCCATCACCCTGGCCCAAGGCCTCTATCACCTCTGCGGGCGGTGTACTCTGGTCTGGCTGGATCCCGGCCAGCGTCCGTCAGCAGCCGCGGAACGCGCTCATTACGGTACCCATGACAACGACCCGGCGGATGCGGGCTATCGCCGTTTTCTCGATCGCCTTGCAACTCCACTGGAAGCCGTGCTCACACCCGGATCCCGTGGACTGGACTTCGGCTGCGGGCCGGGTCCGGCCCTCGCCCGCATGCTGGAAGAACGCGGCTTCCGTGTGTCCGTTCATGACCCGTTCTTCGCACCGGACAGGCAGGTCCTGGACGGGCGCTACGACTTCATCACCTGCACCGAGACAGCGGAGCACTTCCACAATCCGCGTCGGGAATTTGGCCTGCTGGACGACATGCTCCTGCCCGGCGGCTGGCTCGGAGTCATGACGGCATTTCGCCCTGCGCTGACAGAGTTTGCAGGCTGGCACTACATCCGTGACCCCACCCATGTCTGCTTCTACAGCAATGGCGCCATGGCCTGGATCGCTGCGCACTACGGGTGGAGCCTGTACATCCCGGCGCGGAACGTGTGTCTGTTCAGGAAATCCGGAGGGCAAACCGACCAACGGTGGCGAACAGGTCCGGAGCCTGGGGGCAGCATTGGAGAGCGGCAGGAATAACGGCCCCCTTGCGCGAACCGTTGTCGTTTGCATGGCGGAGAGGGAGGTCCTGCTGCGGCGCTGCGCGCCTCGCCCTGCGGGCCGCCGCCTCGCGGCGGCGTCCTCCCTCGCTCACGCTCGGTCGTCGAACCCGTATTGTCTATTCCGGGGGTTTGAATCCCCAGCGTGATGCACAACTCCTCCTTCCCGTACCGTTCGCGGCGCTCAGCGCTGTTGT
>SLLM01000047.1 GCA_007134055.1 Ectothiorhodospiraceae bacterium | reverse complement strand
TGATCCTCGCGGCCACGGTCCTGTTTGCCTGCGCAGCACCCCAGGCCACGCGGGTTCCCGACGACGAGACCGCCCGGCCGGCGCCCCTGCCTGATCCGGATCCCCGCCCGGCCCTGGCCCGGGAACCCGCGCCGGATGCAGCCCCTTCCGGTGGCGCCGGCGCGGTGGCCGAACTCATGGCCGAGGCGGACCGGCAGCTCGTCTCGGGCGATGCGGACGGCGCCGCGGCCAGCCTCGAACGCGCCCTTCGCATCAATGCCCGGGATGCACGGCTGTGGCAGCGCCTCGCGGTGGTTCGCCTGGAACAGGGGCACCCGGCGCAGGCGGAGGCCATGGCCGCGCGCTCCAACGGGCTGGTCCGGGGTGACCGGGAGATGCTGGCCCGCAACTGGCGCATCATCGCCGAGGCCCGGCGCATGGCCGGCAACGAGGCGGGCGCCCGGGACGCGGATGCCCGGGCCAACGCCCTCTCCGGCGAACGCGGATGAACCCGTCCGCAGCCGAGGTGCTGGGTCCCGACGGCCCGCTTGCGCACAGTCTGGACAACTTCAGGGCCCGGACCGCGCAGCAGCGGATGGCCGAGGCCGTGGAGCGGACGCTCGAGACGTCGGGACACTTGGTGGTGGAGGCCGGCACGGGCGTGGGCAAGACCTTCGGTTATCTGGTGCCGGTGCTCATGGACGGGCGTCGCGTGATCCTGTCCACCGGCACCCGCAATCTTCAGGACCAGCTGTTTCACAAGGATCTGCCGTTCGTGCGCGACGCGCTGGTGGGTGCCGGACTCGGGCGCGTGCCCCGGGTGTCACTGCTCAAGGGACGGTCCAACTACCTGTGCCTTCACCGCATGGCGCTCACCCGCGCCGAGGGACGCCTGGACGACCGCCGCCAGGTGGACCAGCTGATGCGGGTGGAGCGCTGGTCCTCGCGCACCATGCGCGGCGACATCTCGGAACTGCCGGACATCCCCGAAGACTCGCCCCTGTGGCCCCAGGTCACATCCACCACCGACAACTGCCTGGGCCAGGACTGCCCGGAGTATGACGGCTGTTTCGTGGCCCGCGCCCGCCGCGATGCCCAGGAGGCCGACGTGGTGGTCATCAACCACC
The DNA here is from genome assembly GCA_007134055.1 of Ectothiorhodospiraceae bacterium. GTDB lineage: Bacteria > Pseudomonadota > Gammaproteobacteria > Nitrococcales > Aquisalimonadaceae > Natronocella. The sequence goes on along the minus strand of SLLM01000047.1, from coordinate 1,771 downwards.
ACCTGCTCATGGCGGACCTGAGCCTCAAGGAGGAGGGCTTCGGAGAAATCCTGCCCTCCGCCGACGCCTTCATGCTGGACGAGGCCCACCAGCTACCGGATGTGGCGTCCGTCTTCTTCGGCCGGACCGTGGGCAGCCGCCAGCTCCTTGATCTGGCCCGGGACGCGGTCGCCGAACAGTTGCGCGAGGCCTCCGACATGGCCGGCCTGCGTGATGCAGCGGACGCCCTGGCCCGGGCGGTGACCCGGGTACGCGCCTCGCTGGGCACGGGCATCGGGCGTGGCCCCTGGGGCCGCTGGGACGGCAACGCGCAGGTGAACGAGGCCATGGACGAACTGGTGACGGGCATGGACACCCTGGTGACCTGGCTCGACACCGCAGCCGAGCGGGGCAAGGGACTGGAGCAGTGCGCCCGGCGCGCCAATACCCTTCAGGAACGGCTCGCCGCCTTCCTGGCCCCGGAGGATGAGACGGTGCGCTGGTACGAGACCTACACCCGGGCCTTCGCGTTGCATGCCACGCCCCTCAACGTGGCCGAGCGTTTCGGCGAGCGCATGGGAGCCTACCCGAGCGCGTGGATCTTCACCTCGGCCACGCTGTCGGTGGGCGGGCGCTTTGAGCACTTCACGGGCCGGCTGGGCCTGGAGGGCGCGGACACCCTCCTGCTGGACAGCCCGTTCGACTACAGCCGCAACGCGCGGCTGTACCTGCCGCCCAACATGCCCCAGCCCAATGCGCCGAACTACACGCGCGCGGTGGTGGATGCGGCGGTGCCTGTCCTGGAGGCCAACCCCGGTGGCACCTTCCTGCTGTTCACCAGCCACCGGGCGCTGCGCGAGGCCGCGGACCTGCTGGCCGACCGGATTCAGCGCCCCCTGCTGGTGCAGGGCACCGCGCCCCGGGACGAACTGCTGGCCCGTTTCCGCTCGGCGGGAGACGCGGTGCTGCTGGGTGCGCACAGCTTCTGGGAGGGCGTGGACGTGCGCGGCCGCGCGCTTTCCTGCGTGATCATCGACAAGCTGCCCTTCGCTGCCCCGGACGACCCGCTGCTGGAGGCGCGCCTGCAGGCGATCCGCGAGCAGGGCGGCAATCCGTTCATGGATTACCAACTGCCCCAGGCGGTGCTCAGTCTCAAGCAGGGGGTGGGGCGTCTGATCCGCGACGTGACCGATCGGGGCGTGCTCATGATCTGCGACCCGCGTGTGCGCACCAAGGCGTATGGCCGCCTGTTCATCAGCAGCCTGCCGCCTGTCCCGCGGCTGGACAACCTGGCCGAGACGGCCGGATTTCTCATGAGCGACGAAGAGGCATTCCATGAAGCTGCTGGCCATTGAAACCGCCACCGATGCCTGTTCAGCCGCCCTGTGGCTGGACGGCACGCTGACCCGCCGCCATGAAGTGGCGCCCCGGGAACACACCCGCCTGATCCTGCCCATGATGGACGAACTGCTGGCCCGCGCCGGCGTGCGTCTCGCGGACCTGGACGCGCTCGCCTTCGGCCGCGGTCCGGGCGCCTTCACCGGGGTGCGCATTGCCGCCGCCGTCATCCAGGGCGCCGCCTTCGGCGCGAATCTTCCCGTGGTGCCCGTCTCCACGCTCGCCGCCCTCGCCCAGCAGGGCCTGGACGCAGGGGCCTCCCGCGTCCTCGCCGCCCTCGATGCCCGCATGGGCGAGGTCTACTGGGGCGCGTTCGAGGCGGATGCCGGGGGGCTGGCTGTTGCCGCCGGTCCTGAACGGGTCGTCGCGCCGGATGCGGTACCCGTCCCCGAGG
>SLLM01000039.1 GCA_007134055.1 Ectothiorhodospiraceae bacterium | reverse complement strand
TCCGCTCCAGCCTCTCAAGCGCTGGGACAACGGCCGCAATGTCATCCTGGCCGGCGATGCCGCGGGGATCGTCGCGCCGGCCTCCGGTGAGGGCATCTACTACGCCATGGCCGGTGGCCAGCTCGCCGCCGAGGCCGTGATCGCCTGCCTGGAAACCGGGGACGTACGGGCCCTGGACAGCGCCCGGAAACGATTCATGCGCCTCCATGGGCAGGTCTTCAGGATGCTCGGCATGATGCAGCGCTTCTGGTATGCCAACGATGGTCGTCGCGAGCGCTTCGTCCGTATCTGCGGGGACCCGGATGTGCAGTTCCTGACCTGGGACGCCTACATGAACAAGCGTCTCTCCCGGGCGCGGCCGATTGCGCATGTGCGCATATTCTTCAAGAATATCGCCCATCTGACCGGCCTGGCGCCGGCATAGGGCCGGCAGGCCCGGCCCCTCCCCGACCGGTGCAGGAATTCTTCGCATCCGAACGTGTGGTGGACATGGTCCTGCTGCTCACCGCGGCAGAGGCCCTCGCATTGACCGCCTACCACCGCCTCACGGGGCGGGGCATTGCCCCCGGCCCCCTGCTACCGCATCTCCTTGCCGGTGTCTTCATACTCCTTGCCCTGCGCGCCGTCCTGGCGCAAGCCGCCTGGTACTGGGTGCCGTTGCTGCTGTTCGGGTCCCTGCTGGCGCACCTCGGCGCACTCGCGAAGCAGTGGAACAAGCCGCGTTAAGGTTTTGTGTGCAACGTGGCGGCGTGACTGCTTCAGCATCTCCCTAATACGCGTACCCGTGAGACATCCGGGTTGACCTTTCAGAGCGCAGAGTCACCACGCGCTGCCGCGTCACTCCACGACAGAGCCGAAAAAAAACGATGGCGCCAGAGAGGCGCCATCGTGTCGGTCCGGCTGGAGCTCTGCAGAGCAGCCGGCTATTCCCTGTCGTCGAGGTACCGGCTGAGACGTTCCGCGTAGAGCTGCCGTTCCTGCTCCTCGGCGGAGAACCGCGCCATTTCCCCGTCTCCGTCTGTCTCGATCTCCTCGCTCGGGTCGGTCTCCATCTCCCAGTCCATCTCCCGGGTGTCCTCGTCGGCGGCGCCGACCAGGGACGGATAGGCATCCACCATGTTGGCCCCGTAGAGCGGCTGCTGGATGCCCTGGTGGCAGGTGGCGCAATTGATCTTGCCCACGTCACCTTGCGGCCCGAGCCGGTGATCGGGGAATATCGATGTCAACGGGTTGAGGTAAGCGTTGTTCAGCTCCCGCACCATGCGGATGCCATGCCAGGCCGTCGTCCGCTGGGGTGGGCTCTGGTCCCAGGCGCCGAATGCCCGGCTGTTGTGACAGACCTGGCAGGAGACGCCCAGGGAATCGGACATGTGCATCATCAGGCTGTAGGTCAGCTCGGTGTGCTGTATCGAGGCGACATGATCCGTGGGTAGTGCCGAATCGCCCTGGACGCTGATTTCCCGATCGCCCTCGAGGTAGGCGTCGAAGGCGTTTCGCGGCAGCGACGACTGGGCGGTCTTCGAACTCGGCATGTTCTGCATCTGCCGGTTACCCGCCCCGGGGAACCGGGAGTCATCCTCCTCGTAGAACCACTGCTCCTCGGGGACGTTTTCGCCGCGGTGGCAGGTGAAGCAGGTCACGCCGGTCTCCCCGGCGTGGGCTTCCCAGTTGGCGTTGATATGCCGGGTCATCTCCAGCATCCGGCGGGAGACGGCCTTGGTGTAGATGTCCTCCGAGGCAAAGTCACCGTCCACATGGCAGTAGTTGCAACCCTGCTCGGGCGACACCCATTCAGTCATCGCCCGCATTACCCGCTGGAACTCCGCGACGCTGAGATCGCCAAGGACCTCGACATTCTCGTAGACCTCCGAGGCTCGCGGCCCCGAGTCGGATGCTTCGGACAACGCATCCGGGGCCTCGTGCCGGGCGCGATCCCGCTCCCGCATCCGGGGGTTCTCGGGATTCTGCATGCCGGTGCCGCGGTATCCGGTCTGCTCCACGTCCACGGGTGGGCGCTCACAGCCGACCAGCACGGCGGCGGAAATCAGCAATGCAGGTCCGATGAATCGACGTACTGTGACTGTATTCATTCTCCCGCCCCCTGCGCTGCCGATGGGTCAACCGCCGGTGTCCAGACTTCCGGATAGGCCGGTGCAATGCCGTGCTCGACGCCCCACAGGTACCAGTTATCGACCACGGTGCCGGTGAGCAGTATGCCGATTCCGCCGGTGATGACGGTGAGGATCGCGAACCAGTAGGCCCAGCGGTGAATCGATTCCATGGTCGCGTTGAAACCCATGGTCCAGCGCCAGAAGAGCCCCGCCCGCTCCGCCGCGGTACCGCGGTCGATGGCCTGCTCGATCTCCCGCTCACCGCCATAGCGGCTGACCGCCAGTATGGTGGCTCCATGCATGGCGAAGAGCAGCGTCGAGCCGAACAGGAATACGATGGAAAGCATGTGGAACGGGTTGTAGAACAGATTCCCGTAGCGCTGCGAGAACGCTGCCGTCCAGTCCAGGTGCGGGAATATGCCGAACGGTACCGCCTCCGACCAGCTCCCCATCATCAGCGGGCGGATGAAACCGAGGACCAGGTACAGCCAGATGGCCGCGGCGAATGCCCAGGCAACGTGCGTCCCCATCCCCATGGATCGTGCGAGCCGGTACGTTCGCACCCACCAGAGCAGGATCGCGGCGGTCAGGAAGAACCCGGCCATGAGATACCAGCCGCCGTCATTCAATGGCGGCAGACTCAGACCGTACTCCGGTGGCGGCGGCTCAAGGGCGAGCCAGAAGAACTGCCGCACGAACTGCACCGGATCCCAGTTCACCGAGGCCCACATGTTGAGCCCGATGATCTCGATCGCGATCAGCCCGCAGATCAGCGAGGCAAGCC
>SLLM01000003.1 GCA_007134055.1 Ectothiorhodospiraceae bacterium | reverse complement strand
CGCTGCAGACGTCCCTCTGACACCTCCAGGTCGCCGAAATCACGATTTCCCCCGGCGCTCCGCTCATAAGTGAGCATGGCCTGCACCACCGGCGCACGACTTGCGTCGCGCTGGATACCGAGCTCGCTTACCACGCGATCAAACGGCACATTCGCAAACTCCAGGCCGCCGAGGACATTCTCGAAAACCTGTTCCAGCAGGTCGCGGAAGTTCATCTCATGCGACAACCTGGTGCGTATACCAAGCACATTGAGGAAAAAACCGACGACGCCGTCCGCATCCGAGTCCCCCCGCCCGGCGTCGGCTACCCCCGTGACCAGATCTTCCTGGCGAGAGTACCGGGCGAGCAGAAGCTGGAAGACGCTCAACAGCACCATGAACGGCGTCGCCGCCTGCTGCCGTCCAAGCTCGATGAGCTGCCTGGTCAGGTCGGCATCAATGGTGAATCGAACCACATCGCCGCGGTGACGCTGTACAGCGGGCCGGGGGTAACTGGTTGGCAACGCCAGCGGGGGAGCACCGGCAAGCTGTTCCTTCCAGTAGGAGACTCCCTCGGCAAGCGCTTCGGGATCTGCATCCAGGGACTCGCGTTGCCGGTCCGCCAGATCGAAGAAACCGATGGATGGGGGAGGCGCAAGCCGGCGTTCGCCACTGGCGAGTTCACGATAACAGGCGGCGAGTTCATCAAGGACAATGATCCATGACAGGCTGTCCGCGGCGATCTCGTGGACACCCAGCAGCAGCAGATGATCCTCTTCTCCAATGTGATACAGCCGGCAACGCAGAAGCGGCCCGTTCTCAAGGTCGAACGGTTGATTCACTCTGTCGGACGCCTGCGAAAGCGCTTCCTCTTCAGGCGCTCCATGGCCGGAGACGTCCTCTACCTCGAGCTGGATGTTCGCGGATGCATCCACTTCCACCGTCGGTAGCCCGTCCACGGCGGGAAACCGGGATCGCAGGCTCTCATGGCGGTCAGCGACGGTGTTGATTGCCCGCTCAAGTGCGTCTACTTGCAATGGACCCTTGAGCCTGAGAGCCGTCCCCCGATTGTACGACGAGCCGACATCTTCGAGACGCGTCAGGATCCACAAGCGCTCCTGCGCCAACGACGGGTTCCGCATCGCAGCTTATCCCAAGTAGTAATGCTCTGATTCGTTGATAACCGCGCTTGCGTCGGTGACGCAAACGATTTAATTCTGGAGCATGCTATCACTGCGCCAGGGCGTTGTTTATGTTGTTCGCGCATCCCTGGACGCGGCGTGGCCACTGGCCCGGCCGGAGCAGAGCCTGCTCACCGAGCCGGAACTTCACGGGGTGGGGCGCTTGCGGTTCCCCGCACACAGAAGGCACGCGGCACGATCGCGGGCGTATCTGCGCAGCCTGCTCGGCGAGATCAGGCGGGAGGACCCGCAGAAAGTACCCATCGCAACGGGGCCGACTGGGAAGCCATACTGCCGCGATGGGCCAGCATTCAACGTGTCCCATTCCGGGGGTCACTTGCTCATCGCGCTGTCCCGGACCGGCCGGCTCGGTGTGGACATCGAAATCATGAACGAGCTTCCGGAAATGGACGGCGTGATGGCATCGCATTTCTCTTCCGGGGAACGATCCCGCATCCTCCAACACCCCCCCGGACAGCGGCTGAAGGCCTTCTACCGCTGCTGGACCCGCAAGGAGGCACTGGTCAAGGCGCTGGGCGGCGGCCTGACGTTGCCGCTGCATCAATTCAGCGTTGACGTGGACGCCCGCAAAGGCAATGTATTGCTGGCAATGGACCTGCCCGGCACCACCCTCCAGGCCTGGAGGATACTGCCGCTGGAAGCACCGGACGGGCTGGCCGCCGCGCTGGCCCACGACACCCCGGAAACCGCCGTCGTGGAGCTTGACTGGCAGCCATTCGGCAGTCCTGGGCGCAACCGTCAGGCACCGGTCTGAGCCATGGCGTACGAAGTGATACAGGCAGATCTGGCGGTGTCCCAGCCCCATGTCCTGAATCTATGGCGGGAGAGCTTCCCATCGCTGAAAGACTCACGTTTCCCCTGGCTCTACCAGGGCAACCCTTCCGGGCCGGCGCGGGTCCACCTGCTCAGGAATGCAGCGTCCGGGGAGATAGTCGGGACCACGGCGCTCTTCCCGCGGCACCTCTACAGCCTCGGCACAAAGCTGCGAGGGGCGATTGCCGGAGACCTGGCGGTGGACCGCAAGCACAGGACCCTTGGCCCGGCGATTGCGTTGCAGCGTGCCATGCTCTCCCAGTGCGACGGATCCACACTGGACCTTGTCTACGGATTCCCCAACCGAAAGGCGGAACCGCTGATGTCCCGGTTGCGGTATGTCACGGTCGCCGGCATGCGGGAACTGGTGCTTCCCGTTCGCTCACGCTACTACATTCGCCGGCACATCCGGTGGGCCTGGCTCAATGCCCCGGCATCGCTGATCGTCGACCAGTTGCTGAGGATCCGTGCCATCCGGCTGCGCGGGCGCGTCGGCCGACGGTGGACATTTTCCGTCGACAATACGTACGGCGACGATTTCGACAGGCTCTGGCGGAGGGTGCATGCCGGGTATCACCTCCTGGGGGAGAAGACAGCCGAATATCTCCGCTGGCGCTACGGCGAGTGCCCCGGCCGGGAGTATCGCGTGTTCTCCATGCGCTCGCCCGAGGGGGAGCTGGAAGGCTATCTCGTGTACTTCGTGGCCGGGAGGCGGGTGAGCGTCGTGGACTACCTTGCGAACAGCGAACCCGGCGCGCTCGAAGACCTGTTCAACGGTTTTCTCTCGATGCAGCGTCGCCAGGGCGCCGACGTCATCTCCATCAGCCTGGTGAGCAGCCCGGACATTCTCTCCCGCTTCAGGGCGATGGGCTTTCACGTGCGCGGGGAACCGAACCGGCTGGTGGT
>SLLM01000125.1 GCA_007134055.1 Ectothiorhodospiraceae bacterium | reverse complement strand
CCCTTGATAATCATCACTGCTCCTTCCCGTCCAGCCGGATCTCCAGATCAATGCGATAGCTTCCATCGGGGGCGATGCTGCCCGGTGTGCGGTCCTGGCGAATCTCCACTCGTGTTCCTGGAGCCACGAACAGCGGTTGACCATGGACGGTCAAGGGCTCGGCTCCGGTGACGTCGACGATGCGAATGGAATACTCTCCGGCCTGCTCGACCTGAACAGCGGTTCCCGGCAGGTCTCTCAGCTCGTCGATCCGCTCCGGCACCAGATCCAGCGGAACCGTACCGGTGAAAAGCGCCGCCTCATCGGGATCCAGCAGTTCGAAAGTCACCTGACTGGCGAACGCGACATTGGAGCGGTGCTGCACCAGTACCTGGAAGTTGACGTCGTCCTGCGCACCCTGGGTGAGGTAGCGCGGTTCGGGGCGCACGGAAACCAGTTCGATCTGTCGGGTATCGTTGATTCCCACAGGCAGCGAGCGCTCACCGAGAAGGTCGCCGTTGAACGCCTCGTAGGCTCGGATTTTCAGCTGATAGTGGCCCGGGGGCCTGGCTTCGGTAAACCAGGAGAAGGTTTCGGTGAACTGGTCACCGGGTTCCAGGGAGATCCGGGCGGAGCTGAGTTCGTGACCGTGATCATCACCGTCGTGATGGTGGTGGTCGTCATCCAGGAAAACCGGCGTTACCGGCCGCTCACTGAGCTGATTGCCCTCGTCATCCAGCACCGCAAGGTACAGGCGCAAGACCTGGGTCCGGGAACCCGTGTTCTCCAGATCAACGCTGAGCGCCGCTTCGTTATGCGCATCGTACTTGTTTCGGTCGGACTGGAAGCCGGCAATGAGCAGTCCACCGCGTCGATGCGGCTCCAGGGAAACGGCGAAGTGCAACGTGCCCGGCTCGGTCACTTCCACGGGGATTTCTTGTGACACGTAACCTTCCGCGGACACCCGCAGACGGAAACTGCGCTCTTCCACGCCCTCAATCTGGAAGTGGCCCGATGTGTCGGTCCGGGCCTGGCCGCCGGCCGCCGTAACGCTCGCGCCGGCCAGGGCGTCCCCGCTGTCGCTGTCTGAAACCGTACCCAGCAGGCGGCTCGTTTCGGCTTGTTCAAGCCGGGGCAGTGCGACGGTACCAACCTCCGCCGTCGTCGATGGAGGAAGTACCACGGCGAAACTCGCGCCGCGATAACCGGAACGGGCGATGCTCACCTCAAGAGTGCCTGCGTCCAGCGCGTCCAGCCGGAAATGACCATCGGCACCCGTGCTCACGAAACGTCCGGCAGCGTGAATCTCCACCTGGGCATCGGCCAGCGGGGCGCCCGTGTCGGCATCCTGAATCTGCCCGACGATGGCGCCGGGTTCATCGTCCGTGGGTTGGGAGATCGAAACCAACGCCGGCGAGAACCGTAGGGTTTGCCCGACTGACAGCTCGATATCGGCGCCGACCGGGTGGAACCCGTCCGCTTCCACGGTGACGCTGTATGAGCCGCCGGGCAGTGCCAGCTCGTAGCGGCCCGCGCTGTCGACAGGAATGGCCAGCTGGGTATCGTCGGTGACGGTGACCACGGCCCCCGGAATCGCCTTACCATCCTCCCGGTCGGTAACGCCGCCGAGCAGACGCCCGCGGTCCGGCATGGGCGCAAGCCGTACCGGACCGACGTTCAATGTGCCGCCAGCGGTAACCTTGACTTCCTGCGTGGCCTGAAGGAAGCCTTCCGCGGAGTAGACCAGGGTCAGATCCTGACTCGGCGGCAGCAGCAGTTCAAAGGCACCACTGGCGCTCACCGAGACGTTGGCCTCCGCCACGTCTGGCGCGGTGACACGGGCCCATGTGAGGGGGGAGTCGTCGGTCACGTCGAGGATGCGCCCCGACACGGTGCCCTGGGCGGAGTCCCCCGCTCCCGGAGGCTCATCCGGATCCCTGTCGGGATCAGCCAGGCGATCGGCCACATGTAGCACACGCAGGGCGAGCGCCGTGGCATAGACGTCATCGTCCCAACTACCGTTTCCGGACTGCTGGTCGCGGAGCCAGCGCAGCGTTGGGCCATGGATTCCCGGATCCGGCAACGCAGGTATCAGTGCCAGCAGGGCGTGAGCGCCTTCCCATGAAGACTCAAAGCCGTAATCAGTCTGGCGGGCGGAGAGCAGGAAATCCGTACCCTTCCCGATTGCCTCTGCCAGGTTGTAGCGCCCGGAGAAGTGAATCAGGGATTGCAGGGCCAGTGCCGTCGTGTACAGGGAGGATGCGTTGCCGCCGTCAGCCCAGCCGCCGTCTTCGCCTTGCTGCTCCAGGAGGTAAGCCGCGGCCGGCTGAATGACATCACTGACGTCGACGCTCACGCGGTGGAGCGCAATCAGGGCAGCGGCAGTTGGGAGGACGCCGCTAGTATGGCCTGACGCATCGGCGAACCCGCCATCAGCGTTCTGGCGGTCCTGAAGCGCCTGCAGGAGGCCTTCGACCTCATCTGCGTCGGACTCCATGGTACCCGCATACAGCGCGAGGAATTCCGTGTTCTCTACCGACCAGTCCGCAAGCAGCACTTGGGCGCCGGGCGCTAGCCCTTCCGGCATCTCGGCAAACAGCGCGCGGGTAAAGGTCGCCTCGGCAACTACTTGCGGCGGCGCGGCAACGGATTCGTCCGTGCGGTAGACACCATCCGCGCCTTTCTGGCGATCAAGCCAGTCAAGCCCCGGCGCGAGGCCGTCGGCATTGGCCATCACCGGGAGCAGGCAGGCGACGGTCGCAAGGATGATCGCGCCAAAGGCGGCCGGGCGACCGCCGTAGATGATAAGCATTAGGCATCCTGCCGTTGTTTTTCTTTCCCTGGACTTAAGTCCTTTTAATTACATTAGCGATTGAGCGCGTCCGGCGCAACTCCACAGCCGGGCGTGGGTAACCGACCTT
>SLLM01000286.1 GCA_007134055.1 Ectothiorhodospiraceae bacterium | reverse complement strand
TTCAGCCCATGCCCGGTGCAGACGGCCACGATGCTTTTGCCGTCCGGGTCCAGAGTACCGGCGGCGATTTCCTGGGCTAATCCCGCCAGCCCGGCGGCAGAGGCAGGCTCGACCCAAATCCCCTCACGGGATGCCAGCAGCTTCTGCATCGAAAGGATGGCTTCATCGCTGACGGCGATGATGCGCCCGTTAGATTCCTCGGCGGCCAGCAAGGCAGTTTCACCGCGCGCCGGCTGACCGATGCGGATGGCGGTGGCCACGGTTTCGGGCTGCAAAACGGGGTGCCCCAGCACCAAAGGCGCGGCCCCGGCTGCCTGTACGCCCAGCATCTGGGGTAATCCACAGTTGTGGATGGCGTGGTAAGCCTTGAACCCGGCCCAATAAGCGGTGATATTGCCCGCATTGCCCACCGGCAGGCACAACCAGTCGGGTGCTGCACCGAGGTCATCACAGATTTCAAAGGCGGCGGTTTTTTGTCCTTCGATGCGGAAGGGGTTGATCGAATTGACCAGCGCGATGGGGTGTTTTTCGGTCAGCGCCACGACCATGGTCAGGGCCTGGTCAAAGGAGCCATCCACCTGGACGACCTGGGCGCCGTAGGCCACTGCTCCGGCCAGCTTACCAGCGGCCACCTTACCCTGGGGGATCAGCACAACAGCCTGCATCCCGGCGCGGGCGGCATAGGCAGCAGCAGAAGCGGCGGTATTGCCCGTTGAGGCACAAATGACGGATTTAGCACCCCGGCCTAGGGCTTCGCTGATGGCGGCGGTCATGCCGCGATCTTTGAAGGAGCCGGTCGGGTTGAGGCCTTCATATTTGATCCACAATCGGAAGCCGCCGCCCAGTTCACGCGCCAGGTTGGGTGTGGGGATCAGGGGGGTATGACCCTCTTGCAAGGTGACGCGCGCTGTGTGGGAGGGCAGGTCGAGTAGGGGTCGATAGTGGTCCATAAGCCAGGTGAAAGGCTTCATGTGCGCGCTCCTTGTGATGGCAGCAATCAAAAAATCATAAAAATTATAACATAATGGAAACCATAGCCGACGTGCGGGTCAGGTTTTTGCTGATCGTGAATAATGTTTTCCTTTCCTTGCAGAGCGTTACACCGGCAGGACGCTTTGAAGACTTGAGAATTATGCACTCGATTGTGAATGGTGATATATCCTGAATTATGTTTGCCGAAACAACCTGTATTCTGGGGGCATCATTAACCAGATTAAGGATAAAATGTAATCAATGAAGACGAATTTTAATGGAGGCAAGGTATGAGAACGATCGGACTGCTGGGCGGGATGAGCTGGGAATCGACCCTTGAATATTATCGCATTATGAACCAGATTGTGAAGGCGCGCCTGGGCGGGTCACATTCAGTCCATTGTTTGTTGTACTCGGTTGATTTCGCAGAGATCGAAGTTCTTCAGCACGCTGGCCAGTGGGATGCGCTGACACAGGTGATGATCGCGGCGGTCCGTCGGCTGGAGCAGGGTGGTGCGGACTGCCTTGTGATCTGCACCAATACCATGCACCACATGGCGGACGAAATCCAGGCTGCCACACCCCTGCCCTTATTGCACATTGCTGATGCCACTGCCCAGTCGATTAAAGCCCAGGGACTGGATACCGTCGGTTTGCTGGGAACGCGCTTCACCATGGAGGGCGACTTTTACCGGGGGAAACTGGAAAATGAACATGGGCTGATGGTGCTGATCCCGGACGATGCTGGGCGGGAGGTTGTTCACCGGGTGATCTATGAGGAGCTGGTTCGGGGGGTTATCCGGGAGGAATCGCGGCAGGCGTACCAGGAGGTGATTGCCAACCTGGCGGCGAATGGTGCTCAGGGGGTGATCCTGGGCTGCACCGAGATCCCCCTGCTGGTGAAACAGTCAGATGTGTCAATTCCTGTATTTGATACCACGGCACTCCACGCCCAGGCCGCCGTCGAGTGGGCGTTAATGGCGTAAACCACAATACCCTACAGGCACGATTAGGGCACTAAGCACATATAGGAAAAATAACCGCGAAGGGGCAAAGAACGCAAAGTATAAAAAAATATTTTTAAGCTTTTTTTGATATACCAACTTTTTCGCCATTTGTGCTTTCTTCTATGTCAAACTCTTCGTGCTCTTTGTGTCCTTCGTGGTTTACTAAAACCAAAAAAGGCTGCCCTTTACAAAAAGAACAGCCCTTTTAAACACAAGGTGCCGAGTCACAGAATCGAACTGTGGACACCGCGATTTTCAGTCGCGTGCTCTACCAACTGAGCTAACTCGGCTTATAACGCATCCTTGTTTGTGCGTGAAAATGATTTTAACATCCCACCGCCGGATTGTCAAGCAAACCGGGACATCTTTACAGCTGCCCGAAGGGACTTATTTAACCAGTTTTGAAATTGTCCGAAATTCCGGGTGGTTAGAAGTACGGATCAATTCAAACAGAGCCATCTCGACACTGGAGATGGTTGCCCCCGCATCGTGCAGCCGCTGTAACGCCAGTTTATGGTTTTCTGCTGTTCGGGAGAACACCCCATCGCTTAAGACATGCAGGCTGTAACCGGTATCCAGCAAGTCCATCCCCGTCTGAAGGGCGCACACATGTGCTTCAATCCCCGAAAGAATCACCTGCGTGCGTCCGCTCTGACGCAATGCGGTTAAGAAAGCCGGTTCACGAACGGCACTGAAGACAGCCTTTGCGATCGGTGCTGCATCTCCCAGCGCATCCGTCAATTCTGGCGGCATTGGCCCCAGTTTCTCGGGCACCTGCACTGTCGCCAAAATCGGGATTTCCAATGATTGGCAGCCCTTCACCATGCGGATGAGATTGGGTATTATCAAATCACTGCGGTCGACAATTTCCACCAACCGTGTTTGAAAATCAACCATCACCAGTACAGCTTCTTTGGTGTTTAACATTGGGCCTCCTG
>SLLM01000402.1 GCA_007134055.1 Ectothiorhodospiraceae bacterium | reverse complement strand
TCCCCAGATGAAATAGACCACGAAGACCACGAACATGGCATACATGATCGGGTGGACCTCCCTTGCCTTGCCCTTGAAGACCATGGTCAGGGGATAGAGGACGAAGCCCAGGGCAATGCCGTTGGCGATGCTGAAAGTCAGGGGCATGGCGATCACCGTCACGAACGCGGGAATCGCGTACTCCGGCGCCTTCCAGTCGATATTCCCCAGGGCGGACGCCATCAGTACGCCGACAATGATCAGGGCGGGCGCGGTCAGCTCCGGATGTTCGAGAAAGATCTCCAGCAGTGGCGAGAAAAACAGGCTGATCAGAAAGAAACCGGCCACGACGACGGCGGTGAACCCGGTGCGGCCACCCGCGCCGACGCCCGCTGCCGACTCGATGTAGGAGGTGGTGGTCGAGGTGCCCAGCAGGGAGCCGACGATGGTCGCAGACGAGTCGGCTCCAAGCGCCCGGCTGGCCCGGGGCAGTTTGTTGTCCTTGAGGAAGCCGCCCTGGTGCGCTACGGCCATCAGGGTGCCGGCGGTGTCGAAGAAGTCGACGAACAGGAAGGTGAATACCACCACCCACAGGGTCGGGGAGAGAAGGATGTCCGGCAGATGTACTACCGCCTGACCGAAAGTGGGCGCCAGGCTGGGGACGGCCGAAACCACGGCGTCGGGCGCGCCGACGACGCCCACGAGGATGCCGCCGACGGTGGTCAGCACCATGCCGTAGAAGATCGCGCCCTTGAACCCCCGGACCAGGAAGAACGCCGTGATCAGCAGGCCCGCGATCGCCACCGCGGGTGCCGCGGCCTGGAGTTCTCCCAAGGTGACCAGGGTCGGCTCGTAGCCTTCCACGATGCCCGCGTTCTTCAGGCCGATGAAGGCGATGAACAGACCGATGCCGGCGCCCGCCGCCATCTTGAGCTGCAGCGGAATGGCGTTGATGATGGTCTCACGCACCTTCGTCACGGTGAGGATGAAAAAGATGACGCCGGATACCAGCACGCCGGCCAGGGCGGTTTCCCAGGGGATATCCATGCCCAGCACCACCGTGTAGGCGAAGAAGGCGTTCAGCCCCATGCCGGGCGCGAGGGCAATCGGATAGTTGGCCCAAAGCCCCATGATCAGGCAGCCAACGGCGGCAGACAGGGCGGTGGCGACGAACACCGCTCCGGGGTCCATTCCGGCGTCCGCCAGGATGAAGGCGTTGACGAACAGTATGTAGGCCATGGCGAGGAAGGTGGTGGCGCCGGCGATGATTTCCTGGCGCAAACTGGTGCCCTGGGCGGTGAAGCCGAAGAACTTGTCCATGAGTAACCCCCGTTATCTGGATGTGTATCCCGTCGCCTGCGGGTTCTTCTGCAGGGCAACCGTGGCTTCCATGCACGAAGATGCCGGCCGATCCTGCTTTTGAGCGCAGTTTGCACCGGAATCGGACGGTCGCGCAAAGACTTTGCACCGGGACGGTGCGTGGCCGGCAAGCCCTGTTCCATGGCCTCGTGGCAGTACGGTGTATTCACTTGCTGCCGCGCTCAACCGCGGTAGCCGGTGTCGCCGGTCCATCGCTACCGGGTAACCGGCCGCCCTGGAGCGTGCCGTCGGGTTGTTCGATGCAGGATCGGGGCCAGGGTCGCCCCGGCGATCGCATGTTCCACCGGAAAGTCAGGACACTGGTGCACGAAGTCGAGCGCCATCGGCGGGACGCCGGCATGCAGGAGTCCCGGTAGTAGCAGTGGTCCGGGTACGGTTTCCGAACCCCGGTCGGTGCGGTGGGAAAAGGGACGCTCCGGCACAGTACGGCCCTGGCCATGGCGGCGTGACCAGAAGGCAAGGTACGGTGTTCATCCGGCTGCGCGCCGCCCGCCCCCGTCCCCGCCGCCCGGTGGCGGCGTCCAGACGTTCCGGAATGCCTGCCGGGTACGCTCCGGGATCTCCCGCGAGAACGCGAGGCGGACGCCCCCCGCTCCGCGCACCCCGGTGATCCGGCCCTGGCGGACTCGATGCAGGCGGGCCACGTCCTCGCAGGCGCCGGGGAACCCGAGCGGTACGCGGCCCCGGCGGACGAGGGCGCGGCCATCCGCCAGCTCGAGCACGAACACGACCCGCGCGTGCAGGATGATCAGGGCGAATACGGCCAGCGCGGCGATGATGAGGAGGATCGGCAACCACACGGAACGCGCCTTTCTCTAGTCGGCCGGGGGTACTACGCCACTAGGATACCGATCCGCAAGCCGGCTTGATACGCTGCTGCGGCGCGGGCGTACGGCAGACTGCCCACACCTCGACCACGCTGGCGCCCGCATCCTTCAGAGTGCGGGCTGCGGCCTCCGCAGTACCCCCGCTGGTGACCACGTCATCAACCACGGCGATGCGCAATCCCACCACTTCTCCGGCCCTGAAGGCATCGCGGACATTGCCGTGTCTGGCCGCCAGCGGCAGTTCCGCCTGTGCCGCCGTCTGCCGGTGGCGCAACAGCATCCCGGGTGAGAGTTCCACGTCCAGTGCCCGGGCGACCGGGCCGGCCAGCTCCATCGACTGGTTGAAGCCGCGCCCCCGCAGCCGGCTGCGATGCAGGGGCATGGGTACGATATGGTCCACGGCAATGTCCACTCGCTGCAGTTGCCGCGCCAGCAGTTGTCCCAGCAGGCGGCCGGCCGCCAGGCCGCCATGGAACTTGAGTTCCTGGATGCACGTGTCAAGCGGGGAAGCGTACAGCCAGGGTGCCCGGATGCGGTCGAAGGTTGGCGGTCGCCGCTGGCAGCGGCCGCAGAGCGCGTCAGCACGGGGCATGGGTTGAGCGCATTGCCGGCAGTGCGACCGGTTCCAGGGAAGGTGACGGTAACAGGCCGGGCAAAGGTCCATGCCCGTGCCGGGCTCGCCGCAGCTCCGGCAACGGGGTGGGAAGCAGGCATCGAGGAGAAGATCCAGCCAT
>SLLM01000353.1 GCA_007134055.1 Ectothiorhodospiraceae bacterium | reverse complement strand
CGGCTGGTGCTCATGGCCTGCGTTGCCGAGGTAACGGACTCCTGCAGTGTCTCGATCAGGCTCTCGATGGTGGTGGTGGACTCCTGGGTCCGCTGGGCGAGTACCCGGACCTCGTCCGCGACCACGGCGAAACCACGACCCGCCTCGCCGGCCCTCGCGGCCTCGATGGAGGCATTGAGGGCCAGCATGTTGGTCTGCTGTGTGACACCGTGAATCACTTCCAGCACGGTACCGATCTGCTCGCTGGCCTCCGAGAGCTGCTCGAAGATCCGGGTCGACTGCTGCATGCGCTCCGCCAGGTTCACCACCTCGGTGCTGGCTTCCCGGAGCTGGTCCGCCACGTCCACCGAATGCTCCCGGGAGGACTCCGCCTCTTCGGCCACCTGCGCGGTGTTCCGGGCGATTTCCTGAAGGGTGGTGGACATTTCCTCGAAGGCGCTGGCGGCGGACTCTGTCTCGCTGGACTGCTGCCCCACCTGGGAGGCGGAGCTCTCGGCACTCTCGGCCGTGCGCTCGGCGAGCGCGGAGATCTGGCCGATGGCATCGGCGAGACGCTTGGTCACCGCGTCCAGCTCCGTGGACTGCTTCAGCAGCGCGAGTCGGATGCCACCGAACTCGTCGGTCCGCCCGGTGAAGACGTGGCTGGCAAGGGGGTCGTCGATGACCTGGAGCGCCTCCGCATGCAGTGCCCCCAGGGGTCGCAGGAAATGCCAGGCCAGCGCCGCGCCGGCACCGGAGAGCCCCAGAAAGACCAGGGCCGGGACCCACGGTGCTGCCGCAAAGTGGTAGACAGCGAAGATCCCGGTCGCCAGCAACACGGATTGCGCAAGGCCGATTCGTGCCCAGACCCGCAGAGGTCGGCGCCGGCCCGTCGGCTTCAGCGGACCCTTGTCGGCCTCCCGGTCCCGGACGGCGCCATAGAGCTTCTCCGCGCGCTGGACGGTTTGTGTATCCGGAGGAGCGGTGCGGATGGACTGGAACTCGCGGATCTGGCCATTATCATCGACGATGGGTGTGGCATAGGCCTTCACCCAGTAGTGGTCGCCGTCCTTGCAGCGGTTCTTGACCATGCCAATCCAGGAGCGGCCGTCACGCAGCGCGCGCCACATGTCGTCGAACGCATGGCGCGGCATTTCCGGGTGCCGTAACAGATTGTGGGGCTGGCCGATGACCTCCTCCCGGGGAAAGCGGCTGATGCGGATGAATTCCTCGTTCGCGTGGGTGATGAACCCCCGGGGATCCGTCGTAGAGAGGATGTTGGCATTGCTGTCGACTGGCACGGCCCGGCCTGAAATCGGTTGATTGATGCGCATACCGCACCTCCTTCACGGAACAGACTGAAGCGGTCGCTCCCAGGTCACCGGAGCGACCGGAACCCGTTGCGCGTCATGCCGACGACGCGCGGCATGCATGCCCTCCCTTGAGACGCTCCGGATCGCCCGGCCTGCCCGCCGGGGCCTTGCGGCAGCCCCGTGCGAACGCCGCAAGAGTAGCGGGAGCACTGGGCCGGCAAATGTGATGCCCCTGGGCGTAGCCACAGCCGAGGGCTTGGAGCGACGTCCACTGCTCGACAGTTTCCACGCCCTCCGCGACCACATCCAGGGAGTGCGTACGGGCAACCCCGACGATGCTCTCGATGAGCCGGGTGTCCTCGCCCTCGCCGTGCATGTACCGCACGAAGTCCTTGTCGATCTTCACCGTGTGCACGGGAAAGCGGTGCAGGTGGGTGAGCGCCGAGAACCCCGTACCGAAGTCGTCCAGCGCCAGCCGAACACCGGCAGCCTCCAGAGTGCGCAGCGTGGACTCCACCCGATCGGTTTCCGCCAGCCGCGCAGTCTCCACCAGCTCGATCTCCACCGAACCGGGCTCCAGGCCGTGCCGGGCGACGACTTCCGCCAGCTGGGCACCGAGGGAGGGGTCCTCGAGCTGGGTCGGGCTGACGTTGATGGACACCATGGGAATATCCACACCCGCCGACTGCCAGGACCGCAGCTGCGCGCAGGCCTCGCCGAAGATCCACAGGCCTACCGGGCGGATCAATCCGGTCTCCTCCAGCAGTGGAATAAAGGCGCCCGGGGCAATCACGCCGTAGACCGGGTGGTGCCAACGCAGCAGCGCTTCGACACTGCGGATCGCCCCGCTTCGCAGGCTGACCTGGGGCTGGTAGTGGAGGAAGAACTCGCTGGCGGCCTCCGCCCGGCGGATGTCGTTTCGCATGTTGAACTCGTCCGCCGCCGCCCGGGTCATCTCGGTCTCGAAGAACTGGTAGGCGCCGCCCCTGCCCTTGGCGCGGTACATGGCGGTATCAGCGTGCTTGATCAGCGTGACCGGATCACCGCCATCTGCTGGGGCGCGTGCAATACCGATACTCGCCGAGATATAGGTGGATGCCCGCGCCATGTCGAACGGCGGCTCCAGGGCGGCAATGATCTTGCGGCAGATGATGTCCACGGCATCCACGGACCGCCGGCCACGCAGCAGTACCGCGAACTCGTCACCCCCCATCCGTGCAACCAGATCGGGAGAACGCAGCGTATCGCGGAGACGCCGGGCCACATCAACGAGCAGGCGGTCCCCCACCTGGTGGCCGTGGGAATCGTTGACCACCTTGAAGCCGTCCAGATCGATGAAGAGCACCGCCAGTTGCGAACCGGAGGCTTCCAGGCCGTCCATTTCCTTGTGCAGCAGGTCCAGGAAACGGGCCCGGTTCGGCAGGCCGGTCAGGCTATCGGTGTAGGCGAGATTCCGCAACCGTTCCTCGAGCCCGACCCGGTCGGAGACATCCCGCCCGGTCGCGACGAAGTGGGTAATCACCCCACTTCGGTCCCGAATCGGGGTGATGGTCTTGGACTCGTGGTAGTGGGAGCCGTCCTTGCGGCGATTGATGAACACGCCCCGAAAGGGCCTGCCCGCATGGAGATTCCCCCACAGTCGCCGATAGAACGCGCCGGAGTGCCGACCCGACTGCACTACGCTGGGTTTCAGCCCCAGAACTTCGTGCCGGGAATAACCCGTCAACAGCTCGAAGCTGTCATTGACGTACTTGATGACCCCCTCGGTGTCCGTGATCATCACCGAGTCGGCGATCTGCTCCAGGGCACTTGCGAGTACCGTCGCACCCTCTTCGTTCGAGAAACCCTCGACACCACCCATTTTCTCCCCCCTTGATCGATCCCTCGACGGCGCGCCGCGCCGGGACGTCACCGACATGGGAGTGGCGCGCACGGCGGCCAAGCTCCCGGCGCGTTCACGAGGAACGCGGAAATGTCTGCTTTAGCCGCGGGGACATGGCGGGAGAATCCGGCGGGCGAGAACGAACGGCGGGGTATTGGCCGTGCCGCGTACCGGAATGTTCAGGAATTCTCGCAGCTTTCCCACGGCCTGGTGCGTGAAAACCGTCACAAAGCCTGCTGCGAAGCTCTCGGAACGCTCGAAGAACAGTATCGATGATGCTCAGGAAACCGCAAGTCCTACCACCACTCGCTACGCCGGAGGCGACATGATACGGTCCGCGCTGATGAGGTCCCGCGCCAGATCCTCGAGCTTCTGACGCCGGGATCGCGCCGTGCTGCGCATGCGCTCGAAAGCCGCCTCCCTGGACAGACCGGAGCGTGCCATGACCAGGCCCACGGCAATGCTGATCTCACGATTGCTCTCCAGGGCACTTTCCATCCGCCCGGACGTCTCCCGCAACCGGCGTAGCTCCCGTGCACGCTCCAGCGCCGCGTGAATTACGGGCACCATTTGCGAGGCCTGGACCGGTTTCACCAGGTAGGTCAGCGCACCGTGATGTACCGCGGAGGAGACCGTTTCCCAGTCGGAATATGCAGAGAGGAAGATGAAGGGGACGGGTTCATCACGCTCCTGCAGCCAGTCGGCGAGGGCGATGCCCGAACCCTCCGGCATCTTGGCGTCGATCACGATAAGGTCCAGGGGCTCGCGCGCGACGCACACCCTGGCCGCCTCGACATTGTTCGCGGTGAAGACCCGCAGGCCGTGCTGGCTCAGCCCGGACTGCAGGGTGGAGGTGATGAGGCGGTCATCATCAACCACCAGGACGTTGACGTCTTTCATGTGCGACTCCTCACTGGGCGCTTGTTATTAGTATCGGGGGTTCCAGCGTCAGCCGGCTGCACACCTTTCCGGCGCCGGGGACGTCCTCCACCGTCAGCTCAACACCGTCCGCCGGCAACAGCGCCTGGGCAAGGCCCAGACCGGAGTGTAGCGAACGCAGGGCGGGCAGGTGGAAGCTTTTCGGCAGCCCACCGGCGTTATGCACCAGCACTTCCCCGTGACTGCTTCCGGCATCCCGCACCTCCACCTCCACGGGCGCTTCCAGGTGCCGGGAGTGCTTGACAGCGTTGGCGATCAGTTCATTGATGACCAGCGCGATCGGCACGCATTCGTCGGCGGCTATGACCAGGGGACGTTCCACCTGGTTACTGAATCCCACCTTGTCGCTGCCGCCCCAGACTCGCTGGTTGGCCTGGCAGATCGCGGCGGCCATATCACAGAGCCGCAGCTCCTCGGACCCATGCGTGCTTTGTAAACCGTGCACCAGAGCGATCGAGTTGATCTGGGTCATCGCATCGGCGAATACCTCACGCGTTTCCGGGTGCCGGATGGAGTGCTCCTCGAAAAGCCCTAGCAGCCCCTGCAGATGATTCTTGATGCGATGATGCACCTCACGCACAAGGGCGTCCCGGTGGCGCTTTTCGGAACGCAGCCGCTCCTCCTCGGCCCGACGGCGGGACTCGATCTCGCGGAAGGCCCCAAGTATGAAGCACTCTCCCGCCCCAGGGTTCTCGATCCTGGAAAGGGATACTTCCGTGTGCACCGTTGCCCCGTCTCCCCGCAGGAGCTCCACCTCAATCACTGCGTGCGCCCCCTCCTCCCGCAGGCCACGCAGCAAGGCGAGAAGTGGTTCACGCGCCGCAGGCGCGTGGAGATCGACCAACGACATGTCGGCCAGTACGGCCCGGGGGCGGACAAGAAGCTCCACCGCCCGCTGGTTGAAGTCCAGCACACACCCATCGAGACTGGCCAGGACCATGGCGTCACCCGCCTGCTCCATCACCAGCTTGCATAGCGACTCCGTCATCGAACTGGACACGTTGATGGCCTTCTCTGCATGTACCATCCGGACTACTGACGGACACACCCCGGGCTATGCTCCGGGCCGCAAGCATCGGCTTCCTGATCCATAGAATGGAGGTGTCGTTGCCGGGAGGCAACTGCCGGGCAGCCGGAATCCAGGGAGGGAGAACTCTGTAGCAGCGGGGAAGAAGGAGGACGAAATTTCCTCTATAGAAGTGGCACAGCAGTCTTCGCAGCCGCACCCCACAGGCCGTTGCATCCACGCCAGACCCCAACACCAGGGCGATCCGAGCCGCACTACGCTGCAACTCACTCCCTTCTCCACGGTCCATAGCGCTGTACCCGAAACCCAATCCACGCGAACGGGAGCCTGAATGCACGCCAGAGCCTACATCTCCGCCGCCGTTCTGTTCGCCGT
Source organism: Ectothiorhodospiraceae bacterium (assembly GCA_007134055.1). Lineage (GTDB taxonomy): Bacteria > Pseudomonadota > Gammaproteobacteria > Nitrococcales > Aquisalimonadaceae > Natronocella. The sequence goes on along the minus strand of SLLM01000353.1, from coordinate 5,925 downwards.
GCTGAGTGCGTCACATGCGTTCGCCACATCCTCCGACAACAGGGACACGAACGCACCACCGCTGCTTGATATCGAGCTATTTTTCACGGACCCGCAATACAGCGCGGCACGCCTCGCACCGGATGGCAGGTCGATTGCCTTCCAGAGCCCCCACCTGAGGGCCCGGAACATCTGGGTCAAGGGCGTCGGGCAACCCTTTGACACCGCCGAGCCGGTTACCGCCTACGACCGTTCGGTAAGCGGCTTTTTCTGGTCCCGGGACAGCCGCTACATCCTCTATGTCCAGGATCGCGACGGCGACGAGAACTACCAGGTACGCGCGCTGGATCCATTCGCGGAGCGCAATGCTGAAACCGGCCTGCCGGAGTCCCGCCGCCTGACCGATACCGAGGGCGCCCGCGCCATCATCTATCACGTACCGCGCTCGGAGCCCGAGGCGATCTTCATCGGTCTGAATGACCGGAACCCTGCCTACCACGACGTCTACCGCGTCAACATCAGCACCGGCGAGAAGCAACTCGTCGCCCGCAACGAGCACGGGATCGAGAGCTGGCATTTCGATGACGGCGAGCTGCGCAAGGCAATACGAACCACCAGCGACGGCGGCACGGAAATCCTTGGCGTGGGTGGGGACGGCGGGGATGTTACCCCGATCTACAGCTGCGATTTCGGTGAATCCTGCGGCATCGTCCGCTTTCACCCCGATGGCGAGCGCGTCTACCTCCGAACCAACGTCGGCGAGGACCGGGACCTCACCAAGCTCGTGCTCTACGACCCGGGAACCGGTGAAGAGACCCTCGTGGACCGCGACCCGGAGGGCGAGGTGGACCTGGGAAGCGCAATTTTCTCCGAAGAGGACGACAGCCTGCTTGCCACTGTCTACATTGGTGACCGGCAGCGCATCTACGCGCACGACGACGAATTCGCCGCTCACCTCGACCACCTGCACGCCGAACACCCGGAAAGCACGCTCGACATCACGTCGAGCAGCCGGGACGAGACGCGCTGGACAGTGTCAATCTCCCGGGACAAGGACCCGGGCACCGTCTATCTCTACGACACGGGGAGCGGGGAGAGCGAAACGTTGTATCGTTCCCGTCCGGATCTGCCGATGGAGCACCTCGCGGAGATGCAGCCGATTCGGTACGAAGCGAGAGACGGTACCGAGGTCCCCGGTTATCTTACCCTGCCCCGAGGCAGCGACGGCGAGAACCTGCCGCTGGTGGTGCACCCCCACGGCGGCCCGTGGATGCGGGACACCTGGGGCTACCGGGGCGGCGTGCAATTCCTCGCCAACCGCGGCTATGCCGTCTTTCAGCCAAACTTCCGTGGCTCAACCGGCTATGGAAAGGCGTTCCTCAACGCCGGCAACCAGGGCTGGGGCACCGGCGTGATGCAACACGACATCACCGACGGTGTGAAGCACCTCATCGACGAAGGCATCGCCGACCCGGACCGCGTGGCGATCTACGGGGCCTCCTACGGCGGCTTCGCCACACTGGCGGGATTGGCCTTCACGCCGGAACTCTACGCCGCCGGCGTCTCGGTGGTTGGCCCCTCCAACATCATCAGCCTGGTGGAATCCTTTCCGGCCTACTGGGCCCCGGGGCTCGCTCGCTGGCACCGCCGCGTTGGCGACCCCGACGACCCGGAGGAGCGGCAGCGCCTGAAGGAGCAGTCCCCGTTCTTCTCCGCTGAGCGCATTCGCGCACCGCTGATGGTGGTGCATGGCGCCAACGACCCCCGTGTAGTGCAGGCGGAATCCGACCAGATCGTCGTCGCCCTGCGGGAGGCTGGCCACGATGTGGAGTACCTCATCGCCAGGGACGAAGGCCACGGCTTCGTCGACGAGACCAATCGCCTGGCATTCATGGCGGGGATGGAGGAATTTCTCGCCCGGCACATAGGCGGCCGTCATCAGGAACCCACCCCCGGGGCCATCGCCGAGCGCCTCGAGGCCCTGCGTGTGGACGTGGAGAGCGTGGAAGACCCAACCCGTTGAAGCCGCCTATGCCCGTGACGAACCAGACGCTATACTCCCGCCGTGGGCCGGTCAGGCATCAACGGCCGGCCCACGGCGCAACAGACGGGCCTGTAGCTCAGTTGGTTAGAGCAGGGGACTCATAATCCCTTGGTCCCAGGTTCGAGTCCTGGCGGGCCCACCATACTAACCTTTCGGGAAATGGGATGAGTCGCAGATTTGTCACACTTTTCTCGATCACACCATGGATTACGGGCGTTGGCACTGGCCCGAAGGTGTCTACTGCACCGGGGGAAGTCCAGTGGAACGTTCCATGTCCTGTGCTTTATTCGGCAACCGCGTGTTGCGCGTTCGGGGTAGACAGGGACTGACCGCGCATGAGCCGGCCACGCAGTTCCGTGAGCCGAATCGGCTGAAACGACTCCCCAGAAGCTGCATACGCCTGCTCCAGGAGTTCGCGCTGTGCCCGGCGCAGGCCACCCCCCAGGACAGTGGCCACGGTCAGCGCCCACAGCACCAGGCGCCGCTCCTCCGGCGTCAACTTCTCCAGCTCGCGGAGGCGCGCCGGCCAGTCCACCGTAATCCGGCTCCCAGAGAGAGCCAGCGTGTCCATCAGGCGCGCGAGCAGATAGACGTACGTCGGGTGGGCATCCTGGTTGCGGATCAGCAGCTCCCCGACCCCTTCGACCATGGCGCTACGGGCCGACTCCCCCAGGTGATGCCGCGCGGCGGCAATATCAGCCATCAGCGCCTCCACCGCGCGCGGCGCGAACGCCTGTTCCCGGGCACGTCGAAGAATGCGCCAGGTAATCCAGGCATTCCATATTGCATAGAGGGGGCCGGCGACCATGGGAACGATTCCCCGCAACGCCGTGCGCGCCAGTAGGCGACGGAAAACGATGCGCAGCAGGACGCTGCTGATGCCGACCTTTACACGGTACAACAGGTTCTGGGCCAGGAACTTCCATCGCGGGACCAGCGCGACAGGATCGATGCCGAATACGGGCGTACGTGGATTGGGGAACTCCAGTGCCGTGCGCGCGAGCCCTCTCAGCGCAAGCATGCGGTAATTGCCGCCCTCCAGCGGCAACCCTGTCAACGTGCTGAGAGCGCCCATGGCGCGAAGCGCATTCCAGTACAGGAACGCGATCTCCACCAAGCTGACCACGGCCGCAACACTCAGTACTGCGGTCCAGTATGGCCAACGCTCGGCCCAGTCGGTCTCCCCCAGTCCATCAAACTGGTCGCGGACGAAAGCCAGCTCGATCCCACCGAGAATGCTTCCCGAGATGACACCGGCAAGCGCCGCCCAGAACACGGTCTGCCGCTCTAGTCGGCGCACCCGTCGGTACTCCTCGGGAGTCAGCGGGTGTGGACGGAATTCGTCGGCACGGCTCTGGCTCTGCAGGTACAGCGCCGCCGCGCGTTCGACCGCGTTCGGCTCCGTGACGTAGGCCTGGTGCGGCGACGGATCGGACATGCTGCCTAGTATAGTCCGCCTGTCATTTCCGCCCCTGTGCATACACCGATGCCGGCAGATTCCCAGCCGGGGCGCAAGCGTTTGAACGAGCTGGCGCAATGGAAGCTAAGCAGCGGAGAACAGTCGGTCGATTTCCCGTAATCAGGCTCAACCGCCGCCGCGACCTCGGCGAACGTGACCGCTTGCGCCCGCCCCTTCCGGGCAGGCGGGTTTCGTGAAGTGAGTTGCAGTTCCCGCCCACAGCGGTTGTCAATCGTACTCAAGTGGGAATAATTCCCGCCGATACAGCATGCAGGCAACGGCCGAACGATACGGCCGGACCATCGCGATGACGCACAGACGATTTCCCTGGCAGATGGCGCACCCGGCGTCCTCCGGTGGTGGGGCCGACGCGTGGGTAGAGTGACGCATCCGCACGGATGCAGTTTGGGGAGTCCACAATGTCCAGCAGAAACGGCACCCTCTCCCGCCTGGCGGCGGGACTGGGTTTTGGCGCACGCCTGACGATCATGATCGTCACCCTCGTACTGGCCGCGATCATCGCGATCACCAGCATCATGTACGTTCAGTACCGGGACTCGCAGGCCCAGGCGGTGATCAACCAGCTACAGGGCATGGGCGAGGGGAGTGCCCAGTCGTTCCTCGACTGGCTGGGGGCACGGCAGGATGAAATGCGCTTCCTCGCCGACCTCGACGCCGCCCGGGAAATGGACCGGGCGCAGCTCAACCACCTGGTGGAGCGGATCGCCGCGAGCCAGGGCCATTTCGACACGATTTTCGTCGTCGCGCCGGACGGGCGCGGCGTGGTGGGGGTGGAGTATGACAACGGTGCCCGGGTCATGTCCGCCGGGGAAGCCGCAGACTTCAACGTGCCGGACCGTGCCTGGTTCCAGCGTGCCATCTCCGGCGAGGACACCTTTTCCCAGCCGGTAGTCTCCCGCGCCACCGGCAACCGGGTCAGCACCGTAGCCATCCCGATCCGCCGGAACGGGGAGATCATCGGCGTGATGCGCGGCGCCGTGGATCTCGACACCATCATGCAGCGGGTGAGTGGCCTGAGCCTCGATGGTGATTCAGAGATCTACATGGTAGACCGCGAGGGCGCCGCAGTGACTCCGGCCGCGTCCGTGGGTGATGGCAGCGTGGACACGGTGGCCTCCCGCGCCATCGCCGAGGGTAACAGCGGCGCCGGGCTCTACCGCAATGCGGCCGGCCTGCCGGTGGTGGGCAGCTACACGGATATTCCGCTGCTCGGCTGGGGACTCGTGCTGGAAGTCGACCAGCATGGCGCCCTGGCCGAGGTGCGCAATACCTTCTGGCTGCTGCTCGGCATCGCCGCCCTGATCATCGTCGTCGCGATCCTGGCCGCGCTTTTCGTGGTGCGCTCCGTCACCCGGACTCTAGGGGGAGACCCGCAGCTCGCCACCGGCAAGGTGGCCGCCGTCGCCGAGGGCGACCTTACCACAGAGGTGGCCGTGCGCGCGGGGGATACCTTCAGCCTGCTTGCCTCCATCGCCGACATGCAGCGCAAGCTGCGGAAGATGATGGGCCAGGTCAGTGAGTACTCCGATGAACTGGCCTCCGCAGCGACGGAACTCAGCCAGATCAGCCAGGAGACGGACCAGGGCGTGCAGCAGCAAAACTCGCAAATCAACAGCGCCGCCACCGCCATGAACGAAATGGCCTCCACCGTCGAGGAGGCGGCACGCAATGCCCAGGCCGCCGCCGATGGCGCGCAGGAGGCCAGTGAGCGGGCCCAGGAAGGCAAGCGGGTGGTCGTGGACACCGGTGCGTCCATCCAGCAGCTCGCGGACGGCGTCGGCAATGCCACGGAGGTGATCAACGCCCTCAAGCAGGATACCGACACCATCGGGACCGTACTGCAAGTGATCCGCAACGTTGCCGAGCAGACCAACCTGCTGGCATTGAACGCCTCCATCGAGGCCGCCCGGGCGGGGGAGAACGGCCGGGGCTTCACGGTCGTGGCCGAGGAGGTGCGCAACCTCGCCAGCCGCACCCAGGATTCCACCGCCGAGATCCAGAGCGTGATTGACCAGTTGCAGGCGCGGGCCGACGAGGCCGTGGGCGTCATGGAGGAGAGCGGCCAGCGGGCGCGCCAGAGCGTCGAGCAGGCCAGTGTCGCCGGTGAATCCCTGGATGGCATCACCGACGCGGTGACCCGCATCAACGACATGATCCAGCAGATCGCCAGCGCCACGGAGGAGCAGACCGCCGTCGCCCAGGAGATCAACTCCAACATCCATCAGGTGAACGACATCGCCGAGCAGTCCGCACGCAGCGTGGTGCAGTCCACCCAGGCGGTGGACTCGCTGGCGCGGCTCGCGGAGCAGTTACGCGGCGAGGTGCGGCGCTTCCGACTGTAGCCACGATGGCGCCGGGGTGGGGGTGCCCCCGCATCCCGGTGCCGGCGGGTGACTTCACCGTGTCATGGATCACTCCGATT
>SLLM01000159.1 GCA_007134055.1 Ectothiorhodospiraceae bacterium | reverse complement strand
CCTGAACCCGAGCCTGAACCCGAGCCTGAACCCGAGCCTGAACCCGAGCCTGAACCCGAGCCTGAACCCGAGCCTGAACCCGAGCCCCGGGTCGCTCCGGGCCAGACGGCAATGCAGGGGCGTCCCGAGGCGCCGGAGCGTGACCGCCAGTCACCGGATACGGATGACACCGTGGCGGGCGACCCCGAAGCCGAGGAAGACTACCTGGCGTGGCTCGGTGGTTATCTGCAGCGCTACCGTGAATATCCGCGCCAGGCGGAACGGCGTCGCCAGGAGGGAACCGTGGTGGTGCGTTTCACTGTCGACACGGATGGGCGCATACACGACGCCCGCATCGAGCAGTCGTCCGGTCACGCCTTGCTGGACGATGCGGTTCTGGCGTTACTGCAACGCCTGTCACCGTTGCCGGATGCCCCGGAGCGCACCCTTGCCGATATCCGTCTGCCGGTGGAATACCGGATCCGGTGACCCGGGGGTGCCGGTTCCCGGGGTCGGAAGTTGCCCCGGCTTCAGCGCAGGACCAGGAATAGCGCCCCCTGGCCCCGCTGCAGGTGCAGCAGCAGCTCGCCGTCCCCGGCGGCCGCCTGCTGCAGGCCCTGCAGATCATGCACCGGGCGCCGGTTCACGGACAGCACCACGTCTCCCGGCCGCAGGCCGGCCCGCTCCGCACGGCTGCCGGGCTCGACATGCTGTACCTGGATACGCTCCTCGGCACGGCCGTCCCGCGTGGCGATCTCCGCCATGGCGAACTCCACGCCTTCCAGGCGCGGGGAGATGCGGTCACCGCTCAGGGTCTGCAGTTCAGGGCTGGTGATGACCGCTTCCACCGTCTCCCGGTCACCGTTCCGCAGCACTTCGATACGCACCCGGTCACCGATCCGCAGCAGGCCGATCGCGTTGCGCAGTTCGCTTGCCTGGCGCACGCTGCGGCCATTGACCCGGGCGATGATGTCGCCGGTGTGAAGGCCGGCCTCCTCCGCGGCCGAGCCGGGCACCACCTGGGTGATTACCACGCCGGAGCGTTCCTCCAGGCCGAATGCCTCCGCCAGCTCCGGGGTCAGGTCCTGAACGCTCACGCCCAGCCGGCCGCGGCTTACCTCGCCATGCTCGATGAGCTGATCCATGATTGCGCGGGCCATGTTGGCGGGAATGGCGAATCCGATGCCGATGTTGCCACCGGCGGGGCTGAGGATGGCGGTATTGATCCCCACCAGTTCGCCGCGCAGGTTGACCAGAGCACCCCCGGAGTTGCCGGGATTGATCGACGCGTCCGTCTGGATGTAGTCCTGGTACCCCTCGAGGGGGAGTCCCGAACGGCCCAGGGCGCTGACGATGCCTGACGTGACGGTCTGCCCCAGGCCGAAGGGATTGCCGATCGCTACCACGAAGTCTCCCACCCGGAGCTCGTCGGAGTCGGCCAGGGTAAGCGCCTGGAGCGCGTCGGCTTCGACGCGGATGATGGCCACGTCGGTCTCCGGATCGCTGCCGACGCGCTCGGCACTGAGTTCACGACCGTCGGCCAGGGTGACGGTGATCTGCTCGGCATTGCGGATGACGTGGTGATTGGTGATCACGTAGCCGGAGTCGGCATCGACGATGACCCCGGAACCCAGGCTCTGCGTCCGCCGCTCCCGGGGTTGCCTGGGTGGATCGAAGAAATGCCGGAAGAACGGATCGTCCAGCATCGGGTTGCTGCGTACGATCTCGCGGCCCCGGGTGGCGATGTTGACCACGGCAGGCGTGGTCCGTTCCAGCATGGGGGCGAGCGAGGGCAGCGGCTGGCCGTCAACCTCGGCGGGGAGGCTGGCCTGCACCGGCAGGCACACCACCAGTGCCAGAACCACGCCCGCTACCCGGGCCGCGAAGAGCCGGATCATTGACGGAGCTCCACGTTGACACGTCGGCGCGTTGCCTCGGGCAACTTCGGCAGCCGGATCGTCAGTACTCCGTCCCGATAGCTGGCCTCGGCCTTGCCGTCGTCCACGGGGGTGGGCAGGGGCAAGGCGCGTTCGAAGGATCCGTATGCGCGTTCACGCAGCAGGTAGCTGCCTTTCTGCTGCTCCCGGCTGATATGTTTCTCGCCGCGTATCACCAGCACCTGTTCCTGCACGGAGACGTCGAACCCATCCGCTTCCATGCCGGGTACTTCCAGGCGCACCTCCACGGCATCCGGATGCTCGGCCACCTCCGCGGCCAGCAGGCTCCAGCGAACCGCTCCGTCCGGACGGTTGGTGAGAGCGGAGTCGTCGGGGGCTGTCCGGCGTGGAGGGTGAAAACGGGTCAGCGCCTGGCCTGCGCGTTGGCGCAGCTGGCGCCAGCCGTCGGTAACCTGGTCCCAGGCCTGTTCCAGCCCTTCTCGCAGTTGTTCGAACGTACTCATGGTTGTCAGCTCCCTCTTGCAGGCGGTTGACGAAGTCCGAAGCCCCGTGTGCGGGGACTTTGTCAACGGTCCGCACCAGCGGGCGCAGGCATCTCCCTAGACCCGCAGACTCTCGCGCGGGTTCAGCGGCAGCTCCTCTTCCATCCGCCGGTAGAATTCCCTGGCGCTCTCGGTGTCAGCCGGGGGCGTGACGAGCTTCAGGATCACGATCTGGTCCCCCGGCGGCGAAGCCGGAAGGCCGCGCCCCTTGAGCCGGAACTTCTGGCCGTTCTGTGACCCGGCGGGGATCTTCATGTCGATCCAGCCTCCCAGTGTCGGTACCTGCAGCTTGCAGCCCAGGGCCGCTTCCCACGGGGTTACCGGTAGCTCCAGGTGCACGTCCCGTCCGTCCAGCCGATACTGTTCGTGGGGGGCGATGTTTATCTCGAGGAACAGGTCGCCCCTTGGCCCGCCGCCGCTGCCTGGCTGCCCCTGGCCGCCGAGGCGGATCTGCTGTCCCTGAGTCACTCCGGCGGGAATCCGCACGCGGAGCTGTCGTGGTTCCAGGCGCGTGTTCCCGG
>SLLM01000073.1 GCA_007134055.1 Ectothiorhodospiraceae bacterium | reverse complement strand
TGTTTTTTTTTTTTTTTTTTGACCAACCCATCGGGAAATCCGGCCGGCGCCATCGGTCGCAACCGCGTGGCCGCGAGCTCGGAGCGCAGTTGCGGCAGGTAGCGCCGGAGATGGCGGAAGGCGTCGGGGCCGATGAAGAACTCCCGGAACGTGCCCGGTGCCAGGGTGTAGCCCCCGTCCTCGCGATGGCGCATTGCGAGGCCCCTCTCCGCCGCACCCCCGGGAAACACCGCGGGCAGGGGATCCGTGGCAGCCGCCGAAGAGACCACGGACAACTGCGGCAGATTGACACCATGCGGCCTGGCGAACAGCGCCGACCAGGCTCCGCCGGCGAGCACCACCTGGCTGCAGCGGATCCTCCCGCGCTCCGTGATCACGCCGGTGACGGCGCCCGCTTCGGTATCCAGGGCCCGCACGGCGCACTGCTCGTGCAGGCTGGCATGCGCATGCTGCGCCAGCACCCGCGCGAGCGTCGGGACAGCCACCCAGGGCTCGGCACGGGCATCGCTCGGGGTGTAAAGGCCGCCTTCCCAGGCCGCTCTGGCGTCCGCCAGGTGGGCGCGCACCTCTGCGGCGGTCAGCAGTCGGCTGTCGACGCCCGCAGCCCTGGCGTGGGGGAGCCAGGCTTCGTAGCGTTCGATCTCGGCGCGGGAACGGGCCAGGTAGAGAATACCGGTGGTTCGGAACCCCAGCGCATCGCCGCTCTCCGTTGCCAGGTCCCGCCAGATCTGGTTTGCCTCCCGCATGATCGGCAGTTCGTCCGCATCCCGGCCCTGCTGGCGGATCCAGCCCCAGTTGCGCGAGGACTGTTCCGCCGCAATCCGGCCCTTCTCGCAGAGGACGGTGCGCAAGCCGCGCCGGGCCAGGAACCAGGCGGACATGACACCCACGATACCGCCACCGACCACGACCACGTCGCAGGATTCGGGTGGATCGCCGGTATGCTCGGCAGGTGTTTCCAGGCTAAACGGGAAACGGATGGAGCCGGCGCGTATCACGGCATGCCCGCGGCGCAGGAAAAACAGCGGGCAGGCGCCGCAACACGGGCACAGGGGCGAGTAACCACGTCAGTAAATCCCCCGGTTCAGTGCGTCGCGCATGGCGGAGATGACCTTGCTCGCCCGCAGGGTGGCACCGGTGAAGCCATCGATATCGTCAACCACGGCCTCCGGAGTGTACAGGTCGTCAATCGCGGACAGCGGTCTGCCCTCCAGGTAGGCGGCAATCTGCAGGTGTTGCTCGAATACCGGGTACAGGGGGTGGTCCTCGTCAATCCCGAGATAGTCCTCGCCGGCGTAGTACAGGTGCCGGAACGTCAGGTCCTCGATTACGCCATCCCGGAGGTGGAACTCGATGCTTACCTGCTGATAGCCGCGGTCGCCGAAGGTACCCCGGTAGCGGCCGTCGGCATGCCGTCCAGCGGCGTCGGGCGCGGATCCGGGCACACCCTCCGGCTCCGGGCCACGTGGCTCCGGTGCCGGTTGCCGCCGGGCCGTGTCCGCGGTTTCGCGGCCGGTCCGGTCACCGTTGACCAGCCGCCCGACAACGAAATCCCGGAGCATGGCCGCTGCTGCGGCGCTATGGCCGCGACCACCACCGATGCCATCCCATCCTTCGGTCGCCTCGCGCCCGCACCAGCGCAGTATCACGGATTCCGGCGTCGGATGCCGGGGAATGTACTCGGTAACGTCGTAGACCCTGCCATCGATCGCCTTCCAGCAGCTCCCCGCGCTGTCATGCCGGGCGAGTTCCTCCATGGTGATCTCCCGGAGGTCGTCACCACCAGCGGCCGGGGCCCTGTCGTCGCCGGGCGTGACCGCCCACACGACGACCAGGGTGAGCACACTGCTGACGAACGCGACAAATACCGTGTAGGTAACCCTGTTCATAGGAAATCGAAGACCTCCGTGTGAATCCGGTGACGGGGCACGCCCCGGGAGCGCAGTACCGCCACGAGGTGGTCGATCATGCCCTGCGGTCCGCAGATGAAGACCTCTCGTGCGATGAAATCCGGGCAGTGGCTTTGCAGAAATTCCGCCGTGATCGGTCCCTCGTCGCGGAAATAATGGGCGGAGACGTCCAGGCGGTCCACGGCGGCCGCGGCATCCCGCAGGGTATCCAGATAATACCCGCGCTCCTCGCGGTCGCAGAGATAGAAGAGATGCACCCGTGCACGCGTCGAGTCGGGATTATCGTGCAGCTCGCGTGCGCCGCCGACAAACGGCGTGATGCCGATACCGCCGGCGAGCCAGAGCTGATCGCGCTCCGGGTCGAGTGGGCGGAAGAAATCCCCGTACGGCCCCTCCACCAGGGCCTGGCTACCCACGGCGACCGTCTGCAGGGCCTGGCTGGCGTCCCCCAGGTCCTTGATGCCGATGCGGAGGAACTCATCCTCCGGCGCCGAAGCAATGGTGTAGGGATGTTCCTCATCCCTGCCGGCAACGAGGCCGGGATCCAGTGGTGTCAGGTAGACGAACTGTCCCGCCTCGTAGCGGATCCTCCGCCCCTGCGCACGGAGACTGATCTCGACGACATCCGGTGCCAGTGAGCGAACGTCCGTGACTTCGTACGGATGCCGGGCCACCAGCGGTGAGACGAGCTTGCGCCAGGCAATGGCCGCAACACCCAGGCCGCCCAGCAGCCACCAGTGAGCGGTCTGCGGCGCGAGCCACACCCCATGCGCGAGGGCCAGCACCAGCGCCGGAGCCAGCAGCAGGTGCAGGCGTTTCCAGCGCTGATAGGAGGGGTTCTCGACCAGGCCGAAGGTCGGCCAGAGGGAGACCAGCATGAGCACCCACGCCACCCAGCCGGCCCAGACATCGACCGCGCTGAACGGAGGAAACAGTGTCAGTACGGCTGCATCGAGGGAAGCCTCAAGGCGGGGCAGCGCCAGCAGCAGGACGTGCAGCATCACCAGGATGAAGGCGGCGTAGCCCATGGCGC
>SLLM01000300.1 GCA_007134055.1 Ectothiorhodospiraceae bacterium | reverse complement strand
GCAATGGTCTCGCGAACTGTTCCGGCGGGTACTCGACGCCGGGCTGCCGCTGGTTGTGGACGCGGACGCGCTGAACCTGCTGGCGGAAGTGCCATGCCCGTTGCCCGGGTCCATCCTCACACCGCACCCCGGCGAAGCCGCCCGCCTGCTGTCACTGGATGCGGCCTCCGTGCAGCAGGATCGCTGGTCGGCGGCGGTTGCACTGCAGGAACGGTACCAGGGTGTGATTGTCCTGAAGGGCGCGGGAACGGTAATCCAGGCGGGCGAGGCTGTGCCACGGGTCTGCACCGATGGCAACCCGGGCCTGGCTACCGGTGGAACCGGGGATATTCTCACCGGCATCTGTGCCGGATTGCTTGCCCAGGGCCTCGCACCGACGGTGGCTGCGGAACTGGGGGTATGTATCCATGCGGCGGCGGCCGACCGGGCAGTGAAGGACGGTGAACGGGGAATGATTGCAACGGACTTGTTGCCACCTTTGCGGGGGCTGGTGAACCCGCTGTGAGTGTTCCCGTGCGCCTGCCGCTTCCGGATCCCGGGGCTACCAAGCGCCTGGGAGCCATGCTCTCCGGCCATCACGGCCGCCTGGTGGTCTTTCTCCACGGTGATCTGGGCAGTGGCAAGACCACGCTGGTGCGGGGTCTGTTGCGCGCCCTGGGCCACCGTGGCAGCGTTCCCAGCCCCACCTACACGCTCGTTGAACCGTACAGCGTGTGTGGCAGGGAGTGTCTGCACCTGGACCTCTACCGGCTGGGTGATCCGGAGGAACTGGACTATCTCGGGCTGCGGGAACTGCTGGAGGGCCCGGTCCTGGTGCTGGTGGAGTGGCCGGAGCGGGCCGGGGACGGTCTGCCCGCACCGGATGTGGAAATCCTGCTGGAGTACGAGGGCGATCAGCGTCGGGCGACGGTATTCGCCAGAAGCGCGGTGGGAGGCAGCGTAGTGGAGAATCTGGACAGAGATCACATTGTACAATAGGTGTTTCTTCTATCCAGCTGCCGTTGAAGGATATTTTCTTGCATTTCCCGCTGCGGGCAAGTACCTTGGCGAAAACGGCCGCCCGAGACAGCTCGCTTCCATGACACGTATCGCCTTCATGCTGGCTGTACTCCTGTTTGCCTTCCCTGCCTCCGGGGAGGTCCAGGTCGAGAACGTGCGCGTATCCCACGAGGACGAGCGCACGCGCGTGGTGCTGGACCTCAGTGGTTCCGCCGAGCACAAGGTGTTTCACCTGAGTGATCCCGACCGCGTGGTCCTTGACCTGAGCAGCGCCCGGATGAGTACGGATCGCCTGCCCGGTGATCAGGGCGTGCTGCAGCGGGTACGCAGCGCCCCCCGCGGGGAGAGTGACCTGCGTATGGTGCTCGATGTCTCCGGCGCCGTCCGGGTCCAGAGCTTTCTTGTCCGCCCGAATCAGCAATACGGCTACCGGCTGGTGGTGGATCTGCGGCCTGACGGTGACCGCCCCCGCGAGGTGCGACAGGCCCGCCCGCAGGAGCGCCAGGCGCGGGAGTTGGTGATTGCCATCGATCCGGGGCACGGTGGCCGGGATCCCGGTGCTATCGGGCCAGGCGGCACCCGGGAGAAGGATGTGGTCCTGGATGTCGGCCGCAAGCTCGCCTATCTGTTGGAGCAGGAGTCCGGCGTGCGCCCGTTCCTGATTCGGGACGACGATGTCTTTGTGCCATTGTCGGAACGGCGGGAGCTGGCACGCCGCGAACGAGCTGACCTGTTCATATCCCTGCACGCGGATGCCGTGGAAAGTGGCGGCCCGCGGGGATCATCGGTGTATACCCTGTCCCGCGGGGGAGCCACATCCGAACAGGCCCGGTTGCTGGCTCGCAGGGAGAATGCCGCTGACGTCATCGGCGGCGTGTCCCTGTCGGACAAGGACGACATGGTGCGCTCGGTGCTTGTCGACCTCTCCCGCGGTGCGACGCTGGAATACAGCGTTGATCTCGCCTCGGAGGTCCTGCAGGCGCTCGCAGAGGTGGGTCCGGTGCACAAGAAGGATGTGGAGCGCGCCGGGTTCGTCGTTCTCAAGGCGCTGGACATGCCCTCGGTCCTTGTGGAGCTGGCATTCATCTCCAATCCGCAGGAAGAGCGCCTCCTGCGCAGTGCGGATCACCAGTGGAAGCTGGCCCGCGCCATCCGGACCGGCGTGCTTCGCTACGCCGAACGCCACAATCCGGCGGAGCTGCTGCAGGCAGGTTCCGGTGACCGCCGCAAGCACGTGGTGCAGCGGGGCGAGACCCTGAGCGAGATCGCCCGGCGCCATCAGGTCAGCGTCAACGAATTGCGGGCCGCCAATGAGCTCAACGGCGACCGCATTCATGTGGGGGCAACCCTGCGCATTCCGTGAGTACCCGTTCCCTCCTCTGCGGGTATGACTCCCTGGGTGGTTGCAGCATACTGGTGTCCCGAACAGAGGGCTGGCAGCGTTTCCGGGCGTGATGCGCCGGGGCTGGTGTCGTTGCGGCGGAGGGCGGTACCCGCATCACCGTGGCAAGGCCCTGGCCGGGCCTTGCGCCAGGGTAGTAGAGACCCTGCACACGACTGATTCGGACGTTGAGAGGCCGGCCCGACAGTGAAGCGGAGCATGTAGTCGATGGCAGCAGGCCCCCGAATACGACAGTTGCCGGAACAGCTGGTGAACCAGATCGCCGCCGGTGAGGTGGTGGAGAGACCGTCTTCGGTGGTCAAGGAGCTGCTGGAGAACAGCCTGGATGCCGGAGCGGACAGGATCGAGATCGACATCGAGGCGGGTGGCAAGCGCCTGATCCGGGTACGGGACAATGGCACCGGAATATCGCCCGAGGATCTCGGGCTCGCGGTCTCCCGTCACGCCACGAGCAAGATCGGCAGCCTGGCAGATCTGGAACGCGTGGCGAGCCTCGCGTTCCGCGGAGAAGCACTTCCCAGCGTCGCGTCCGTGTCCCGGCTGG
>SLLM01000258.1 GCA_007134055.1 Ectothiorhodospiraceae bacterium | reverse complement strand
GTCGATGAAGTCGATGACGATCAGGCCACCCAGATCCCGAATCCGGAGCTGGCGGGCAATCTCCTCGGCAGCTTCCAGGTTGGTGTTGAGAGCGGTCTCCTCGATGTCACTGCCCTTGGTAGCCCGGGCCGAGTTGATGTCGATGGAGATCAAGGCCTCGGTATGATCGATGACGATCGCTCCCCCGGAGGGAAGCTGAACCTGCCGTTCGAAGGCCGATTCGATCTGGCTCTCGATCTGATAGCGCGTGAACAGGGGGACATTATCCCGGTAGTGCTTGACCTTCGGCAGGAAGTGCGGCATGACCTGCTGCACGAACTCCTGCGCCTGACCGTACACCTCGGCATCGTCGATCTGGATCTCGCCGGTATCGGCGCGGAGGTAGTCGCGCAACGCCCGGATGATGACGTTGCTCTCCTGATAGATGAGAAACGGGGCGGAGCGCTCCTCCGCAGCGTTCTGGATCATGCTCCAGAGTTGCAGGAGATAGTTGAGATCCCACTGCAGCTCCTCGATGTTGCGCCCGACCCCGGCAGTCCGGACGATGAGCCCCATGCCTTCCGGGGCGTCGAGCTGGCGCAGGGCCTCGCGTATCTCGTCGCGCTCCTCGCCCTCGATGCGCCGGGACACGCCGCCGGCACGCGGATTGTTGGGCATCAGCACCAGGTACCGCCCGGCCAGACTTATGAAGGTAGTGAGCGCCGCCCCCTTGTTGCCACGTTCTTCCTTGTCCACCTGGACGACAACTTCCTGTCCCTCCTTGATGGCATCCTTGATGGAGGTACGGCCGTTGTCGCCGTTGCCATTGTGGTAGCTGCGGGCAATCTCCTTGAACGGCAGGAACCCGTGACGCTGCTTGTCTGTGCCGTACTGAACAAAAGCGGCCTCTAGGCTGGGCTCGACCCGCGTCACCCTGCCTTTGTAGATATTGGACTTCTTCTGCTCCCTGGACGGGGTTTCAATGTCAAGGTCATAGAGTTTCTGGCCGTCTACCATCGCAACCCGCAGTTCTTCGGGCTGGGTGGCGTTGATGAGCATTCTTTTCATCTGGGGTTTGTCTCCGGCGCTCAACCATGTGTCGCCGCGGCATTGAAGCGGGGCCGGACACGATGGCGCTGCAGGCGGCAGGAGTTCGGCCGCCCGCTGGCCGCGGCAGCTCGCAAAGGAGCGCCTGGATGCGCCAGACCAGCATATTCGTCAGCACCGCTTGGGCTGCGTACATGGGAGCATTTCTCTGGGCCGGCGGAAGCCGGCGAATGTTCCTTGGAAAATCACCCGCACCTGCGGATGATCCGAAACTGATGCGTATTGGCCATTTCGATCGGCTCGTGCCTGTGCTGTCGCAGGCGCCGCTCCAAAATGTCGCGTCAATATACCAACCTTGTCGATGCCCGGCAATCGGGCAGCAGCGGGCGCGGCCAGGAAGATGCCCCCCGATTCCGGCCTGGCAATGAGCCTGAGTGGGCGCGTATCATCGCCCGGGTGACCAGGGAACGCCAGAATGCTCCTGCAGCCGGTTTGTCCGTTCGGCACGTGGAAGTCGGCCCGGAGGACAGTGGCCAGCGCATCGACAATTTCCTGCTGCGCATGCTGAAGGGATTGCCGCGGACCCGGCTTTATCGCCTGCTGCGGAAAGGTGAGGTGCGCGTGAACGGAGGGCGGGTGAAACCCGTGTACCGGTTGTGCGCCGGCGACGCCATCCGCCTGCCCCCGGTCCATGGCCTGAGGTCGGACGGTGGAACGACCGTACCCCCACGTGTTCTGAAGGTCCTGGAGCAGAGTATCCTGTTCGAGGATGATCGCCTGCTGGTGCTCAACAAGCCCGCCGGACTTGCCGTGCACGGTGGCAGCGGCATCGCCTTCGGTGTCATCGAGGCGTTGCGCCGGCTACGGACGGATCATCCGTTCCTGGAGCTGGTTCACCGGCTGGACCGGGAGACCAGCGGCTGCCTGCTGATTGCCAAGCGTCGTAGTACCTTGCGACGGCTGCACGAGCTGATCCGGGCAGGGGGACTGGAGAAGCGTTATCTCGCCCTGCTGGCCGGCAGGTTGCCACGTGGCGCGGTTCCCGTCGAAGCGCCCCTGGACCCGGACAGCCGCAGGGATGGTGAGCGCACCGTCAGCGTTGTCCGCGGCGGAAAGCACGCCCGAAGCGTGTTTCGGCGCAGGCGGATCATTGGTGAATACTCCCTGGCGGAGGTATCCATTGATACGGGACGCACGCACCAGATACGCGTCCACGCCGCGCACATTGGTCACCCGCTGGCCGGTGATTCCAGGTATGGCGACGCCGTGGTAAACGAACAGGTCCGGGCCAGGGGATTGAAGCGGATGTTCCTGCACGCGAGCATGGTGTCCTTCAGGGATGCAGTGGATGGGCAGCGTACCTTCGAGGCCCCCTTGCCCGACGACCTTGGGAATCTGCTGGAAGCTCTTGCCGGAGGGCGCACATGAGCATATGGAGCCGTCGATCAGCGTCAGGTGGCAGTGATCGGGGAATGAGCGACATGGAGCAGCGCTGGGAGCGGGACGCGCTTCGCGACATCGCCCTGGAAGGCATCAGGGAACGGCGTCGCGCCCGGCGCTGGGGAATTTTCTTCAAGCTCGCGTTTCTTGCCTACCTGATCCTGGTGCTCGCCCTTGCCCGCGGATGGGTTACGGATTTCACCGCCGAACCGGAGCCGGGCGCACATACCGCCGTAGTCCGGGTGAGCGGTGCGATCATGCCCGGAGGGGACAACTCCGCCGAGCGGATCGTCAAGGGGCTGCAGCGGGCATTCGCCGACGATGGCACCAGGGCGGTGGTGCTACAGATCAACAGCCCTGGTGGGAGTGCGGTACAGGCCGGTCACATCAATGACGAAGTCCGTCGGCTCCGCGAGGCCCATCCGGATATCCCGCTTTATGCGGTTGCGGAGGACATGTTCACGTCCGGTGCGTATTACCTGGCGG
>SLLM01000309.1 GCA_007134055.1 Ectothiorhodospiraceae bacterium | reverse complement strand
CCAGACGCTTGCCCGACAGCCTGCCGTAGGCCGGAAATCCGCTGACATCAAAATAGACGTCACCACCCGCACCCTGGTAGGCAAGACCCTGGTCAAACAGTCGCCGGATCAGTTCCAGCATCTGCGCGATCGCCCGGGTCGCGCGGGGTTCGTGGTCCGGGCGCTGCACGCCGAGCGCCTCCTCGTCCTCGTGCATTGCCCGGATAAAGCGCTCGGTGAGCTCTTCCGGAGCAACGCCGAGTTCCCGCGCCCGCTCAATGATCTTGTCATCCACATCCGTGATGTTGCGCACGTAGGTCAGATCGTAGCCGAGATGCCGGAGGTAGCGGGCGACAACATCGAAGGCCACCAGTGCCCTTGCATGCCCCAGGTGGCAGTAGTCGTAGACCGTCATGCCGCAGACATACATGCGCACCTTGCCCGGCTCGATGGGTTCGAAGCGCTCCTTGCGCCGGCTGAGGCTGTTGTAGATCTCCAGCATTGGATGTTCCTGTTTCCTTTGCATGTGGTTTCCGAGGTGCGAGGCCGACAGCCCGGACCCGCCCCGGTTCGCATAGCCGCGCCATGATACTCACCTTCCCCCGGCCGGTGCCATTGCCGGACAACCGTTTTGCCGCCGACTGGGTGCCCGGGTATGCTGAACGGCAGACATGTTCAACAACATGCCCCCTGAGGCCGCCATGAAACCGGTACTGTTCATCTCCGACCTGCACCTCGATCCCGGACGTCCCGCAATCACCCGCCTCTTCCTCGACTTCCTGCAGGACACCGCGTGCCACGCAGAGGCCCTGTATATCCTCGGCGATTTTTTCGAGGCCTGGATTGGCGACGATGCCGTGCCCGCGGATCACCCGGTGCTGGCCGCCCTGCGCCGCTTCACTTCCGAATCCGGCGTGCCACTACGCATTATGCGCGGCAACCGGGATTTCCTCCTCGGGGAACGGTTCACCGCACAGACCGGGGCGACGCTGCTGCCGGACCCCACCGTGATCGAACTCGGCGGCGAGCGTGTGCTGCTGATGCACGGCGACCTGCTGTGCACCGACGATCACGCCTACCAGCAATTCCGCGCCATGGTCAACGATCCGGCCTGGCAACAGCAGTTCCTGGCGAAATCGGTGGAGGAACGCGCGGCGATGGCCAGGCAGGCGCGCCAGGAGAGCACCGCCCGCAACACCATGCTGGCGGAGACCGCCGATGAAATCATGGACGTCAATCAGGGCGCAGTGGAGCAGACCATGCGCGAACACGGGGTATTGCGGCTCGTACACGGCCACACCCATCGCCCGAACGTGCATACCTTCCCGCTGGACGGTACCACCGCAACCCGGATCGTGCTCGGGGACTGGTACGAGCAAGGCAGCGTGCTGGAGTTCCTGCACGGGCGCTGGAACCTGCGGTCACTGCCCCTGCCCGCAACCGCCGCCGGCCACCAGGGGGGCTGAACCGCCGGCAACGCTCCGCAACTCAGACCATCGTACTGATCGCGTGCCAGAACCGCCGCTCCCAGCCACCGTCTTC
Organism: Ectothiorhodospiraceae bacterium; assembly: GCA_007134055.1. GTDB lineage: Bacteria > Pseudomonadota > Gammaproteobacteria > Nitrococcales > Aquisalimonadaceae > Natronocella. The sequence continues at coordinate 10,000 of SLLM01000309.1, read as the reverse complement.
GTCGGGCTGCGGCCACGGCGACAGCCCGTACCAGGCCTTGGCCAGTTCTTCGATAGCCTGCTCGGTGCTCTCGTGCTGTCCTCCGCCACCGAGCGTCGCGGAGAGTCGTTCCACCTGCAATGTCATCCGCAGTTCTTCGTCTTCCGGCGGCGAATCCACCCCGGCCAGTATCTCGGCGCGGACACACAGGCGCCGGCGTTCCTCCGCCACCGTCTGCAGGTCGGAGTCATTGTAGGTCCTGCCCTGCCGCAACAGCTCCAGTGCCTGCTGCCGGCGTTGGCGCAGCGATTCCGCCAGCGGTCCGGGCAATGACGACGTGTCCTCCTCGGACGAGGGGGGGTCACCGGCATCGCGCTGCACCGCGAGTTCCAGCTGCCGTACGGCCACGGCCGCCTGTCTCATCTGCTCGATGCCGGCGAACCAGTACCGTCGCTCCTGGGCCGCCAGTGCCCCGCGGGCATCCTTCTGCAGCCGGTCCACATCCCGCGACAGCCGCCGCCGTACCGGCTCCGGTGCCCGGCCATAGGCTTGCCGCAACTCCTCCAGCGCCTCCCGGATGCGCTCCGGCTCGTCGACGACGAGGGCTTCGCGCAGATCGCCAGCGAGGGATTCCAGTGCCTGCCGGACCTCCGCATGCCGGCGCTCCTGGCCTTCCTGCTCCCCCCGCAGCCGCTGAAAAACCAGATCACAGGCGGACTGCAGCTCCTTGTGCCGCCGCCTCTCCTCACCGGGCGGCAGAGCCCCCAGTTCACGCCAGCGTTGCTGCAGACGCTTGGCCTCGGCTACTGCCGCCCGGATGTCCTCGTCCTCGGCCAGCGCCCGGGCCTGCTCGATCAGTGTCTTCTTCTCCTGCCTTACGCCGGCACGGCGTCGCTTCAGTTCGCCGGAGATGATATCCATGGAACGCCGGAACCCCCGCTTCGGCTGCCTTCCGTGCTGGGGATCCACCGGCGAGGCGCTCCGCCAGGCCTCGCGTGCCGTACGGTAGATCTCGTCCAGTGCACCGGTATCCAGGTCCTCCAACGGCCTGGATTCAAGAAACGTCTCCAGCTGTTCGCATATGCGTTCACGTTCGGCGAGATTGGCTGCTCGCAGACGGTGAAGCTCCTGGAACCAGGCACGGCATGGCTCGAAGGCGCGATTCGCCGCCTCCTGGAATCGCTCCCAGAGCTGCCGGGACTCGCGGGAATCGGACCCGCCGAGAGCCTTCCATTCGCCCCGCAGGGCCTGGATGGCATCGTACTGCTCCTGCGGTTCGAGGGGATCGGTCGCCAGCTCCTCCATGCGCCGGCACAGCGTCTCCTGCTTCGGAAGCACCGCGAACCGGCGCCAGTCCTGCAGTTCCTGAACCCGCACTGCAAGTGGCTTGAGGCGCTCATCGAAGGCATGACGCTGGCGTCGCGGCAGTCCTTCCAGCCGCTTGTGCATACGGCCAAGCAGGCGTCTTGCGCGGCGCAGGTCACCCTGGTCCAGGGCGTCGGTGACCTGCTGGTACTGAGTATCGAACGCCTGCCGGTAACGCTCCGGATCGGGGCGCGCAGTTGCATGGGGCGGGCGCGAGGGCGACTCGCCCCGGTCGTCCCCCTGCCCGCGGTGCTCGAGAAGCCGTCGTGCGTGTTGCAGCCGCTCCGGCTCACCGCGCCGTGTACGCCATGGAAGCTCGGCCAGCAGGGCCGCCAATCGCTGCCGTCGCTCCGCATCCTCCGGCTGTTCCTGCAGTTCGGCAAGCAAGGCCTCCACCGTGCCCTGGTGGGCATGCCATGCCCGCAGGTCATCACGCCAGCATCGCAACGCCTCGCCATGGTTGACCAGGCGCCGGGACAGCTCTTCATCCGCATCATCCGCGGAGAGACGCTCCAGCCTGTCGAGGGCGCGATCGACCTCTCCGAGCGAAGCCAGCAGCTCCGTGTCCGCAAGATCGGTCAGCCGCTCGAGTTCCCGGCATAGGTCCAGCAGGGGCTGTCTGCGGTCACGCATTCCCGCCGCCCGCTGTCTACAGCGGGCGACAGCGTCGCGGAAGCGGGTGGTCATTGCACTGGTAGCCGCTTCGGCACTGCCGGCCCAGCGATTCTCCAGTCGATCCAGGGTGGCATCCAGATGCGGCTCACCACCTTCGGCAGCCAGCCTCTCGGCTTCCGCGCAGACCCGTTCCAGTTCGCGCCGGGCCTCGTCCTGCGCGGCTCGCGCCGAGCGCAACGTATCCAGCCGTTGCCGTGCCTCCCGCGCCACCCGCGCGTCCCTGCCCCGGGCCGCCTGATAGACACGCTCCAGGGCACTTTCGGAACCGAGCCTGGACGCAGCGAACTGCCGCACCCGGGCAACGCGGTCGTGCAGGGCCACCTCTTCCAGCAGACGCTCGCCGCTGACATGGGCGAGGGCGGTCAGGCGGATCTCCGTCTCCCGTCCATTGCGGGCCACGTATGCCAGCAGCGTGGAATCCAGCTCCGGGCTGATGCGGGCGATGCGTTGCTGCAGGGTGACCCCGGGGCCTCCGGCGGTCATCACTTCGCGGAACTGCTCCGCCTCCCGGGAGCGGACCGGGGCGCCGGCAAGCCGGTCGAGATCGACCGGCGCACCGGTACCGTCCACCGGGCCCGGGTCGGTGTCCTCTCCAACCCCTCTCCTGCCGCCTTCCCTGCGGGACTTGAGTATCCGCTTGAGGATCATGGCGCCTGTCCAGCCAACGCTGGCTCCCGCTTCCGTCCCTATACCTGCCTTCCATGGTAGAGCAATACCGCGACCTGCGAATACCTGTGCCCGGAATCGGCGCACCGGGCACCGCGACGGGGTCAGCGTCGACCGGCCGCCAGTCTCAGACGCAGGGCGTTGAGGCGTATGAAGCCTTCCGCATCCTTCTGGTCGTAGGCCCCGGCATCGTCCTCGAAGGTGGCGATACGGGCGTCGAACAGGCTGTCGGTATCCGATTTCCGCCCCACGACGGCAACGCCACCCTTGTAAAGCTTGAGTCGCACTACACCGTTGACCACCGTCTGCGTCTGGTCGATCAGGGCCTGCAGCGCTTCCCGTTCAGGACTGAACCAGTAACCGTTGTAGATCAGCTTGGCGTAGCGCGGCATGAGCTCATCCTTGAGGTGCGCGGCTTCCCGATCAAGGGTAATGGATTCGATGCCCCGGTGCGCCTTGAGCAGGATGGTGCCACCCGGTGTTTCGTAACAGCCACGGGACTTGATACCAACGTAGCGGTTCTCGACCACATCCAGTCGGCCGATGCCGTTGGCTCCGCCGAGGGCGTTGAGACGCTCGAGAACCTCCGCCGGGCTCATGGCGTTGCCGTCGATGGCGACACAGTCGCCGCGACTGAAGGCCAGCTCCACGTAGGTCGGCGTATCCGGCGCATCCTCCGGGGCGACCGTCCAGCGCCACATGTCCGCCTCGGCCTCGGCCCAGGGATCCTCCAGCATGCCGCCTTCATAGGAGATATGGAGCAGGTTGGCATCCATGGAATAGGGGGAGCCGCCCTGCTTCCTTCCCTCGATCGGAATTCCGCGCTTCTCGGCATAGGCCAGCAGCTTCTCCCGCGAAAGCAGGTCCCACTCCCGCCAGGGGGCGATTACCTTGATCCCCGGTTCCAGGCCGTAGTATCCGAGTTCGAAGCGGACCTGATCGTTGCCCTTGCCGGTGGCACCGTGGGAGACGGCATCCGCCCCCGTCTGCCGTGCGATCTCCACCTGCCGCTTGGCGATCAGGGGCCGGGCGATGGAGGTCCCGAGGAGGTACTCACCCTCGTAGATGGCGTTGGCGCGGAACATCGGGAAGACAAAATCGCGGACGAACTCCTCCCGCAGGTCCTCGATGAAGATCTCCCGGACGCCGAGTTGACGGGCCTTTGCCCGCGCCGGCTCCAGCTCCTCCCCCTGCCCGAGGTCGGCGGTGAAGGTCACCACCTCGCACTGGTAGGTCTCCTTCAGCCATTCCAGGATCACGGAGGTATCAAGCCCGCCGGAGTAGGCAAGCACGACCTTCTTGACGTCGCTCATACTGCAAACCTTGTCTTGGGTGTGGGCCACGGAAACGCGTAATCATCAGCTGTCGGGAACCGAAGTGCAAGGTGCAACGAATCCCGGGGATCGTTGCTGTATACTGGCCTTTCGTTGTTCGCCATCCCCGCGTGCCCGACCCATGGACCAGATCACAATCCGCCGTCCCGACGACTGGCACCTGCACCTGCGCGACGGTGACGTGCTGCGCCACGTGCTGCCATTCACCGCCCGGCGTTTCGCCCGCGCCATCGTCATGCCCAACCTGGTACCGCCGGTCACCACCGTGGACCAGGCACTGGCCTACCGGCGGCGCATTCTCGAGGCCCTGCCACCCGGGACCGCCTTCGAGCCCCTGATGACGCTTTACCTGACCGATCGCACCACGGCGGAAACCATCGCCGCGGCGGCAGCCGAGGAGTCCGTACATGCGGTCAAGCTGTACCCGGCAGGTGCGACAACGAACTCGGACGCCGGCGTGACCGACATCGCTCACTGCGACCAGGCACTGGCGGCAATGGAGGAACTGGACCTGCCGCTGCTGGTGCACGGTGAGACCGTCGGCGACGATGTCGACATGTTCGACCGGGAGCACCGCTTCATCGACGAGCGGCTGCTGCCCCTGATGGACCGCCACCCCGGGCTGCGTATCGTCTTCGAGCATATCACCACGGCGCGGGCTGCGGAGTTCATCGCCAGCGGCCCACAACGGCTTGCCGCCACGATCACGCCGCAGCACCTGCTGTTCAACCGCAATCACATGCTGGCCGGCGGCATCCGTCCACACTACTATTGCCTGCCGATACTCAAGCGCGAACGGGACCGGGAAGCATTGCTTGAAGCTGCCACCTCCGGCCACCCCCGGTTTTTTCTCGGTACCGACAGTGCGCCCCATTCCCGCGCCGACAAGGAGAATGCCTGTGGCTGTGCGGGCTGCTTTTCCGCCTGTGCAGCCATCGAGCTGTACGCCGAGGTATTCGCGGCAGCAGGCAGACTGGATCGCCTCGAGGGCTTCGCCAGCCTTCATGGGCCCGCGTTCTACCACCTGCCGGTCAACCAGGACAGCATCACCCTGACCCGCTCCGGGTGGTGCCTGCCCGACGCGTTGCCCCTCGGGGACGGGCAGAGCATCGTTCCCCTGGGCGCGGGCCGGACCCTGCACTGGCAGTTGCATACCCATTGAGAGGAACAATGCCGGACCAACAGAAGACTCCGGACCACGCCGAAGGCGCGCCCGCCATGGTCCGCCGCTTCCGCAGTTTCCTGCCGGTGGTGGTGGATGTGGAAACCGGTGGACTGAACCACAGGACCGACGCATTGCTGCAGATCGCGGCGGTGATCGTACGCATGGACGGGACGGGGCGGCTCTACCGGGCGGAGACCCATTCCTGCCACGTGAAACCGTTCGAGGGCGCGAACATCGACCCGAAGGCACTGGAAATCAACGGCATCCGGCCGGACCATCCGCTACGGATCGCCTACGGCGAACAGGACGCCCTGGGACGGGTATTCAAGCCCGTTCGCCAGGAAGTGCGCGATACCGGCTGCACCCGGGCAATCCTGGTCGGGCACAACGCCACGTTCGACCTCAGCTTTCTCAACGCCGCCGTCGAGCGCGCCGGCATCCGGCGCAACCCCTTCCACCCGTTCGGCAGCTTCGATACCGCGACCCTGGCGGGCCTGGCGTACGGCCAGACGGTACTGGCCAAGGCCCTGCGCTGCGCCGGCATGGATTGGGACGGCCAGGAGGCACATTCCGCCGTCTACGACGCGGAAAAGACCGCCGACCTGTTCTGCGAGATTGTCAATCAGTGGGACCGGAACATCGGCATTCCCGGTTACTGAGGAAGCGCCTACCTCGTCGCGCTCGAGTCGGGCTTTCGTCCGTGGGACGCAGCAAGGTGTCGCAGGGAGTGATTCCCCCTGCCCTGTCCCGTGACTCCGCACAGACGGAAATCGACCGACCTTCAAGGGGGTACACGCGGGCTCGCCGCGCTGCGGAGTTGCGTCGCCGGCCCGGTAGCGACGGCTACCGAACCGGCATCGCACGGTCCCAGGCCGCCGGCACTGACTCGGGCGCAATCGCGCGAGTCAGGTCGGGGTCTCCCGGAGGTGGGCGTTCCCGGGAGAACGTGCCGATATCCCACGCGGCCTCAGGCCTGCTGCTTCCCCACCGCATCCTTGACCAGGGTTTCCAGCTCGCCCGATTCGTACATCTGCAGAATGATGTCCGAACCACCAACCAGTTCGCCATTCACATACAGTTGCGGAATCGTCGGCCAGTTGCCGTAGTCCTTGACCCCCTGCCGGATCCGCTCATCCTCGAGCACGTTTACGTAGGCGAACTCCACTTCACAACCGGCCAGCGCCTGGGACGCCTTCATGGAGAACCCGCACTGGGGAAACTGGGGCGTACCCTTCATGAACAGGATGACCGGATGGGCCTCCACCTGCTGCTTGATCGCCTGCTGGACTTCATCCATCAACTCTCACCTCGCGGTTCGCCGGGATGCGCCCCGGACTCCACCCTGGAGAAACCGCAGCACGCGGATCACTTCCAGAGCGGGGCGCTTGAAAAGTGGATATCGAGTCTCCAGTGTAACGGAGCATGTATCAACCTACACTCCATAGGGTCGATACGTCGCCGTTGCAAGGGTAGCTCCCCTTGTTAGACTCTGTGCGACCCGAATTTCGACCCACCTGGATGTCCAGGTCGGGTATTCACACAGTGAACCACCGAGGAGCGGAACATGAAACACGAACTGCCTGATCTGCCCTACGCGAAGAACGCGCTGGAACCACACATCTCCCAGGAAACCCTGGAGTATCACCACGGCAAGCACCACAACGCCTACGTCACCAAGCTCAACGAGATGATTCCGGGGACCGAGTTCGAGAACCTGCCGCTGGAGGACATCATTCGCAAGGCATCCGGCGGACTGTTCAACCAGGCCGCACAGATCTGGAATCACACGTTCTACTGGAATTCCCTCAGCCCCAGCGGCGGCGGGGATCCCAGCGGCGAGCTTGCGGAAGCCATCAACCGGGATTTCGGTTCCGTGGATGCCTTCAGGAAGGAATTCACCGACAAGACCATCGCCAACTTCGGCTCCGGCTGGGGCTGGCTGGTGAAGAACAAGGCGGACGGGCGCTTGTCCATCGTCCAGACCGACGACGCCGACACACCGCTGACGGATGACACGGTCATCCCTCTGCTCACCTGTGACATCTGGGAGCACGCCTACTACATTGACTACCGCAATGCGCGGCCCAAGTACATGGAGGCGTTCTGGAACCTGGTGAACTGGGAGTTCGCCGCAAGGAACTTCAGCCAGGCCTGATGCCGCACGCCGGACCGGGCGTCGTCCCGGTCCGGCCGTCCCGCCCCACTGCACCACCTTCCGGCTACCGGCCCCCGGGCATCGGTCTGGAAATCACGACCAGGCAACCAGTATAATGGTGGATCTGGCAGCTCCCTTTGGTGCTGCCTTTTTCGTTTCGCATACGGGCAAACACATGCAACAGCCATTGATGGCAACCTACGGACGCCTGCCGGTGCGTTTCGAGCGCGGCGCCGGCCCATGGCTCTGGGATGACCGGGGCAGACGCTATCTCGATGCCCTGAGCGGCATCGCAGTCTGCGGCCTCGGCCACGCACACCCGGCCGTGACCCGGGCGATCCACGAGCAATCCGGCAAGCTGCTGCACACCTCCAATCTCTACGACATTCCGCTGCAGCAAGAGCTGGCGGCGGATCTGTGCAGTCACGGCGACATGGAATCTGCGTTCTTCTGCAATTCCGGCGCGGAAGCGAATGAGGCCGCGATCAAGCTGGCACGCTTCCTTGGCCACGAACGGGGCTTCGCATCACCGAAGATCGTAGTCATGGAGAGCGCCTTTCATGGCCGGACCATGGCAACCCTGACCGCGACCGGCAACCGCCAGGCACAGCGGGGCTTCGAGCCAATGCTCGAGGGCTTCCTGCGCATTCCCTTCGACGACCTGGCGGCGCTCGATCAACTTGCCCGGGAACACGAGGACATCATTGCCGTTCTGGTGGAGCCGATACAGGGCGAAGGAGGGGTCCGGCTCCCTGGCAGCGGATACCTGGCCGGGCTGCGCGCCCGCTGCGACGCGCGTGGGTGGCTACTGATGCTCGACGAGGTCCAGTGCGGCATGGGACGCACCGGCAAGTGGTTCGCCTTTCAGCACACAGACATTCTCCCGGACGTGATCACCCTGGCCAAGGGCCTCGGCAACGGCGTCCCAATCGGGGCCTGCCTGGCCCGTGGTCCCGCCGCCGGGACACTGCAGCCCGGTAGCCATGGCTCCACATTCGGCGGCAACCCGCTGGCTTCCGCCGCCGGTATCGCGGTGGTCAGCACCATCGCCACGGAAGGCCTCGCCGGCCGGGCGGCTCTGCTCGGCCACCGCCTGCTCGAGGGCCTGCAGCAGGCACTGGGCGAACATCCCGGAGTCCGCGAGATCCGCGGTCAGGGGCTGATGATCGGGATCGAGCTGGAAGAACCCTGTGGTGATCTCGTCGCCCGGGCGCTGGAGACCGGATTGCTCGTCAACGTGACCGCAGGTAGCGTAGTCCGCCTGCTGCCGCCGCTGATCCTGACCGATGCCGAAGCCGGGGAACTGCTGGAGCGGGTGATCCGGCTGCTCCGCGATCACCTTGCTGCCAGCACCTGAACGAGGACCAATCATGCCGCCTCGCCACTTTCTCACGCTCAACGACCTCGACCGGGACGAGCTGGATTTCGTCCTCCGTCGGGCTGCGGACCTGAAGGCGTCCCAGCGCGAGGGCGCTCCCCACGAAAGCCTGCGCGGCAAGGTCCTCGGCATGGTGTTCGAGAAATCGTCGACGCGCACGCGGGTGTCGTTCGAGGCGGGCATGGCCCAGCTCGGCGGCAGTGCCGTCTTCCTCTCGCCCGCCGACAGTCAGCTTGGTCGTGGCGAACCGGTGGAGGATACCGCCCGGGTGCTGTCACGGATGCTGGACGTCGTCATGATCCGTACGTTCGGCCATGACAAGATCGAGCGCTTTGCCGAGTATTCCCGGGTACCGGTGATCAACGGTCTGTCGGATGATCACCACCCCTGCCAATTGCTTGCGGACATCCAGACCTACCAGGAACATCGTGGCAGGCTCGACGGCAGGACGACCGTCGCCTGGATCGGCGATGGCAACAACATGTGCAATTCCTGGCTGGAGGCCGCGGGAATTTTCGGCTTCCGGCTGAACGTGGGCTGCCCGGAGGGCTTCGAGCCCGGGGAAGCGATGGTGGCACTGGCCGGTGGCAACGGTCACGTGATGCGTGATCCGCTGGAGGCGGTACGGGGTGCGCATCTGGTCGTCACCGATGTCTGGGCCAGCATGGGCCAGGAAGAGGAGCAGCGGCAGCGGGAACAGGCCTTCGCGGACTACCAGGTCACCGCCGTCATGATGGCCGAAGCTGCGGAGGATGCGGTTTTCATGCATTGCCTGCCGGCCCATCGCGGCGAGGAAGTGGCCGCCGATGTCATCGACGGCCCGCAGAGCGTGGTCTGGGACGAGGCGGAAAACCGCCTTCATGCGCAGAAGGCGCTGATGGAGTTCCTGCTGCTGGGTACGGGGGAATAGCGGCCAGCAAGGGATCGTTCAACTGCGCCCCGAAACACCCTGCGGCAGCCCCTGCCCGAACGATGCCGACCCGGGCGCGTCGGACCGACGGCCGTGACGCACCACGAACAGCGCCGCTCAGGGACCAGACAACAGCAACAAGCAGACCGCGCATGACCTTACCCGCACCCCGTGAGCATTCCTGGCAGGAGGTCTTCCTGATCTTCCTGCTGCTGGGGCTGCGTTCATTCGGCGGGCCGGTGGCACATCTGGGCTACTACCGCGAGACCTTCGTGCGCGAGCGCCGCTGGCTTTCCGATCACGACTACGGCCAGCTCGTGGCCCTGTGCCAGTTCCTGCCCGGCCCCAGCAGCAGCCAGGTGGGCCAGGCCAT
>SLLM01000257.1 GCA_007134055.1 Ectothiorhodospiraceae bacterium | reverse complement strand
TGGAAATACTGGCCGACGGCGAACCACATTCCGGCGAGGATATCGGGTCGCGGCTCGGGGTGAGTCGCGCCGCCGTCTGGAAGCTGGTGGACCAGGCGCGCCGCGCCGGCCTGGACATTCGCGCGCTGCCCGGCGCCGGCTACCGCCTGCCTGCACCACTGACGCTGCTGGATGCGGGCCGGATCAGCGAGGCTCTCGGTACGGATGTGCACCACTACCGGCGGCTCGAAGTGCGGCTTGCCACAGGCTCCACCAATCAGGACCTGTTGCAGGATTCCGCTCCCCTGGATCATCCGGTCGCGCTGCTCGCCGAACACCAGTCCGCCGGCCGGGGGAGACGCGGACGCCACTGGCTCTCCCCCATGGGTGCGAGCCTCTACCTCTCCGTCGCCTGGCCCCTGGGCGTTCCGGTTGCCGGCCTGTCCGGTCTCAGCCTGGTCGCCGGCCTGGCGGTCGCGGAAGCTGTGGATCAGATCTGCGATCTGCAGGTCGGGCTGAAATGGCCGAACGATCTCTACGTCGGCCGGCGCAAGATCGGCGGCATCCTGGTGGAGGTCAGCGGTTCCCCGGAAGGCCCGTGCAAGGCGGTGATCGGGAGCGGTCTCAACTGCCGATTCCCGGAAGGCGTCGAAGACACGGACATCGATCAACCCTGGACCGATCTCTACCGCGCCAGCGGCATCGCTGTTGATCGCAACCAGCTGGCTGCGGCCATTCTGGCGCAGTACGCCCGGGATCTCCCCGTGTTCGAGCGCGATGGCTTCACCCCGTTCGTGGAACGCTGGAACCGGCGCGATATCCTGCTCGACCAACCGGTAATCCTGCAGTTGGGGCAGGAGAGCGCCACCGGGATTGCCCGGGGCGTGAGCGAACTCGGAGCCCTGGTACTGGAAGAGAACGGCCGCCGGCGGAGTATCGCCGGGGGTGACGTAAGCCTGCGTCCTGATCGCCCATGAACCTGCTGGTGGATATCGGCAACTCCCGCATCAAGTGGTGCCTGGCAACGGGCAGCGATCCGGGGGAAGTGGCGGCCCTGGAGCACGGGCGGGACACGCTCCCGGGTGCCCTGGAGCATGCCTGGCAAGGACAGCCGGTTCCGGACCGGATTCTCGCCTGCAGCGTTGCCGGACCGGTGCTTGACGACGCCGTGGCGGCGCTCGCCGAGCGGTTATGGTGCCGGCGCCCCGGGTTTCTCGCCGCCGTGCCCGAGCAACTGGGCGTGCGCAACGCCTACCAGCGGCCCGGCAATCTGGGGCCGGATCGCTGGGCGGCGCTGCTGGGTGCCTGGTGCCGCGGGCTTGCACCCTGCTGTATCGTCGACGCCGGCACCGCGGTGACCGTGGACGTCCTGGATGCCGGCGGTCGGCACTGGGGCGGCATGATCTTCGCCGGCCTGGCCCTCTCCCGCCACGCCCTCACCGAACGCACCCATCGCCTCCCTGTCGTGGAAGATGGTCTGTTGCCGCCGCTGGCCGCGGATACCCCGGAAGCCATCCGGCTGGGGACCCGGGAGGCGCTGATCGGCAGCGTCGAGCGGATGCTGCGGGAGATCGGGCATCGGTACGGGGACATGCGTATCGTCCTCACCGGCGGAGATGCCCCGCTGCTGGCGGAGGCGCTTGATCCGGAGAATGTCGACGTGATCCCCGGGCTGCTGTTCCATGGACTGGCGGCGGTGCTGGAGCAGAGGCCATGAGAGCCCTGTTCATCCTGGCGCTCCTCAGCAATGTCGTTCTGTTTGCCTACCTGCAGTGGATTTCTCCCGTGGGTGATCCCCCTCCCCAGCCGCCGTACCCCGGCGACGGCAGTCTGGTCCTGCTGGACGAGGAAACGCAGGAGGCGGCCGGACAGGTGGACGACACGGCCCCGGCTGCACCGGTGGAACCGGAAGCGCAGTCCGTGCCCCAGGCACCCGTCGCCGCCTGCTATCGAAGCCCCGCCTACGACAGCGAACAGGCCGCGCGCGCGGCCATGGCCCGGGATGCCGGCGACGCCTTGCGCAGCGAGGTGCGGCAGGAGACAGTCAACGTGGATCTTGGATACTGGGTGTATCTGGGGCCGGGGGACTCCCGCGAGGCGGCAGAGGAACGCCTGGCCGCGCTGGCGGAAGCCGGGGTCGAGGACGTGGTGGTGGTGACCGAGGCCCCTTACACCAACGCCATCTCACTCGGGGTCTTCAGCAACCCGGAGCGCGCCGAACGCCACAGGGAGGACATCGAGGCACTTGGCTTTGACGCGGAAAGCGGGCCTCGGCAGCGCCGGGAAGACCGCTACTACGTATTCGCGGAATGGGCCCGGCCGCCCAGCGTGAGGCCCAGCGGCTGGCGTGCCGTCGATTGCCACCGCTGATAGCCGTGCTCTACCATAGCGACTGGAAATGCTGGCGTAGCTCAGTTGGTAGAGCAGCTGATTTGTAATCAGCAGGTCGCGGGTTCGAATCCTGTCGCCAGCTCCATGATTTCAGGATAATCCCGGGCCACCTCCCGGGTGCCGGCAGTAGGTGGCCATCGGCCTGAAGCCGATTCGGTATGTGCCGCGTACGCGCCACAAACCCTACGCGGCGCAACGACCCGCAGCCCTCGCAGGCCAGCCCAGTAGGGTAGCTGGTGCGCAGCAGCAGCTACCATCGACAATCCCGGGCCGCGCAGTCGTGGCAAGCACGGCTCATGCGCTGTGGTGTGGTTGCCTGTTGCTCAAGTTTCGAATGGTCCGAGAATCGCCGGGCAGGTCACCGGCAGTAGGCGGCCATCGGCCTGCGGCCGATTCGGTATATGCCGCGTACGCGCCACAAACCCTACGCGGCACAACCACCCGCAGCCCTCGCAGGCCAGCCCAGTAGGGTAGCTGGTGCGCAGCAGCAGCTACCATCAACATGAACCGCCCCGGGTTTTCCGGAGACCGTTTTGTGTGAGTCAAGCCGCTTGGGCTTGACCCTCTTGTCGCCGATGATACTCGGCCTCGAACTCCACCGG
>SLLM01000061.1 GCA_007134055.1 Ectothiorhodospiraceae bacterium | reverse complement strand
TCGAGTTCACGTTGCGTCCCGGAGAACGCCTCAACGAAGTCACGATTTCCCGGCATCTCAGTGTCAGTCGGGGGCCGGTCCGTGAAGCGCTGAATCGCCTCTTCGCGGAAGGCATGCTCGAGTACCGGCCCAACAAGGGTTTCTTCGTCAAGGAATTCAATGCGGACGAAATATTCCAGCTCTTCGAGGCCCGGCAACTGGTCGAGGTCGGCGTCATCCGGCTGGTCGTGGAGAAGGCCCCGGACGAGGATCTGATCGGATTGCGAGGGTTCTGGGACGACGTGATGTCCGGTTACGAGAGCGACGACGCTGACGGGTTGGTGATCGCGGACGGGCAGTTTCACGAAAGGCTCGCCCGACTGTCCAGGAATGACGTGGTCGCGGACCACCTTGCCTGGATCAACAAGCGCATTCGTTTCGTGCGTTGGGCGAGGCTCAAGGGACAGCAGCGCTACGATACATTCGCGGCGCACTACGAGATCGTGGACGCGCTCCTCGCCCGGGACACGGACAGGGCTGTCGATCTCATGCAGTCGCATATTGACCACCGCAGCCGGGATATCGAACTGGCGATGGCGGACGGGCTGCTCCACATGTTCCGCCAGAATCGTGCGTTGCCCGGATAACGCAAGGGGAGGGTATGACACAGACCACCGCAACACAGGCCACGAGGGGTGAGATACGGGTCCGCCGCCTGGAGGAAGGCGACAGTTACTGGCAACCCGTTCCCGCGAACGGTTTCGTGCGCTGCCTGATGAACAGCGCCGAGGTACAGGCGCAATCGGGGTTCACCATGGGTACGCAGACCGTGGACCCGGGCTGTCATGTGCGAACTCACTCCCATGATGCGCACGAAGAGGTGATCTTTTTTCTGAGCGGAACCGGTCGTATCGAGCTCGACGACGGCGCCGAGGACCATCGCGCCGAGTACGGTACGACGGTTTTCCTCGGCAGGAATCGGCGGCATGCGTTCATCAACGACGGCGATGAGCCACTGACCTTCGTCTGGTTTCTCATGCCGACCGGGCTTGAGGAGTTCTTTCGACTGATCGGCCGTGCCCGCATCCCGGGAGAGTCGGCACCACCGCCGTTCCCGCGGCCCGACAACGTCGAACAGATCGAGGCGAATACGGTGTTCGCGAAAGGGGGCGGTCCGGTCGAGTGAATGCCACCAACGAAAACCGGACTCGAGCGCGACGGCGTGCACTGATCAGAGCTTCCCTGATGGCAGGCGCTGACAGCGATATGCCATAGCAGGCAGCGAAAACCAATTGGCGATTTTTTCCGCGGCTCCGGTCGCGGACGGGGTTCCTTTGCCCTGGAAAACACACGGATTCAGGCGGAATGCAAAAAATGATCATTGAAGAAAGAGACTATCGAATCAAGCCGGGAAAACTCGCGGAGTTCATCGGGCACTACGAGGAATCCGGGCTGGCGGTGCAAAAGGAGCTACTCGGGCACTTCCTCGGCTATTTCACCTCGGAAATCGGCGAGCTCAACCACGTGGTTGCTCTCTGGGGCTGGGAGAGCCTGGATGAGCGCCTCGAGCGCCGCGACCAGATGATGCAGGACCCTCGCTGGCTCGCCTATCTGGACAAGGTGACACACCTTGTCGACCAGCAGCACACGCGCATTCTCAGACCCGTGGGCTTCTCCCCGATCAAGTAGCGATTCCTACCCCCGTAAGGCAGGTATTCAATCATGCGGATTGGCATTGTCGGCTTCGGCATCATCGGCAGCTCCTGGGCCATCGCGGCGTTGCGGGCTCACCAGGACGTAGTCGTGCACGACCCGCTCCTGCCCGCCAAGGACATGGCCACCAGGATCGAGTCCGTGCGCCGGCAGGTTGCGCGCCTGCACGGGGAGGCAGGCCACGGGGCGGGGACAGGTGACATCCGCAACGCGGACACCCTTGCGTCCCTTGCGGCTGCCGGCTGCGATTACATCCAGGAGTCCATCGTCGAGGAGCTCGACGCGAAGCGGGCACTGTTCGCGGAGTTCGACGCCACGGCAGGGGAAGAGACAATCCTGGCCAGCTCGTCGTCCGCGCTGCCGGCCTCCCGGATCATGGGCTCGCTCTCCGGACGGCACCGCTGCATCATTGCCCACCCGGCAACGCCGCCCCATCTCCTGCCTGCCGTCGAGGTCGTCCCGGCGCCCTTCACCAGTGCCGAGAGCGTCGAGCGGACCCAGTCGGTCCTGCGTGCCCTGGGGCAAAAGCCCGTACTGCTCGGCAAGGAGGTCGACGGGTTCGCCATGAACCGATTGCAGGGGGTGCTGCTGATCGAGATGCTCCGGCTGATCCGCGAGGGCGTTGTCAGCCCCGCAGGCGCCGACACCCTGATCCGCGATGCCTTTGGCATGCGCTGGTCGATCCTCGGGCCGCTGGAGGGGGTCCACCTCAACGCGCCGGGGGGCATCGCCGACTATTTCACGCGCTACCAGGCCATGTTCGACGGCATCCGGCAGTCGCCACCGGCGGATGCCGGGGTACTCGGGGAAGAGGTGCTGGCGGCACTGCAGGCCTACTGCACTGCCACGGTCACGCCGGACGCCATCGGTGAGCGCAAGACCTGGCGGGATGAGCGATTCGAAGAGCTGGCCGCGTGGCGCGCCAAGGCAGGCCTCGCATGATCATGGCCCGCGCGGCACTCGAGGTCGTTCGCCTCGTAAACAAGACGGCTTACTACCTCATCGGCTTCCTCCTGATGGTGATGGCGGTTTCAACGCTGTTTCAGGTGCTCGTCCGCTTTGTCTTCACGGCGGTGAACTTCAATTTCTCCGCGCCGTGGACAGAGGAGATCGCCCGCTACTGCATGATCTGGGTGATCTTCATCGGCATGGGCATCGCCTCCCGCCATGCGCAGCTCATTTCCCTGGAATTCCTGGTCGGCGCCTTCAAGGGGCTGACCGGCCAGGTCCTTCGCTATGTGGCCCTCCTGATCTGCCTGGTGCTGTTCGGGCTGTTGATCAG
>SLLM01000071.1 GCA_007134055.1 Ectothiorhodospiraceae bacterium | reverse complement strand
CGCGAGCTGGGAGAGTTCCAGAAACGGCGAACCGACGTCCAGGAGGACGCGGAGCCGGTCCCGGGGCAGCAGCTTGCCGCGGGCCATATGCCGTTCCCGGGCCTTCTCGCCGCCGCCCAGGCGCACGCGCTCCACCCGCGCCCGGAGATCGTCCACCAGAGCCAGCATCGCCGCCCGGTTGCCGGTGTATTCCTCCGAGCGTGGGTTGATCTTGGTCTTGATGACGGACATGTCTGCTCCCGTTCTGTACTGCTTGCGTCAGGCGCGAGGCCGGCGCATGGACCATCCTCCGGTGGCGGGCTGGTCCGGGGGATCGTGCTCAGGCGGTCTCCGCGAACAGCTCCCGACCAATCAGCATACGGCGGATCTCCGATGTGCCGGCACCGATCTCGTAGAGTTTGGCGTCCCGCAACAGGCGCCCGGTCGGGTACTCGTTGACGTAGCCGTTGCCACCAAGCGCCTGGATCGCCTCCAGCGCCATCCAGGTCGCCTTCTCCGCTGCATAGAGAATCGCTCCGGCCGCGTCCTTGCGTGTGGTTTCGCCCCGGTCGCAGGCCCTGCCGACGGCGTACACGTACGCCTTGCAGGCGTTCATGGAGGTGTACATGTCGGCGAGCTTGCCCTGCATGAGCTGGAACTCGCCGATCGGCTGCCCGAACTGCCGTCGCTCGTGGACGTAGGGCAGCACCACGTCCATGCAGGCGGCCATGATGCCCAGCGGTCCGGCAGCCAGGACCGCCCGCTCGTAGTCCAGGCCGGACATCAGTACCCGCACGCCGCCGCCGACCTCTCCCAGAACGTTCTCCTCCGGGACCTCGCAGTCCCGGAATACGAGTTCACAGGTGTTCGATCCCCGCATGCCGAGCTTGTCCAGCTTCTGGGCCGTGGAAAACCCGGCCATGTCGCGCTCGACCAGAAACGCGGTGATGCCCCGGGGGCCGGCATCGGGGTCGGTCTTGGCGTATACCACCAGCACGTCGGCATCGGGACCGTTGGTGATCCACATCTTGTTGCCGTTGAGCCGGTACCCCCCTTGACTCCGTTCCGCCCGCAGGCGCATTCCCACCACGTCCGACCCGGCACCGGGTTCCGACATCGCCAGGGCGCCCACATGCTCGCCGGATACCAGTCGCGGCAGGTAGCGGCGCTTCTGCCCGGGGTTGCCGTTGACGCGTATCTGATTGACGCACAGGTTGGAGTGTGCCCCGTAGGACAGGCCTACCGAGGCGGAGGCCCGCGAGATCTCCTCCATTGCCACCATGTGCGCCAGGTAACCCATGGCGCTGCCGCCGAATTCTTCCTCCACGGTAATACCGAGCAGCCCCATGTCGCCCATCTTGCGCCACAGGTCGTCGGGGAATGTGTTCGTGGCGTCGATTTCGGAAGCCCGGGGGGCGATTTCCTCGCGGGCGAATCCGGCCACTGCATCGCGCAGCATGTCGATTTCTTCGCCCAGCCCGAAATTCAGTGAAGGAAACTGGATCATGACATGGCTCCTCTGGCCGATGGCGTTGCCGGGATCCGGAAGGGCCGTCGGAAGCGACAGCTTTCCTCTTCTTTACGTAAACGTCAACTTCTGAATGTGTGATGGTGGGTCCGACCGGAGGCGTCAGGACTCCCCGTTCCCCCGGGCCGCCCGTTCCTGTTCCTCCAGAAGCTGCCTGCAATGGTCGTAGGAGTGGGAGAGTTCGGCCAGCGTCTCCTCCAGATCCTGCCGCTGGCGCAGCAGTTGCTCGCGTTTTTCGTCCAGAACACTCAGGTAGTAGCGCAGTTGCTTCGCTTCGCCGTGGGCCTGGTCGTAGAGGTTGAATGTCTCGCGGATCTCGCTCAGCGTGAACCCCAGCCGCTTGCCCCGCAGGATCAGTTTGAGGCGCGCCCGATCCCGGCGGCGGTACAGGCGACGGGCGCCCACGCGGATCGGCGAGAGCAGGCCTTCGTCCTCGTAGAACCGGATGGTCCGGGTGGTAATGCCGAACTCCCGGGCCAGCTCGCCAATGGTGTAGGTCGTGCCGTTGCGTGCACGCTGATCGCTGACGTCGCGGACGTTACTCATCGTGCCATTCCGTAGAAGGGCGCGTTGGGGTGCATTCCGGTGTGGCTTGCGAGCCGGTTGGACATGGCGAACAGCGCCGTGATGGCGCCAATGTCCCAGATTGCATCCTGGCTGTACCCGGCCTGTTCCAGTTGCCGGTGATCCTCACCGTCCACCAGCCAGGGGGTGCGGGCAAGCTTGAGCGCATAGTCGAGCATGCAACGCTGTGCCGAAGAGAGGTCCGCTTCCCGGTAATTGTACGCGATCTGGTCTGCCAGCCGGGTGTGACGGGATCGTATGCGCAGGAAGGCGCCGTGGGAGACCGTGCAGTAGAGGCACTGATTCGCGCTGCTGGTGGCCACCACGATCATTTCCCGCTCCGCCCGGGTCAGCCCCTCATCGCTTTCCATCAGGGCATCGTGATAGGCCAGGAAGGCGCGCAGCTCGGCGGGCCGGTAAGCCAGCACCGAGAAAACATTGGGGACGAAGCCGAGCTTCCCGGCCAGCGTGGCGATCCGTTCCCGCAGATCCCCGGGCAGCGTGTCCACGGCAGGCACGGGAAAGCGGGATCTGGTCGGCTCCTCCCCTGGTTCGGGCGTTGCCTGATCCATCGTCTCTCCCCCTACGCCAGCCAGCGCTTGCGGCGCCGATAGTGTTTGACGTTGTGGTAATCCACCTTGCCGGCGCCGCCCAGGTAGAACTCCTGGACATCCGGGTTCTGCCGGAGCACGGCGGCTTCGCCACTCATGACCACGTGCCCGTTCTCGAGCAGGTAGGCGTGACTGACGATCTCCAGCGCCGCTGCTGCGTTCTGTTCCACCAGCAGGACGCTGACCCCCTGCCTCTCGTTGATCTCGCGGATAATGGTGAAGATTTCCTCCACCAGCATCGGAGCCAGGCCCAGACTGGGTTCATCCAGCATGATCAGCTCCGGCTCGGTCATCAGCGCCCGGCCGATGGCCAGCATCTGCTGCTCGCCGCCCGAGAGGTAGCCTGACTTCGTGCGGGCGCGCTCCTTGAGGCGGGGGAAATAGGTGAACACCTGTTCCTTGAGTTCGGCGAACCGCTGTCGACTGGTCCGTGAGGGGAACGCCGCCAGCAGATTGTCCTCGGGGGTAAGGTGTTCGAAGATGCGTCTTCCCTCGAGCACGTGGACCATGCCAAGAGCGACGCGGGCCGGCGGGCTCAGGGGAATGATATTCCTGCCCCGGAACTCCACGCGCCCCCGCGTCACGGCACCGCGTTCGGGAGCCAGCAGTCCGCTGATGGTCTTGAGGGTCGTGCTCTTGCCGGCGCCGTTCGCGCCCAGCAGTGCGACCATGTCGCCGTTGCCGACATCGAGGGATACTCCCTTGATGGCGAGAAATACCTTGTCGTAGACGACCTCCACGTTGCTCAGGGTGAGCAACGGATCCACGGCGTCGGAAGCCTGGCGCGGCTGTGCGACCTGGTTATCCATGGCACATGTTCCCTCGTGAGGCCCGCCCCCGGGGGGCGGGCCGACGGCGGACTAGCGGCCCTCGCGGAAACCGGCGGCGTCCTTCTCGATCTCCTCCCAGACGATATCCTGGTGGGCGGTGAACCAGTCCGTTACCGCTTCCCAGGCCTCGCCGTTCCAGCGGGACACCCGGCCGTAACCGCCGCCCTGGTGATCGTCCTCGGCAAAGGAAACCGGCGGCATCATGCCCTCGGCGTCGAAATCCCGGATCATGCGGAAGCCGTCCCGGAGGCTGGTTCCCGTAAGCGGTGCCCCGTGCTCCTCCAGGGCGAGGCGCGCGGCTTCCGTGGCCACGGCCATGCTGGCGACGCCGATGTTGTAATAGGTGGTGCCGACGTTCTCGCTAGGACCGGCGCCATGGCCCGGCTCGATCACTTCTTCCAGGATCCGTTGCATGATGGGGAGGTCGGTGCCGGTGGCGACGGCCTCGAACCGCTTGATTCCCGTGGCCCGCTCCTCGCCGATAGTGCGCGCATCGGTTTCCGCCATCCATACCACGGAGAGGATGTTCTCCTGGGGGATGCCGTTGCGGATCGCCTCCCGCACTGATACCGCCTGTCCGCCGCCGGCGCCCCAGAGGATTACGTGATCCGGGCGAAACCGGCGCACGTCGGACCAGGTGGCCGACTGTTCGTTACCGGGGCTCGGATAGGCGTAGGTACGCAGTTCGAAGTCCTTGCGCTGGGCGAGTTCCTCCATGACCGGTACGGGTTCGCGGCCGAACGGCGAGTCGATGTAGACGTGGGCGATGCGCTTTCCCTCGAGACCGCCCTGTTCCCGGTCGATGTAGTCCAGCAGCAGCGTGGCCTGGGACCAGTAGGTCGCCATCATCGGGAAGATGTAGGGGAAGGTGGTACCGTCGCTGGCGTCGCCGCGCCCATGCAGCACGGTGATCATGACGACCTCGTCGTCCAGCACCCGGTTGACCGCGGCCCGGGATACCGGTGTGCTCAGGAAGTCGACCAGGATGGCTCCCTCCCGCCGGGCACGATTGTATGCTTCGATGCCGCGCTGGGGTTCGTTGCCGGTATCCCGGATGATCGCCTCGATCTCATGGCCATTGAGGCCGCCCTCCCGGTTGACAAGCTCGATGTAGTCGCGCTGGCCCTGGTTGTACTCGTCGGTCACGAAGGTGTAGACCGCCGTGAAGTCCTGTAACAGCGCGAACCGGATGGGCTCATCCGCCTTTGCCGCCCCGCTGATTCCGATGGCCGCAATGCTGGCGGCACCGGCGAGGCCCTTCAGGAAGCTTTTCATTATCCTCTCCTCCTACTGACTGCAACATGCCCGCGAACGGGTTTTCAATCGGACACTCTGGTCTCCCTAGCTTTGGGTGTGCCGGAAAGGCCAGACCAGGAAATACTTGCGTACGTTGTCATAGATCTTCGCAAGGCCCAGTGGCTCGAACAGAATGAAGCCGACGATCAGCCCGCCGTAGACCATCAGCGGAATGTGGGCGAGCAGGTTCGACGAAACGGACAGCCAGCCAGCGATTGCCATGTAGGCCACCACGTTGGTCAGCACGATCGGCATCAGCAGCACGAAGCCGGCCCCCAGGTAGGCACCGATCACGCTGCCGAGGCCGCCTACCAGCACCATCGCCACCAGCTGAATGGATACGTTGAAGCCGAACTGCTCCGGCGTGACCGCCTGGTAGTAGCAGAACGCCAGCACCGCGCCACTTACGCCCCCCAGGAAGGAGCTGGTGAAAAACGCCAGCAGCTTGTACTTGAACGGGTTGACGCCGATCACGGCGGCGGCGAAATCCTTGTCGCGGATCGCGACCAGGGCCCGGCCGAAGCTGGTGCGCTTGATGTTGAGCACCAGCATGGTGACGATCACCGCCCAGAGCAGGGCGCCGTAGTAGAGTGCGGTGTCGCCGCGCAGAGGCACGAACAGGAACGTCACGCTGGGCGTGCTCAGGGTAGCCTGGGCACCCCCGGAGATTGCCGGCACGTTGATGATGGTCCAGTCCACCAGGTACTGCATGGCGAGTGTCGCCATCACCAGGTACAGGCCCTTCACCCGCAGCGCCGCCGCGCCGAAGATACAGCCGATCCCCGCCGCCACGAGTCCGGCGCCGATCAGCGCCAGCTCGAGCGGCACGCCGGCCCGGGTGAGATGGATGCTGGTGTAGGCGCCGATCGCCATGACGGCGGCGAAACCGAAGTGCAGCTGACCGGCGATGCCCATGAGCAGGGTGAGCGACAGTGCGGCGGCGCTCCAGATCAGCCAGGGCAGCATGTAGCTCGTGAGATAGAGATCGGACATGTACAGCGGTGCCGCCACGGCCAGGGCCAGCACCAGGTAGACCATGCGCCGGTCGGCGGGTACGGGCCAGATGCGCCGGGCCGTCTCGTAGCGCGTGTGATGGACTCCGGACAGGCGATAGAACATGGCGGTCAGACCCTCTCGATGTCCTCACGGCCGAACATGCCGTGGGGACGGAAGATGATGGTGAGCAGGATGATGAGCGAGGTCACGACATCCCGAGTGCCTCCGCCCACGATCGGATCCACGTAACCCGGGATGACACTGCCCAGAATGCCGACAATGAGCCCGGCCACCAGCACCCCGTAGATGCTGTCCAGACCGCCGAGTATCACGACTGCGACCGCCGGGAAGAGCAGCATCGAGAGCGTCCAGTCCACGCCCTGGACCGACCCCCATAGGGCTCCGGCGGCAACGGCGGAGGCTCCGGCCAGCCCCCAGGAGATGCCGATGGCGCGTTCCACCGAAATCCCCACCGACCAGCTGGACACATGGTCATCGGAAACTGCCCGGAGCTTGGTGCCGAGCCGGGTGCGGAAGAACAGCAGGGAGAGGACGATCATCACGACCGCGACGACGGCACCCACCAGGTAGGCACGGTTGATGAACACCTCGCCGATGATGATCGGCATGAGGTCGATGCCGAGATCCAGGCTCTTCGGTGCGGCGCCGAGGAGCCCCGGGCCCAGGCCCCGCAGGAAGATCTCCAGGCCCAGGGTGAGCATGACGATCATGATGATGGGTTGTCCCACCATCTTGCGCAGCAACAGCCGTTCCGCCAGCAGCCCGAACAGGAACATCCCCACCACGGCCAGCGCGAGGGCGACGATCATCGGCAGCCCCGCCAGGGAGACGCCTACCCAGATCAGGTAGGCGCTGATCATGACCATCGCCCCCTGGGCAAGGTTCGGTACGCCGGAGGATTTGTAGATGAGCACGATGCCGAGTGCCACCAGACTGTACATGAGACCGGTAAGGGCGCCGTTGATCAGCAGCTCGAGGAAATAGCCGATATCCATGTTCACTTCTCCCCGCTCGGCGCCACGTCCGCGACGGCGAGATGGCGACGCAGCACGCCGGATTCGCCGGTCTCATAGGTGATCTGCGCCTCGTAGTCCACGGAGTCCCGGCCTTCGTAGATCGCGTCGATGATTGGCCTGTAGTTGGCGTCAATGACGTTTCGCCGCAGCTTGCGTGTGCGGGTGACCTCGCCGTCGTCCGGGTCGAACTCCTTGTGCAGGTTGACGAAACGCCGGATCCGCAGCCCCTCCGGCAGCACTGCGTTGACGTGATCCATGACGCCGCGGATGAGTTCGTACACTGGCGTCTTCTGCGAAAGGTCGGCAAAGGAGGTGTAGGGCACACCGTTCTCCTCGGCCCAGTGGCCCACCGCGCTGATGTCGATGGCGACCAGCGCCGCCAGGAAGTCGCGGTCCTGTCCCAGAATGCAGACGTCCTTGATGTACTGGCTGAACTTCAGCCGGTTCTCGACATAGGTCGGAATGAAGCGCTCGCCGGAAGCGGTGTAGACTACCTCGGAGACCCGTCCCAGCACCACGATCTGGCCGTCGTCCTCCATGTAGCCTGCGTCACCGGTGTGCAGCCAGCCATCCCTGAGGGTTTCGGCCGTTGCTTCCGGTTTCCGGTAGTAGCCGTCGAAGACGTTGTCCGCCCGCATGAGAATTTCGCCATCCTCGCTGATGCGGATCTCCACACCGGGGAACGGCTTGCCAACGGTATGCAGCTTGATGGAGTCCGGATCCTGGGCAGCGGCCAGGGCACAGTTCTCGGTCTGTCCGTAGAACTGGCGCAGATTCAGGCCCAGCGCGCGGAAGAACAGGAAAACATCCTCGCCGATGGCCTCGCCCGCCGTGTAGGGCCGCTGCACCCGGGCGAGGCCGAGCTGATCCTTGATCGGGCCGTAGACCAGGATTTCCCCCAGCGCCCGCCAGAACCGCTCGCCGGTACCCGGTTGCCGGCCCTCCAGGCGCCTGCGCTCCAGCTCGACAGCAAAGGGCATGAAGCGGTGATAGAGCCAGCGCTTGAGACCGGTGGCCTCGTCGATGCCCACCTGGATGCGGGTGAGCATGTTGGACCACGCCCGGGGGGAGCTGAAGTAGAGCGTAGGGGCGATTTCCCGCAGGTCATGGAGAGCGGTTTCCTGCCGCTCGGGGATGTTCACGGAAAACCGCAGCACCAGCGCCGCGCCCACGGAAAAGATGAAATCCCCGACCCAGGCCATTGGCAGATAGGCCATGTGGATCTCGCCTTCCCGGAAATAGCCCGCCGCGGCGGCGTTGCGTACGCCGGAGAGTATGTGGCCATGCTTCAGCGGTACGCCCTTGGGGGCTCCGGTGGTACCGGATGAGTGCAGCAGGACGGCGATATCGTGGATCGTGGCCCGGGAGAGAAGGTCCTGGCTCAGGTCCGGTTGCTCGTCGAGCCGCTGCCTTCCGCGTTCCACCAGGTCCGTGAAAGCCACGACGCCGGGGGGTTCCTTGCCGGTCAGGCCGCGGGGATCATCGTAGATGATCCGCTCCAGGGTCTCGTGGCCGTCTTCCCGGATGGCGAGCAGTTTGTCCACTTGTTCCTGATCCTCGGCCAGGGCGAAGCGGATGTCCTCGCGCTGCATCTGGCCCGTGATTTCCTCCGGAGTGGTGTCCGGGTATGCGGGTGAGGGGACGGCACGCAGGACAATGGCCCCGAGCATGCCGAAGTACAGCGTCGGGCGGTTGTCGCCGAGGACCAGAATGTTGTCCTCGGCGCCGACCCCGAGTTCCTCCAGGCCGGCGGCAAAGCAGAGCACGCGGTCCAGGTAGTCCCGCCAGGTGTACTCCTGCCAGATTCCCCGCTCCCGCTCGCGCATGGCGATGCCGTCGCCATGGTTCTCGGCGTTGTGCCGGAGCAGGTTGACCAGGTTGTCTGCCGTCTTCCAGTCGGGATGCCGGGCGACGGGCTGTCCGTCCGGCATTGGTTCTTCTTCAGGCTGCATCGCTCTTCTTCCCGATGTATGCCGCCACCACAGCGGGATCGTTGATGGCTTCCCGGGGCGGTCCTTCGGCAATCTTCTCGCCGTTGTTGAGCACCACGATGCGGTCGCAGATGGCGGTCACCACGTCCATGTGGTGCTCGATCAGCAGCACGGTCAGGCCGAGGGCCTCCTGGGCATCGAGAATGAAGCGCACCATGTACTCCTTTTCTTCCTGGTTCATGCCGGCCATCGGCTCGTCCAGGATCAGGAAGCGCGGTTCGGCGCACAGCGCACGCGCCAGTTCGACGCGCTTTTGCAGTCCCAGCGGGATGATGTCCACCGGCTCGTCGCGAACGCTCTCCAGTTGCAGCAGATCGATGATCTCCTCGACCTTCAGCCGGTGGACCACTTCCTCTCGCTGCGCCCACCACCAGTAGAAGAGCGACGCCAGTGCGCTGGGGCGCATGAAGATGTGACGTCCCATGAGAATGTTGTCCAGCACGCTCATGCCCTTGAACAGGGCGACGTTCTGGAAGGTCCGGGCGATACCCTGTGTGGCTACCTGGTGGGGTTTCAGCCGGTTGAGGACCGTATCCTGGAAGCGGATTACGCCCTCCTGGGGCGGATAGAACCCGGTGACGGCGTTCACCAGTGTGGTCTTGCCGGAACCGTTGGGGCCAACCAGGCCGAAGACCTCGCCGCTCCGGATGCCGATGGATATGTTCTTGAGCGCCTGCAGCCCGGCGAACCAGCGGCTGACGTTCTCGCACACAAGCACTTCCCCGCCGGCCGTCGAGCCCTCATTGGTCATGTGTGGTCTCCTCCCTGGCGTCGTGTCGCCCGCCGGGCTGCCATCAGTCCCGGGGCGGATCCTGCAGATTCAGCGCCTGCAGGCTTTCCTGGCGCAGCATGTACTTGAGTGCCCGTCCCGTGCTCCGGGGGAATCGCTGGTAGAAGCGCAGGTACCTGGGAACCTTGTAGTGCGCAATGGCGTCACGGCAGTGCGCACGGACCGCGGCTTCGTCCAGGGTCCTGCCCGGCTCGACCCGGATGCAGGCGCACAGCTCCTCCCCCATGCGTTCATCCGGTACTCCCACGACAACGGCTTCGGCGATCGCGGCGTGGCCGGCAAGGAACTCCTCGATCTCCGCGGGATAGATGTTCTCGCCGCCGCGGATAACCATGTCCTTGATGCCGCCGACGATCCGGCAGTAGCCCGCCTCGTCGAGCAGGGCCAGGTCTCCGGTGTGCATCCAGCCCGCGGTGTCGATTACCTGGGCGGTGAGTTCGGGGTCGTTCCAGTAACCGCGCATCACGTTGTACCCGCGGGTACACAGCTCGCCACTTGTGCCGGGAGGCACGACCCGTCCGGCGCTGTCGATGATCTTGACTTCCGTGTGCGCCCGCACGGTGCCCACTGTGGAGACCCGACGCTCGACCAGGTCGTCCACGTCACTCATGAAGGATACCGGTGAGGTCTCGGTCATGCCGTAGGCGATCACGACCTCCTCCATGTGCATGTCGGTCATGACCTGGCGCATCGTCTCCTCGGGACAGGGGGCACCGGCCATGATGCCCGTGCGCAGGCTGCCCAGGTCAAACGCGGCGAACCGCTCATGCTCCAGCATGGCCTTGAACATTGCCGGGACACCGTACACGGCGGTGCACTGTTCCGCGGCAATCGCTTCCAGGGTCTCCTGCGGGTCGAAGACCTCCCCCGGGTACACCATGGTGCTGCCATGAGCGAGGCAGGCGAGGTTGCCCATCACCATGCCGAAGCAGTGGAACAGCGGTACCGGTATACAGACGCGGTCCGCTTCCCCCAGTCGCAGCGTATCGCCGACGGTGAAGCCGTTATTGAGCAGATTGTGGTGCGTTAGGGTCGCACCCGCCGCCTTGCCCCCGGTGGCGTTGCTGAACTGGATATTCGCCGGGGCGTCGAAGGGCGTGGCGGCCATCGTCTCGCGCAGGCGCCGGTGGGCGTCCGCGTCGGCAAAACCCGTGATCTCGTCGAATCCGAGCATCCCGGGCGTCCGTTCGCTTCCCAGCCGGATGACCCAGCGCAGGTCGGGTAGTGTGCCGCTGCGCAGGTCGCCCGGTTTGCTGCCCGGGAGATCCGGCAGCAGCTCGCGGGCCATGGCCAGGTAGTCGCTGGTCTTGAATGCGGCCTGCAGCACCAGCGCCCGGGCACCCACCAGTTGCAGGTACCGGCGGAGTTCTTCGGTCCGTGCGGCCGGGTTGATGTTGACGAGGATGAGTCCTGCCTTGGCGGCAGCGAACTGGGTCAATGTCCACTCGGCACGGTTCTGGGACCACGCGGCGATGCGTTCGCCCGGCTCCAGGCCCATGCCGATGAGGCCGGCGGCGATCTCGTCCGCCTGCTGATTCAGCGCACTCCAGGTCCAGCGACCACCGTGCTGGCAATCCACCATCGCAGGTCGTTCGGGACAGGTGGCGGCGATCCGCTCCAGGCACTCGCCGATGGTCTCCCCGACCAGCGGACGTGTGCCGATCCCGTGCACGTAGCTTCGGGCGAGCCTCGCCATGTCTCCTCCAGGGCGCCGGGTACGTTCTTCTTGTTACCTTGGGGGAAGTATATGCGGTAATTCCTCCCCGGCCCTTGAAGGACTGTATCTCTCGTTTACGTAAGCGTCCACCTGAAGTTGTGCTGCATTGCGATACGGCGCCCCGGGTCTACATGTTGGGGTAGTTCGGGCCATCGCCGCCCTGAGGAACGACCCAGTGGATGTTCTGGGTCGGATCCTTGATGTCACATGTCTTGCAATGGACGCAGTTCTGGGCGTTGATCTGCAGGCGCGGGCCCTCACCGG